>NZ_WBJY01000001.1:1519112-1838224 GCF_008831085.1 Pseudoclavibacter endophyticus
GCGGGCCGCACGCTGGTGTTCGTCATCGACCTGCTGGGCGTTCGCTGAGCCCACCCGACGGCTCGCCGCTCCGGATCCGCGCGGCTCGCGCGCCCGGGGTGGCGTCGTTGTGCTAGCATCGTGAGGTTGCCGTGAATCGGCCGCGGATCGAGAGCGTCTTCCACATCGGGTGGTTGACACCGCGCAACGGACGAAGGGGAGTTCACGCCATGGCATTGCCTGCCGACGTCAAGAAGTCCATCATCGAGGAATACGCTACGCACCCCGGTGACACCGGATCTCCCGAGGTCCAGATCGCCCTGCTGTCGAAGCGCATCCGCGACCTCACCGAGCACCTGAAGTCGCACAAGCACGACCACCACTCGCGCCGCGGCCTGCTGCTGCTCGTGGGTCAGCGTCGTCGACTGCTCAGCTATCTCAGCGACATCGACATCGAGCGCTACCGCTCGCTGATCGCGCGCCTCGGCCTGCGCCGCTAGCACGCCAAGCACCGCAGCGCTGACGCGAACGGCCCGCATCCACGCCCGGATGCGGGCCGTTCGTGCGCGCGGGGCAGGACGCCCATCGGTCCGCAACCCGGCGTCACATCGATTCGTTGCCCGCTCGGCTCACCCAATATGGTTTCCGCCATGCCCGATTTCTCGCCCCTGACCCGTGCGCTCCGAACCGGCTTCGAAAGCGACACCACGCACGGTGCCGTCGTGCCCCCGATCTATCTCTCGTCGAACTTCACGTTCGAGGGCATCGGCGCTCCGCGGCCATACGACTACACGAGGGCGGGCAATCCCACTCGCGATCTCTTCGGTGACGCGGTGTCGACCCTCGAGGGCGGGGCCGGAGGCACGGTCGTGTCGACCGGAATGGCCGCCATCACCCTCGCCGTGTTCATGTCGATCCGTGCAGGCGACACGATCGTCGTGCCGCACGACTGCTACGGAGGGTCGTGGCGGCTGTTCGACTCCCTGCAGTCGAACGGTTTCGCGCGCATCGAGACGGTGGACCTCACGCAGACCGAGGCGGCGCTCGACGCCATCGCCCAGATCAAACCCGCGCTGCTGTGGCTCGAGACGCCGTCGAACCCCCTCCTGCGCATCAGCGACCTGCGGGCTCTCGCCGAGGCGGGGCACGGGGTCGGCGCCATCGTCGGCGCTGACAATACATTCCTCACGCCGCTCGGCCAGCGACCGATCGAGCTCGGTGTCGACGTCGTCGCACACTCGGCAACCAAGTACCTCAACGGCCACAGCGACGTCGTGGCGGGCGTTGTCGTCGCGAAGACGACCGAGCTCCACGAGCGTGCGGCTTGGTGGGCGAACGTGCTGGGACTCACGGGAAGCCCGTTCGACGCCTACCTGGCATTGCGCGGACTGCGCACGCTCGACGTGCGGTGGCGGCGTCATCAGGAGGTCGCCCAGGCGGTCGCAGAGGCGATCGAGGGGCACGACGCCCTCGCCGCCGTCTACTATCCGGGGCTCCCATCACACCCGGGCCACGAGTTGGCCGCATCGCAGCAGTTCGGCTTCGGCGCGATGCTGTCGTTCGAGCTGAAGGGCGGTCTCGACGCCGTTCGCCGATTCGCCGACGGCCTCGAGCTCTTCAGCCTCGCCGAGTCGCTCGGCGGAACCGAGTCGCTCGTGGCGCATCCGGCGACCATGACGCACGCCTCGATGACACCCGAGGCCCGAGAGGCCGCGGGCGTCAGCGACGGCCTCCTGCGGCTGTCGATCGGCATCGACGCAGCAGACGACCTGATCGCCGACCTGTCGGCCGCGCTCGAGCGCGCACGCTGAGGGCAGCGTCCGCCGTGTGCCCGGACCCGCCGCGTGCTCGGCGCCGGGAAGGCACCCGGCTGCTAGGCTGGTGGGCGGTATAACACCACGAACACCCCAAACTCGCACGCGGGTCGGCGGGCTGCTGGTCTTCGGTGGTGGCGTTCCGGGCGTCGACGGCGAGACGTGCGGGATGCTTCGACTGACGATCAGCCTGACCGTTTCAGGTTCTGCCCCCCGCCCTTCCTGCGTGAATGCACGTAAGGAGTACCCTTTGGAGGGTCCAGAAATCCGTTTCGCCGAAGCCGTCATTGACAATGGCAGCTATGGCACCCGAAAGATCCGGTTCGAGGCCGGCCGTCTCGCTCAGCAGGCGCAGGGCTCGGCCGTCGCGTACCTCGACGACGAGACCATGCTGCTCTCGGCAACGAGCGCATCGAAGCAGCCCCGCGAGGGCCTCGACTTCTTCCCGCTGACGATCGACGTCGAAGAGCGTTCGTATGCCGCGGGCAAGATCCCCGGCTCGTTCTTCCGTCGCGAGGGCCGACCGTCCACCGAGGCGATTCTCGCCTGCCGGCTGATCGACCGTCCGCTCCGGCCCTCGTTCGTCGAGGGCCTGCGCAACGAGATCCAGGTCGTCGTGACCGTGCTCGCCGTTGCGCCGGACGAGCACTATGAAGCGCTCGCGATCAACGCCGCCTCGCTGTCGACGCAGCTGTCGGGACTTCCCTTCTCGGGACCCATCGGCGGCATTCGACTTGCCCTGATCGGCGACCAGTGGGTCGCGTTCCCCACGCACACGCAGCTGCAACAGGCAGTCTTCGACCTCACGGTCGCGGGTCGCATCGTTCGCGGCGCCGACGGCAGTGAGGACATCGCCATCATGATGGTCGAGGCCGAGGCGACGGAGAGCGCCTGGGACCTCATCCAGGGTGGCGCGACCAAGCCGAACGAAGCCGTCGTGGCCCAGGGCCTCGAGGCGGCCAAGCCGTTCCTGTCGCAGCTCGTGAAGGCCCAGGAACAGCTCGCCGCAGAAGCCGCGAAGCCGACGGCCGACTACCCGGTCTTCCCGCCGTACTCGCAGGAGGCCTACGACGCTGTCGCGGCCCTGTCATATGACCGGCTGAGCGAGATCTACCAGATCGCCGACAAGCTCGAGCGTCAGGCCGCCGACGACGCGCTCAAGTCCGAAGTCAAGGCCGAGATCACCGCCAAGGTCTCGGCGGGCGAGCTCAACGAGTCGATCGCCGCGCAGGTATCCGGCGCCTACAAGGCCGTGACCAAGGTCGTGGTCCGAGGGCGCATCCTTCGCGACGGCCAACGTATCGACGGCCGCGGAGTCGCGGACATCCGCCAGCTCGATGCCGAAGTCGACGTCGTTCCGCGCGTTCACGGTTCGGCGATCTTCCAGCGCGGCGAGACGCAGATCCTCGGCGTCACAACCCTCGGCATGCTGAAGATGGAGCAGCAGATCGACTCCCTCTCGCCCGTCACGTCGAAGCGCTACATGCACCACTACAACTTCCCGCCGTATTCGACGGGTGAGACGGGTCGTGTCGGCAGTCCCAAGCGCCGCGAGATCGGCCACGGCTACCTCGCCGAACGGGCCCTCGTGCCCGTGCTGCCGAGTCGCGAGGAGTTCCCGTACGCGATCCGGCAGGTCTCGGAGGCGCTCAGCTCGAACGGCTCCACCTCGATGGGCTCGGTGTGCGCGTCGACGCTCTCGCTGCTCAACGCCGGTGTTCCTCTGCGCGCCCCCGTTGCGGGCATCGCGATGGGGCTCGTCAGCGACACCGTCGAGGGGGAGACGCGCTACGCGGCCCTCACCGACATCCTGGGCACCGAAGACGCACTCGGCGACATGGACTTCAAGGTCGCCGGCACCAAGGAGTTCGTGACGGCGATCCAGCTCGACACGAAACTCGACGGCATCCCCTCTGAGGTGCTCGACCGTGCCTTGCGCCAGGCGTATGACGCCCGCGTACAGATCCTCGACCGTGCCATCACGGCGGTCATCGACTCGCCTGATGAGTTGGCGCCGACGGCACCGCGCATCATCACGGTCAGGGTGCCCGTCGACAAGATCGGCGAGGTGATCGGGCCCAAGGGCAAGGTCATCAACCAGATTCAGGACGACACCGGCGCCGACATCTCGATCGAGGACGACGGCACGGTCTACATCGGCGCCACCGACGGACCTGCTGCCGAAGCCGCTCGCGCCGCGATCAATGCGATCGCGAACCCCACCAACCCGGAGGTCGGCGAGCAGTACCTCGGCACGGTGGTCAAGATCGCGACCTTCGGTGCGTTCGTCTCGCTGCTGCCCGGCAAGGACGGCCTGCTCCACATCTCCGAGGTGCGGAAGCTCGCGGGCGGCAAGCGCGTCGAGAACGTCGAAGACGTCGTTTCCGTCGGTCAGAAGATCCTGATCGAAATCACGAAGGTCGACGACCGCGGCAAGCTGTCCCTCGCGCCCGTCATCGAGGCGCAGACAGACGGCGCGGCCGACGTCGCCGACGGCGACGTGTAAGGCGCACCGCGCACCCGGGCGCACCCGCGAAGGGCGGCCCCAACGCGAATCGCCCCCTCGCCGAGCGAGGGGGCGATTTGCGCATGCCAGCACCGCGCCAACGTGCGCGGCGCTGCAGTGCCCTACGCGCCCGTGTTCTCGAAGACCGCGTGGACGTGCCCCCGTGCGATGACGTGCTCCCTGGCCATGAAGTTCACGCGTGCACCCGTGAGATTGTCGGGGATGTCGAGAGTGGCGTCGAGTGCCGAAACCGTGAAGAAGTAGCGGTGCGGCCCGTGGCCCGCCGGCGGCGCGGCGCCGCGGTACTCGCGCCCCAGCGTCTCGTTGAAGCCGGCCTTCGCGCCCTCGGGCAGGTCGACCTCGTCGCCCGTCCCGGCGCCCTCGGGCAACGACGTCACGCCGCCGGGAATGTTGTAGACGACCCAGTGCCAGAACCCGCTCATGGTGGGGGCGTCGGGGTCATAACAGGTCACAAGGTAGGCCGCGGCGCCATCGACGGCGTCCCACTCGAGTGCGGGCGACCTCCCCTGACCGCCGTGGCTCGGCGCGACATTCGCGTCGGGCAGTGTGTCGCCGTTCGTGAACGGAGCGCGCACGGCGAGCTTCGGCACGGGCGCGAGTTTCTCGTACGGATCGTTCGGCATAGGTCCTCCCATACTGGTCCGCCCCGGGATCGGAGCGAGGATTGCGTGCACGTCGATGCTGGCACAGCGTGGGCACGGCGGGCTGAGGCCGGGCCCCGGTCCGCCGCGCATTCTCGGTCGGCTCGTTCGCGGGACCGTGGCGTGTCAAGGTGGTGCAGCACGCGAGCACCTAGGATGTCGAGGTCATGTCTCCTGCTATTCCACTCCCCCTTGAAGTTCCAGAGCTCGATGTCGACGTCGCAGGCGGCGCGCGGTTTCGGCGGTCGATCCTGCCCGGAGGTGTGCGACTGCTGACCGAGCGGGTGCCGGGGGCATCGAGCGTGGCGATCGGCTACTGGGTTCCCGTCGGCTCCCGCGACGAAGCGCCGCACCAGTACGGCTCGACACACTTCCTCGAGCACCTGCTGTTCAAGGGCACGCCGACGCGGACCGCCTTCGACCTCGCCGTCTCGTTCGACCGCGTCGGCGGCGAGCACAACGCCGCGACCTCGCACGAGCACACGGTCTATCACGCGAAGGTCGGCGCGGACGACCTGGAGATGGCAATCGCCTCGCTGAGCGACATGATCACGTCGAGCGTCATCGACCGCGAGGAGTTCGAAACCGAGCGCGGCGTCATCCTCGAAGAGCTCGCGATGGCCGACGACGACCCGACCGATGTCCTGTGGGAACGCTTCTACCGCACGGCATTCGGCGCGCACCCGCTCTCCCGACCGATCGGCGGAACGCCCGACACCATCCGGGCCACCAGTCGCGACGACGTCTGGGAGCACTATCGCGCCCGGTATCGGCCCCAGGAGCTCATCGTCACGATCGCCGGAGCGGTCGAGCACGATGAGGCCCGAGCGCTCGTGACACGTACGCTCGCGGCGGGCGACTGGCGCCTCGACGACGCCGCGGCCCCCGCGCCTCGCCGCGACCCAACGCCGGCCGATGTCATACCGGAAGACGGCCTCGCGCTCGTCGAGCGACCACTCGAGCAGGTGGGGCTCATCCTCGGCAGCCGAGGGCTGCGACGCACCGACGATCGCCGCCATGCGCTCGGCCTGCTGCACCGCATCTTCGGCGGCGGCATGTCGTCCCGGCTGTTCCAAGAGGTGCGGGAGCGCCGCGGCCTCGCCTACTCCGTGCATTCGTTCGCCGGCTCCCACGCCGACGCGGGCGTGACCGGCATGTATGCGGGATGCGCGCCGGCGAAGGCCGCAGAGGTGGCCAGGGTCATGCGTGCGGAGGTCGAGAGGCTCGTCGCCGACGGGGTGACGGACGCGGAGCTCGACGACGCGAAGGGCGCCACGGCCGGAGCGTCCGCACTCGCGCTCGAGAACACCGAGACGCGCATGAACCGGCTCGGCCGCAGCGAGGTCTACGCCGGCGAGTTCGTCGACCTCGACAGCGCGCTCGAGCGCACGTCGGCGGTGACCGCCGACGAGGTGCTGACGCTCGCCGGCGAGCTCTTCGGCGGGCCGTTGCTCGCGACGGCCATCGGCACGCTTCCCGACGATGCGCGAGCAGAGCTGGAGCGCTGAGCCATGTCGCACTACGTCTACCTCGTGCGCCACGGCGAGCAGCGCGACGCGGAGCACGGCATCGACGACGGCCCACTGTCGGCCCGCGGCTCGGCGCAGGCGCATGCGATCGGCCGCCGGCTCGCCAGGGTGCCGTTCACCGCCTCGTTCACCTCGCCGCTCGACCGCGCGACCCAGACGGCCGACATCATGTCGAGCTACCTGCAGGGACCGCCGCCCGAGCCATCAGGGTTGCTGTTCGACTGCGTCCCGTCCGGGCCGACGCCCGAAACACCGAGCGTCTACGACAGCTACTTCTCCGGGGTCGCCGAGGCCGAGGTGGAGGCGGGAGCGGCCCAGATGGCCGACGCCGTCTCGACGTTCCTCACACGCGAACGAGAGCGCAAGCACACCCTGCTCGTGACGCATTCCTTCGTCATCGGCTGGTTCGTGCGGGAGATGCTCGAGATGCCCGATTGGCGCTGGCTCGCGCTGCGCACGGGCAACGCCGCGCTCACGGTGCTCCGGCTGCGCAGGGCCCGCCCGAACGAGTTGCTCGTGCACAATGATCAGGGCCACCTGCCCCCTGAGTTGCGCACGGGCGGCAACTGGGACCTGCCGATCTAAGCCAACGACCCCGATCCCGGCGCTGACCGGCGCGCGCCGGCTACCGAACTGCCGACCCCGGCAACCCGCGTACCCTTGGGGCATGCAGTACCCCGCCGACGCCCCACGAGCATCCGTGCCATCGAACGCCCCCGTCGCGGAGTCCGGCGCCTGATGCGCGGGCTCTTGACGAAGGTCGGCGTCCTCGTCATCACGGCGCTGCTCGCGCTGTACCTGACGCTGACGGTGCGGCAGTCGTGGCTGCTCATCACGGGGGCCGACGCGGTCGGCGTGGGCATCGGGCTCGCCCTCATCGTGCTGCCTGCCCTCGCCGCGGCGTTCATCGCCCGCGAACTCGTCTTCGGCATGCAGGCGCAGCGCCTGACCGACCGCATGATCGACGATGACGCGCTCCCCGTCGACGACCTTCCGCGGAGCCCGAGCGGACGGGTCGAGCGTGCGGCCGCCGACGAGGACTTCCCTCGCTGGAAGGCGGCGGTCGAGGCCGCGCCAGACGATTGGCGCGCGTGGTATCGGCTCGGCATCGCCTACAGAGCGTCAAGCGATACGAGGCGCGCGCGAGCGGCCGTGCGGACCGCGATCAAGCTCGAGCGCGACGATCGGCGCGCGCCGGCCGACGCGTAGACGCCTCACGAGGTTATTCCTCGATATCCGCGAAATCGGGCGAGCGAAGCGCTCGGTCGATCGCCTGCTGCGCCGTCGCCTCGCGGAACGGCATGTCGAGCTGGAGCAGGCGCTTGGGCTCCGCGCGCTGATCGAAGAGGAAGAGCTCGCGGCCGGCTTCCCGCAGCGTGAAGCCGATGAGGCTCTTCGGCGTCTTGAGCACCCTCGGGCGCCCGAGCCGGCTCGCGAGGTGTGTCATGAACTCATCGGAGGTGCAGGGTGTCGGCCCGGCCACGATGAGGGGCCCCGAAACGTCGTCGCGCTTGAGTGCGAGCTCGACGGCGCGCACCGTGTCGCGGATGCCCACCCACGGCCAGTGCTGCGTCCCATCGCCGAGCTGCGTCAGCAGGCCCAATTGTCCGAGCGCCTTCAGGAGGGGGAGGAAGCCGCTCTCGCCCACGACGAGCCCGAACCGCACGAGCACGACCCGGGTACCCTCTGGTGCCGTGCGCGCAGCGGCCTCCCATCGCTCCACCACCTTGGGGAGAAAGCCGTCGGTCGCGACCGCGGACTCCTCGTTCAGCACCTCGTCCGGCCGATCGCCGTAGACCCCCATGGCGGAGGCGTTGATGAGCGTACGGGGCGGCACCTCGCACGCCGCGATGGCCTTCGTGATCGTGAGGGTCGCGTTGACGCGCGATCGCAAAATGTCCTTCTTGACCGGATATGTCCACGGCAGACGCCCGAGTCGAGATCCCGCGAGGTTGACGACCGCATCGGCGCCGTCGATGATGCGGGCGTCGAGGCGGCGCCCGTTCGGATCCCAGCGCCGCTCGCGCTCACCGGCCGGCTCGCGGCGCACGAGCTGCGTCACGAGATGGCCGCTGCTCTCGAGGGACGCGATCAGTGACCTGCCGATCAGTCCAGAGGCCCCTGCGACGACGATGTGCTTGGCGGACGACTGGTTCGTACCCATGGGAGCAACGCTAACCTGACGCGCCGTGATGGGAGCCGAGTGTCGGCACCGCGATACGATGCCAGGATGCAACGATCGACCCGCGCCGCCCGTGCCGAGCGCACTTCCTGACGGCGAGCCGTTGCCGGCCGGCGGTGTATTGCCGGCCGAGGCAGGTGCGGGGGCACGCGAGCGCGATTTCGGCGCATACGTGCACGTGCCGTTCTGCCGCGTGCGCTGCGGCTACTGCGACTTCAACACCTACACGGCGACCGAACTGCGCGGGGTGAGCCAGGCGAGCTACCACGAGGAGGTCGCCCTCGAGATCGCGTTCGCGCGGCGCGTGCTCGACGGAGTCGGAGCCGCGAGAGAACTGCGAACGGTGTTCTTCGGCGGCGGGACGCCCACGCTGCTGCCGGCCGCGCACCTCGTTGCCATGCTGGCCGCGCTTCGCCAGACCTTCGGGCTCGCCGCCGGCGCCGAGGTGACGGTGGAGGCCAACCCCGACTCCGTCACACCAGGGTCGCTCGCCGAGCTGGCGGCCGGTGGCGTGACGCGCGTGAGCTTCGGCGTGCAGTCGGCCGTGCCGCACGTGCTGCGCACCCTCGATCGCACGCACGACCCGGCGAACGTTCCGGCGGCCGTCGCGGCGGCGAAAGCCGCCGGCCTGGAAGTGAGCGTCGATCTCATCTACGGCGCGCCGGGGGAGTCGATGGACGACTGGCGTACCTCGCTCGACACCGCGATCGCGCTCGAGCCACATCACGTGAGCGCCTATTCCCTCATCATTGAGGAAGGCACGCAGCTCGCCCGCCGCATTCGCCGTGGCGAGCTGCCCGATGTCGAGGCCGACATGCAGGCCGACATGTACGAGGCCGCCGACGCCGCGCTCGGCGACGCGGGGTACGAGTGGTACGAGGTGAGCAACTGGTCGCGAGGCGGCGCCCATCCGTCGCGCCACAATCTCTCGTATTGGCGAGACGCCGACTGGTGGGGTTTCGGACCCGGTGCTCACTCCCACGTCGGCGGAGTGCGGTGGTGGAACGCGAAACATCCCGCTGCATACGCGCAGCGACTGCACGCGGGCGAGACCCCGGGAGTCGGCCGCGAGGTGCTCGACGAGGGCACGAAGCGCTTCGAACGCGTCATGCTCGGCGTGCGCCTGCGCGAGGGCCTCGATGCGCAGGTGCTTGTCGACCGCACGCCCGTCGCGGGCCTGATCGCCGACGGTCTGGTCGACGCCCGGGCGGCGCTCGGAGGTCGCATCGTTCCGACCCTGCGGGGCCGCCTGCTCGGCGATGCCGTCGCGCGGCGGTTGACGTAGGGTCCGCTACGGCGCCGAGGGCGCCCCTCGCCGCTCGCCCCTAGGCTTGCCCGCATGAGTATCGCTGTTGCCGTTCATGGAGCCACCGGCCGCATGGGGCGCTTCATCACGCGTCTCGTCGACGAGGCCGACGACCTGACACTTCACGCCGGTCTCTCGAGCGACACGCCGCTCGCGGAGGCCGACGGGGCCGATGTGCTCATCGACGTCTCGCGCATCGAGTCGTCGGAGCGCGCCGTTTCGTATGCGCTTGAGCGCGGCATCGACGTCGTTGTCGGCACGAGTGGGTGGAGCGTGGAGCGCATCGATCGCCTCGAGGAGGAGGTGCCGAGCGGTCGGGGAGTGATCATCGTGCCGAACTTCTCGCTGGGCAGCGTGCTCGGCACGCACCTTTCGGCCGTCGCTGGCCGCTTCTTCGACTCGGTCGAGATCATCGAGGCGCACCACGACCGCAAGGTCGACTCGCCATCCGGAACGGCGGTTCGGACTGCCGAGCGGATCGCGGGGGCCCGCGCCGATGCCGGACTCGCGGCCCTGGTGGCGCCGAATGACGACCAGGATGCCAGGGGCTCGGTCGTCGACGGGGTCGCAATCCACTCGGTGCGGCTGCGCGGGGTCGTGGCCGATCAGCAGGTGCTGTTCGGCGGCACCGGCGAGGTGCTGTCCGTGCGCCACGAGACCATCACGCAGTCGGCGTACGAGCGGGGCGTCCTGATGGCTATCCGCGCGGCCCCCGATGCGACGGGCGTCACGGTCGGGCTCGACGCCCTCCTCGGCCTCTGACGGGGCGGCGCAGCGACGGGACGTGGAGACCGGCGGTCGCGCGCCCCAACACGACCGCGCCGGCCGCGACACAGGGTCGCGACCGGCGCGGTCGTGGTGGGGAGAGAGTCCTACTTGATGAAGCGGATGTTGACCGGGTACCGGTACGGCGTGCCCGTGTTGTTGACGTGCAGCCCGCCGATGATCGCGAAGATGATCGTCGCGATCGAGATCGCCATGGAAACGAGTCCGAACAGGAATCCGATGCCCACGAACGACAGCACCGTGAAGAGGATCCACGACGCCGCCTGAGCGATGACCACCGTGATGCCGAAGTTCGTGGCCTCCTTGCCCTCCGACTCGGCAAGGGATCCGCGTTCGCGCGTCACCAGCCAGATGATGAGCGGCCCGAGCACACCGACGATGTTCAGCAGGTGCGCGAACATGCCGATCTGCTTGGTCGCGGCAACTGCGCCCTGCTGGCCACCGTAGGGGGCGCCGTACGCCTGGCCGGGCTGGCCGCCGTAGGGCTGCTGGCCGGGCTGGCCGCCGTAGGGCTGCTGGCCGGGCTGGCCGCCGTAGGGCTGCTGGCCGGGCTGGCCGCCGTAGGGCTGCTGGCCGGGCTGGCCGCCGTAGGGCTGCTGGCCCGGCTGGCCGCCGTAAGGCTGCTGACCCGGCTGGCCGCCGTAAGGCTGCTGGCCCGCCTGCGCGCCATACGCCTGACCGTAGCCGCCCGCCTCCGAGTGCTGCTGCCCGTAAGGCGCACCGCTCGGAGTCTGGCTGGGCTGCGCGCCGTACGCCGTCCCGCCCTGCGGCTGGGCGGGCTGGCCGTAGGCTCCGGCCTGGGGCTCTCCCGGCTGCTGGCCGTAGGACGCCGCGCCCTGGGCGGCCTCGTTCGTCTGGCCGTACGAGGAGGCGGGCGTCTGCGCCTCCGGCGTCGTGTCGGCCTGTCCGTACGGCGACGAAGTCTGGCTGGTCGGCGAACCGTATGGCGAGCTCTGACCGCCGTCGGTCGACCCGTACGACGACGCGGGGCTCGCCTCGGCCGAACCGTAGGGCGACGCTGAGGTCTGGCCCGCGTCGGACGAGCCAGAGGGGAGCGACGAGCCGTAGGGCGACACGGCTTCGGCTGCCGGGGTCGCGTCGGCCTGTCCGTACGGCGAGGACGCCTGGCCGTAGGGGGAGGCGGACGACTGGCCGTACGGCGAGGTCTGACCTGGCGTCGTCGAGGTTGCGTCGTTGCGTGGCTCCTCCGGGGAGCCCGGATTCTGCGGGTCGGTCATGGACAGCTCCTTCGAGTGTGCGCCGAGAGCATTCCGTTTTCGCCCACGACGTTTGGAGCGCGTGACTCGCGCTGCACACCAGGATGCCATGCGATGCCTCGCGGGTCGCGCCCCGTCCGCGTCTGATTCCTCGGGCAGGGGTAGCATTGGCAGTCGAACCCGGCGAGTGCCAGGAATGCGCCGTTGGGATGACGACGAGCGATCGATGGGGGTGCCATGGCTTCGGAACGCAGCGTCGAAGTGTTGCGCGTGATCGTCTCCGACTACATTCAGAACCGCGAGCCCGTCGGTTCGAAGACGATCGCCGATCGCCACGGGTTCGGGGTCTCGTCGGCAACGATCCGCAATGACATGGCGATCCTCGAGGACGCGGGCCTTATCGTCGCCCCGCATACGTCATCCGGCCGCATCCCCACGGACAAGGGCTATCGGCTGTTCGTCGACCGATTCGGTCATCTGCGCCCGCTTTCGAGCGCTCAGCGTCGCGCGGTCGAGTCGTTTCTCGAGGGCACCACCGATCTCGATGAGGTCCTCACGCGGGCCGTGCGGTCGCTTTCCCAGCTCACGAACAGCGTCGCCGTCGCGCAGGTTCCCTCGCTGGCAACGGCGATCATCCACCACGTCGAGTTCGTACGCCTGAGCGAACGACGGGTGCTCACCGTCGTGATCACCGACTCCGGCCGGGTCGAGCAGCGGATCGGCGAAGTTGCCGAACCCGTTGACGACGAACTGCTGACGAACCTGCGGGAACGCATCTCGCCGCTGCTGGTCGGCACGTCGGTGGGGGATGCCGCCGTCGCGTTGCGAGACGTCTCAGGGCTGTTCGCGGAGCATGACGCCGAACTCGTCTCGCCGATCATCGTCAACCTGTTCGAGCAAGTTCTCGCCAACAGGCAAGAGCGGTTTATCATTGCGGGCGCTGCGAACCTCGCACGCACCGAGCAAGACTTCCCGTCGACCATCCTGCCTGTCCTCGAGGCGATCGAAGAGCACGTGGTGCTGCTGCGCCTCTTCGGCGAACTGAGTCAGGCCGAACGGTCCGACCGCGTGTCCGTTCGGATCGGCCGGGAGCACACGCAGGAGGAGTTCGCTGAGACGGCCGTGCTCGGCACGGGCTTCGCGAGCGATCACGGCCGTTCGGGGCTGGGCGTCATCGGCCCGACCCGCATGGACTACCAGCACAACATGGCGGCGGTGCGCGCCGTTGCGCGTTACCTCTCGAGGGCGCTCGGCGACGAAGCGCACTGAGCGACCGAAACGGACGACCCCTCCCGCGCATCCCGCGGGCAGACACGACCGAAGGAGTGCCACTCGTGGCAGATCACTACGCGACGCTCGGCGTGAGCCGGGACGCCTCGCCCGACGAGATCAAGCGCGCGTACCGCAGACTCGCGCGCGAACTGCATCCGGACGTGAACCCGGCGCCGGATGCCGCAGAGCGGTTCAAGGACGTCACGCACGCCTACGACACGCTGAGCGACCCGAGCCGCCGTCAGCAGTACGACAGCGGCGGGCAGCCTGGCGGCGGTTTCGGATTCAGCGACATCTTCGACACGTTCTTCGGGCAGTCGCAAAGCCAGCGAGGCCCGCGCTCGCGCGCGGAGCGCGGTCAGGACGCGCTCGTGCGGGTCGAGCTCGATCTCGACGAGGTCATCTTTGGTACGCACCGGGACATCGAGGTGACGACCGCGGTCGTCTGCCCCGATTGCACCGGCACGTGCTGCGCGCCCGGGACGGCCCCCGTCACGTGCTCCGCCTGCGGCGGCATCGGTTCGGTCCAGCGGCAGGTGCGCTCGATTCTCGGCATGGTCGTCACGTCGCAGCCGTGCGCGCACTGCGAGGGATACGGCACGGTCATCGAGCATCCGTGCGAGACCTGCCGCGGACGGGGACGCGTGCGCTCCGACGTCACGATTCCCGTCGACATCCCCTCGGGCGTCGACTCGGGGCTCCGCATCCACCTGCCGGGCCAGGGTGAGGCGGGGCCGGGGGGTGGCGCCAACGGCGACCTGTACCTCGAAATCCGCGTACGCCCGCATGAGGTCTTCTCGCGGGACGGAGACGACCTCCACTGCGTGCTCCAGGTGTCCATGTTCGACGCGATCACGGGCGTGCGGACGAGCATCGCCGCGCTCGATGGCGACGTCGAGCTCGATGTCCCCCCGGGCGCGCAGTCGGGCGAGGTGCTCACGGTGCGCGGCCGAGGCATCACCCGGCTCCGGTCGACGCAGCGGGGCGATCTCGACGTGACGGTGCAGGTCGTCACCCCCACGAAGCTCGACGGTCACGCGCGGAAGCTGCTCGATCAACTCCGTGATCGCGTGGATGCTGAGGCCCCGCGCTTGGCGCGCGAGCACTCCGGACTGTTCTCTCGCATCCGCGACCACTTCCGCCGCTAGGGCCCTGCATGGCCTGGCAGTACCTGCACCCAGATCTCGATGAGCGAGTCGCGCTCGGCGACGCGGTTGCGGTCACCGGCTCGGAGGCCCACCACGCCGCCGTCGTCTCGCGCGTGCGCCGCGGCGAGCGCATCCGCATCGCGAGCGGCGCGGGACTCGCCGTCGAGGGTCTCGTGGCGGCGGTGGATCGCGACCGCGTGGAGATCCTGGTCGATGCGGTCGTTCGCGAGCCGGAGCCGCGCGTCGCCCTGTGGCTCGCTCAGGCCCTCGCGAAGGGCGACCGCGACGAGCTCGCGATCCAAGCCGCCACGGAGCTCGGTGTCGCCGGCATCGTGCCGTGGCAGGCCGCGCGGAGCGTATCGCGCTGGCAGGGCGACAAGGTTCGCAAGGGGCTCGGACGCTGGCAGACGGTCGTGCGCGAGGCCGCTAAGCAGAGCATGCGGGCGCGCGTCCCCGTCGTCGCGGAGCCCGTCGACCTGGCCGGACTCGCTGCACTCGCCGCCGATGACGCGATGCTGATCGTCCTTGATCCAGACGGTGACGAGACCCTGCCCGCGCTCTGCGCTCCCGGCTCGCACCTCGACGGGGCCGAGCGCATCGTGCTCGTCATCGGTCCGGAGGGCGGCATCGAGCCCCGTGAGCTCGACCGGCTGAGCGAAGCCGGCGCGATCCGCGCGCGCCTCGGCGACACCGTGCTCCGCACGTCGACGGCCGGGCCGGCGGCGATCGCGGTCGTGCAGGCGTTGATCGGGGACTGGTCGACGGCGATCGCGCCGGGGTGACGCGGGCTCTCGGCGCGCACGCCTAGAATCGAGGGCATGTCGAGCGACGAGCCCAGCATCTTCACCCGCATCATCAATCGCGAGATCCCCGCCGAGTTCCTCTTCGAATCGGAGCGCGTCATCGGCATCCGCGACATCAACCCGCAGGCGCCCGTGCACCTGCTGGTGATCCCCAAAGACCCGTCGTACCGCAACGTCGTCGAACTGGCCGAGGGCGATGCCGCCCTGCTCGCCGAGCTCGTCGCCGTCGCGCAGCAGCTCGCGGACGAGCACACCGACGGGCAGTTCCGACTGGTCTTCAATACCGGCCCCGCGGCCGGGCAGACGGTCTTCCACGTGCACGCACACGTGCTCGGCGGGAGCCTCACGGAAGGACGACTTGCCTAACCACGAATCGCCGATTGGCGGCGACGAGCCCGGTCCCGCGGCCGGGGAGTTCATCGAGCAGACCATCACCGTCGAAGGCATCGCCATGGTCCGCCTGCTGGGTCCGGGCGACCGGCTGCTCAAGACCGTCGAGCGGGAGCATCCGCGCGTGCGGGTGCTGGCGCGAGGCAACGAGCTGACACTCGCGGGGGAGAAGCACGACGTCGAGCGAGCGGCCGAGCTCCTCCGCGAGCTCGCGACGCTGGCGCGCGACGGCGTCGATCTCGACCCCGCGGAGGTGACGCGTTCGCAGCGCATCCTCGAGCGTGACGACGCGCCGGCACCATCCGACGTGCTTGGACAGGCGATCGTGCAGGCGCGTGGTCGCATCGTGCGACCGAAGACCCTCGGACAGAAGCGCTACGTCGACGCGATCGACGATCACACGATCGTCTTCGGGATCGGCCCGGCCGGGACGGGCAAGACCTACCTCGCCATGGCGAAGGCCGTGCAGGCCTTCCAGCGCAAGGAGGTCTCGCGCCTCATCCTGACTCGCCCGGCCGTCGAGGCGGGCGAGCGCCTCGGGTACCTGCCGGGATCGCTCAACGACAAGATCGACCCGTACCTGCGGCCCCTGTTCGATGCGCTGAACGAGATGCTCGATCCGGAGCTGGTGGTGAAGCTCATGGCAACGGGCGGCATCGAGGTCGCCCCGCTCGCATACATGCGCGGACGCACCCTCAACGACTCGTTCGTCGTGCTCGACGAAGCCCAGAACACCACGCCGGAACAGATGAAGATGTTCCTCACTCGTCTCGGCTTCAACTCGCAGATGGTCGTGACCGGCGACATCACCCAGGTCGACCTCCCCGGTGGGGCGAGCGGGCTCAAGCTCGTGACCCAGGTGCTGCGAGGCATCGACGACATCCATTTCGCCGAGCTCACGAGCGACGACGTCGTGCGGCACACGCTCGTGGGTCGCATCGTCGACGCGTACACGTCGTATGACGCCGCCCAGATGGCGAGGCAGCAAGCCCGCGAGCGGAACCGCGACGGCGCACGTGCCGGTCGCCGGCCAGGAGGCGCGTCGTGAGCATCGAGATCAACAACGAGACGACGGCGGACGTCGACGAGGCTAGGGTGCTTCGGCTCGCGACGTTCGCGCTCGATCATCTGCACGTGCATCCGGACGCCGACCTCGCGGTGCAGTTCGTCGACGTCGGCGCCATGGAGGAGCTCCACGTGCAGTGGATGGACGAGCCGGGTCCGACCGACGTGCTGAGCTTTCCCATGGACGAACTCCGCCCCGGCTCCGTCGATCGGCTGACGCCGCCCGGACTGCTCGGCGACATCGTCGTGTGCCCCGAGATCGCGGCGCTGCAGGCAAAGGAGGCCGGGCACTCGGCCATGGACGAGATGCTCATGCTCGTCACGCACGGCATGCTGCACCTCCTGGGCTTCGACCACGCCGAGCCCGACGAGGAACGCGTTATGTTCGGCCTGCAGCGCGAGATCCTCGTCGGTTTTCACGGCCTCGAACGGAAACAACGCTCGTGACCATCGTGCTCCTGGTCGCGGCGGTCGTCGCGATGGTCGCCATCAGCGGTCTGCTCGCGGCGAGCGAGACCGCCATCGGGACCCTGTCGCGAGCCGACGTCGAAGAATTGGCCGACGAGAGCCCGAGAATCGAGGGGCAGCTGCGGAAGATCGCCGCTGCCCCGGAGGCCCACGTGGGCGCGCTGACCTTCACGCGCGTCGTCCTCGAATCGATGGCGGCCGTCCTCGTGACGCTCATCTTCGTCGACGTCTTCGAACAACCGTGGCAGGCGTTTCTCGTCGCGGTCCTGGTGATGATGATCGTCTCGTTCCTGCTGACCGGAGCCAGTCCGAGGTCGGTCGGTCGTACCCGTCCCGCGGCGATCCTCCGCATGAGCGCCCGCTTGGCCCGGGTTTTGCGCGTCGTCATGGGCCCGTTCGCGCAGCTGCTCGTGAGCGTCGGCGACCGTGTGACGCCCGATCGTTCGAGCAGAGCGGGCTCGCTGCGAAGCGAGGAGCACCTTTTGAGCATGGTCGACGAGGCGGCCGAGCTCGAGGTGCTGGAGGACGAGGACCGGGAACGGATCCGGTCGGCCTTCGCCTTCGGCGACCGGATTGTGCGCGAGGTGATGGTGGCGCGAACCGACATGACGACCGCCGACGCGGACCTCACGACCGCTCAGGCGGTCGCGATGTTCCTGGAAGCGGGGATCTCGCGCGCGCCCGTCATTGGGCGGGACGGCGACGACGTTCGCGGCGTGCTCTACTTCAAGGACCTCGTCGCCGCCTACCTCGACGACACGAAACCACCGACGACGGTCGAGCACCTCGCTCGTCCCGCGGACTTCGTTCCCGAATCCCTGCCCGCGGACGAACTTCTCGCTCGCATGCAGCGGACGTCGACGCACTTCGCGATGGTGGTCGACGAGTACGGCGGCATCGCGGGCCTCGTGACGCTGGAGGACCTCATCGAGGAACTGGTCGGGGAGATCACGGACGAGTACGACCACGAGGACGACGTCGAGTCAACGGGGCCGGGGGAGTACCGGGTGCCGTCGCAGCTCACGACCGAGGAGCTCGGCGACCTGTTCGCGCTCGAGATCCACGACGATGACGTCGACACGGTCGGCGGGCTCATCGGCAAGGCGCTCGGCAAGGTCCCGGAGCGCGGCGATGTTGCGTTCGTTGAAGGCCTGCGCCTCGAGGCCGAGCGAGTCGGCCGCCGGGGTCGCGTCACGACCGTGGTGGTGCGGCGGGCCAGGGACCATGAGTCACAGCCGGGCGACGATGGCGACGAGGTCGGGCGCGACGAGATCGAAGCGGTGCTTCGCCGAAACGCGCGCGACGATGGCTCACAACCGGAACGGGGTACGTGATGAACGATGGAGCCGACAATTCGCAAAACGAGGCGGAGGGTGGCGACGGCGTCGCGAACCCGGGTCACGGAGCCGTCGACGAGTACCGTGCGGGGTTCGTGACGTTCGTCGGGCGCCCGAACGTCGGCAAATCGACGCTCACCAACGCGCTGGTCGGCGAGAAGATCGTCATCACGTCGCCGAAACCGCAGACGACCAGACGGGCGGTTCGCGGGATCGTGCACCGTCCCGGCGGTCAGCTCATCATCATCGACACGCCGGGCATGCACCGGCCCCGAACCCTCCTCGGCGAGCGGCTGAACGACATCGTGCAGCAGACACTCGCCGAGGTCGACGTCGTGGCGTTCTGCGTGCCCGCGGACGAGCCGATCGGGCCCGGAGACCGCTTCATCGCGGCGCAGCTCGACGAAGCGCCTCGTGCGAAGCAGGTCGCGCTCGTGACGAAGGCCGAGGCGGTTCCGAAGGAACGGGTCGGCGATCAGCTCCTCGCCGTATCGGAGCTTCGCGAGTGGGATTTGATCGTGCCCGTCAGCGCTCTCGGCGACATCCAGCTCGACACGCTGGTGCGCGAGCTCATCGCGCTCATGCCCGTCTCACCGCCGCTCTACCCGACGGACACGCTGACAGAGGAGACGTTCGAGCAGCGCGCCGCCGAGCTCATTCGCGAGGCCGCCCTGCGCGATGCACGCGAAGAACTGCCGCACTCGATCGCCGTTACGATCGACGAAGTCGTCCTGCTGGACGATGGTGTGACGCGTGAGGTCTATGCGAGCATCGTCGTCGAGCGAGACAGCCAGAAAGGCATCGTGATCGGCCGGGCTGCCGAGCGGCTCAAGGGGATTCGGCAACGCGCACAGCGCGAGCTGACCGCGATCGCACACGCACCGGTCTCACTCTCGCTCCACGTCAAGGTGGCGAAGGAGTGGCAGCGTGATCCCAAGCAGCTCGGTCGCCTCGGCTTCTGAGCGCGCGCCCTCCTCCGCCCCGGGGCCGTCACGGGATGCGCGCGGCAGCGGTGCGGTGCGGCGCCGCCTGCTTGCGTTGACCGGCACTCGCGACCGTGACCCCTCGACGGTCTCGGAGACGGGGTTCGTCGGGTGGTGGAAGCGCAATACCCGCGAGATGCGGTGGATGCACTGGACGGTCGACATCGCCTTCGCTCTCCTCATCGAGGTGCTCATCGGGTGGCCGTACGTCATGCTCGCCTCGAGCCGCGTGTACCTCGAGCCCCTGCTGTTCGTGCCCTGGGTGCTGTATTTCGCGGCGATCGTGCTGCGCCGACCAACTCCCGGATTCGCCCTGTGGCTCTGCGTGATCGCCGTGCTCTTCAAGGCAGTGACCGGCACCGAGCCGCACGGCCAGGACCTCGCGATCGGCATCGTGCTGTACTCGGCCGCCGCGTACGGCTCACGGCGACTTCGCTGGTTCGCCATCGCGTTGTGCGGGCTGTTCCCGGCGCTCCTCGTCGTGTTCATATCGGTGCGGCCGATGCGCAGCTTCTTCCTCTCGATCTACGAGACCGTCATCCAGGGCGGGCCGATCCTCGTGATCGTCGTCGGGGCGGTGCTGTGGACGGTCTTCACCTTCCTGCTGCTCATGTGCTGGCTCGCAGGAACCGCGCGTCGCGCCCAGGCGAACGCGGCGGAGGCGGCGCATCGCCGCGAGGTTGCAGAGCTCGAGAGTCTGCGCAGCCGCGAGCAGCTGTTCGTCGAACAGGAGCGCAACCGTATTGCGCGCGACATGCACGACGTGGTCGCGCACTCGTTGGCGGTCGTCGTCGCGCAGGCCGACGGCGGCCGGTACGCCATGCGCGCGAACCCGCAGGCGGGCGAGCAATCGCTTGCGACGATCGCCGAGACCGCACGAGAGGCCCTGTACGAGGTCCGTGGCCTGCTGGGTCAGCTGCGCCACAGTCAGCCGGAGGGGCCGCAGCGCGGTTTCGCCGATCTGCCGGCTGTCCTCGAGCGCATGCGCGCCGCGGGGCTTCGACTCGAGATCGAGGCGAAGGGCGAGCCGCGTCCGCTCGGCAAGGCGGCCGACACCGCGATGTTCCGGCTCGTGCAAGAGGCATGCACGAACTCGCTCCGGCACGGGGATCCGCGCGCTCCAACGGTCATCAGCGTCGCGTGGAGCGATGAGCTGCACGTGCGCGTGACCAACGTCGTCAATCCCGTGCCGCCGCCGCCGCGACCCGACTCCGGGCACGGATTGATCGGGATGCGCGAGCGCATCGTCACGGCGGGCGGCAGGCTCGAGACGGGTCGGCACGGGGACCACTTCGTCGTGAGCGCGGTCGTGCCGACGGCGGCGCTCGCGACGCACGGCGGGCCGGTCGATGTGCCACCGCGCGACGACGCCGGGGGCAGACCGGCAGTGTAGAAGCGTCGGCCCGCCCCGGCCCCGAGCGCGCGTCATGAAGCGCGCGTGCGGCTACGCTTGTGCCTATTGGGCCCGCCGACGACGGCCGAGGCCATGCAAGGGAGTCACGAATGTCGAACGCGCAGCCAGGGGGCGCGCCCATCAGGGTCGCGCTCGTCGATGACCAACCGTTGTTCCGCGGCGGCATTCGTATGCTCGTCGACAGCCAGCCCGACATGACGTTCGTGGGCGAGGCGAGTGACGGGCGGCAGGCCATCGCCCTCGCGGTGCAGCTGAAGCCGGACGTCATCCTCATGGACGTCCGGATGCCGGTGCTGGACGGCCTCGAGGCGACGCGCGAGATCGTCGCGCGCGGCGTCGAATCGAGGATCCTCGTGCTTACGACGTTCGACCTCGACGAGGCAGTCGCGAAGGCCGTCGCAGCGGGCGCAAGCGGGTTCGTGCTGAAAGACGCGGACCCGGAGTTCCTGCTCGCCGCGATCCGCACGGTGCGCTCGGGCGCCGAGGTGTTCGCCGCACAGGCGACGGCAGACCTTATTCGCCGATTCTCGCAGTCACCGAACCGACTCGGCGGCGAGCCCGAGGAGTTCGGCACCCTCACCGAGCGTGAGCGGGAAATGTTCTTCCACGCCGCGAAGGGCCTCTCGAACGGCGAGATCGCAAAGCAGGAGTACCTCAGCGAGGCGACGGTCAAGACGCACATCTCGCGAGTGCTCACGAAGCTCGACCTCCGGGATCGCGTGCAGCTCGTCGTGTACGCATACGAGCACGGCCTGCTCTGAGGCCGCGGGGAGGCCTCCCCACTCATCCGCGGGGATGACCTCGCGCCCGAAGTGTGGCTGATGCTCGGCCCGGGCGGTGCCCCGTAATCTCGGGGCATGACGGTCACCACCGACGGGCTCGGCGCCTCCACCGACACGGTCGCCCCGGACGGCGCTGTCGTCGTGCGCCTCGACGAGCTCGTCGCAGCAGAGGCCGGTCCCGCGAGTTTCGACCTGTATGCGGGCGAGGTCACGATCATCGTGAGCCGCCCCGAGGATGGCGGCCCAGCGCTGATGCGCACGGTCGCAGGTCTTCGGGCCCCTGATGCGGGACGCGTCACCATCGCCGGCCGTGACCTCGCGGTGCTTGACCCGGAGGACGCACGGCAGGCCCGCTACGAGCTCGTTGGCTACGTGCTGCGCGACATCGGTCTGACGCCCGAGCTCACGGTCGCCCAGAACATCGCCGCGCCCCTCGGACTCGTGCGGGATGGCCGCGTGCACGACGGTGCCGGCTGGCTCGCGCGACTCGCCCGGAGCCTCGGCTTCGAGCCCGATCTCCAACGACCGGCGGGAGCGCTCGATCCGGGCACCCAGCAGCGCGTGGCGATCGCCCGGGCGCTCGCCACTCGTCCCGCCCTCGTGTATGCCGATGAGCCCATAGCCCGGCTGGGCGAGCGGGACGGCCGCGTCGTGCTCGCGCTGTTGCGGACGATCGCCCACGAGTTCGGCATCGCGATGGTCATCTGCACGAGTGACCCGGCTCTGGTCGGAAGCGGCGAACGGGCGATCGCCGTGCGCGACGGACGCGTCGTCGGGGACCGCCGCGGCGCTTCGGCGGAATGGCTTCGGCGGATGCTCGACGGCGACGAGCTCGGCGTGCCCGACGCGGGCGCAGCATCCCCGGATGGGAACGGCTCGCCGTAGTCCTGCCGCGTGCCGCGCACGGGCGGTGGCACCTCCATGAGGCCAGGGGGACGGTGTTACGCTATCGGCATGCTGTTCGGCATGCTCCTTCTTCGCTGCCGCGACGAGGCTTCGTTCAAAGCCTGACTCGTCGCGGAGGTTTGCCGTGGGCTTTGACATCGGACCCGCGCGGCGGGCATGTCGCCCCATCTGACGGGGCAGCGAACACAGGAGCACACAAGGACCATGAAGAACACCCAACGGCCATCGTCGATGCCGACCCATCGGTACGTTCCCCACCATGAGCAGATCACGGTCTCGCTGCCGGACCGCACGTGGCCGGACAAGCGCATCGAGTCCGCGCCCCGGTGGTGCGCCGTCGACCTCCGCGACGGCAACCAGGCGCTGATCGACCCCATGTCACCCGACCGCAAGCGGGTCATGTTCGAACTGCTGGTCGGCATGGGGTACAAGGAGATCGAGGTCGGGTTCCCGTCCGCGAGCCAGACCGACTTCGACTTCGTCCGGACGCTCATCGAGGAGGGTCTGATCCCCGATGACGTGAGCATCCAGGTGCTCGTGCAGTGCCGCGAGCATCTCATCAAGCGCACCTTCGAATCCATCAAGGGCGCGAAGCGCGCGATCGTGCACTTCTACAACTCCACGTCGGCGCTGCAGCGCCGCGTCGTGTTCCGCGAGGAACGGGCCGGCATCATCGATATCGCCACAACCGGCGCGAAGCTGTGCAAACAGTACGAGTCGATCGCAGCGGGCACCGAGGTTTCGTACGAGTACTCGCCCGAGAGCTTCACCGGCACAGAGCTCGACTTCGCTCTCGAGATCTCCGAGGCCGTGATCGAGGTGATCGATCCGTCCCCGGAGCACCAGATGATCATCAACCTGCCGGCGACGGTCGAGATGTCGACCCCGAACGTCTACGCCGACCAGATCGAGTGGATGCACCGCAACTTCAAACGGCGGGACGACATCATCCTCTCGCTTCACCCCCACAACGACCGCGGCACGGGCGTTGCGGCGGCCGAGCTCGGTTACATGGCGGGGGCAGACCGTATCGAAGGATGCCTCTTCGGGAACGGCGAGCGCACCGGCAATGTCGACCTGGTGGCGCTCGGCATCAACCTGTTCACACAGGGGGTCGACCCGCAGATCGACTTCTCCGACGTCGACCGGGTGCGCCGCGTCGTCGAGTACTGCAACCAGATGCCGGTACACGAACGCAGCCCGTGGGGCGGCGACCTCGTCTATACCGCCTTTTCGGGGTCGCACCAGGACGCGATCAAGAAGGGCTTCGAGGCCATGGCCGCCGACGCGCAGGGCGACGGCCGCAGCGTCGACGACATGACGTGGGCGGTTCCCTACCTGCCGGTGGACCCGCGCGATCTCGGTCGAACCTACGAAGCGGTCATCCGAGTGAACTCGCAGTCGGGCAAGGGCGGAGTGGCCTACCTGCTGAAGGAGCACCACAAGCTCGACCTCCCGAGGCGCCTGCAGATCGAGTTCTCGAGCGTCGTCCAGCAGAAGACCGACAGCGAGGGCGGCGAGGTGACGGCCGAGCAGATCTGGGAGGTCTTCACGGACGAGTACCTGCCCGCCGCGCACGACGAGCGCAAGTGGGGCCGCCTGGAGCTCTTCTCGACGCGCACGCAATCCGAGCTCGACGGGGTCGTTCAACTCGACGCTCGCCTGCGCAACGACGACGAGATCATTGACGTGAGCGGCGAGGGCAACGGCCCGATCGACGCGTTCATGCGCCTGCTCGCGGCTCACGACTTCCACGTCGAACTGCTGGACTACGTCGAGCACACCATGTCCGCCGGCGCTGACGCGAAAGCGGCGTCGTACATCGAGCTGAACGTCGACGGCGAGCGCCTCTGGGGCGTCGGGATCGATGGCGACATCACGACCGCATCGCTCAAGGCGATCGTCTCTGCCGTGAACCGGTCCCTGCGCGCTCGTGCGGGTGCCGGCGTCGCGGTCGAGACCGCAGGGGTCGCCTGACCACGACGTCCCGCCCGGCGGCGAGCATCACCGGACGTACCGTCTGGACGCCGTCTTTCAGCCTCGACGGTGTTCGAATGTTCCGAGCTGTCGATTTCGACGATCGTTCCGCGACATCATGGTGACGGGGAAACGCGCCGTCGCGATGATTGGAGAAGGTCATGAAATATTTGGTGCTGCTCATTGGTGACGGTGACGAGCCGGACTGGGCGACGATGACGGAGGCGGAGCAGGCTGCCGCGATGCAGAGGTTCGCCGACTTCGACGCCGTGTGCGCCGAACGCGACGGCGTGTCGATCCTCGGGGGCGAGGCGCTCGAAGGAGCCGACGCGACGACGGTGCTGCGCACCCGCGACGGTCAGCGGTCCGTGACGGAGGGGCCCTACGCGGAGGCGATCGAGGGCCTCGGCGGGTTCTATCTGATCGAGGCGCCCGATCACGACGTGCTCATCGAGCTGCTGGGCGTGCTGCCGGCGTACGACATGCAGGTCATGCCCGTTTCCGTGCTCGGGTGATAGTGCACTCACTGCCCGCGCGCGTTCGATGACCTCGGAGTCCCGAACCGGTTCGGCGGCGGCGCCCTCATCGGCGCACGCCGCCGAAGCCGCGCTGGCCCGCGCCATGCGCGAGGACTGGGGCCGGATTCTCGCACACCTCATCCGGGCATCGGGTCGCGCAGACCTCGCTGAAGATGCGTTGGCCCAGGCGTTCAGCGAAGCGACCGCGCAATGGCGACGTGCGCTGCCCGAGCGTCCCTCGGCGTGGCTCGCCACGGTCGCGCGGCGGCGGCTGCTCGACGCGATCCGCGCCGACCGGACGCGGCTGCGAAAAGCCCACTTGGTCGCTGCGCCAGCGACGATGCCGGGCCCCGGGCCCGCCGAGACGGCGCTCCTGTCGGAGGCCTCCCCGCCGGGGAGCGAGCGCGACGAGCGCGTCGCGCTGTTGTTCCTCGCGACGCATCCCGCACTCGACGTGGACGTGCGCGCGGCGCTCGCCCTGCGTTTCGTGCTCGGCGTCGAGACATGGCGCATCGCGCGGCTGTTCCTCGTGCCCACGACCACGATGGCGGCACGGCTGACTCGCGCGAAACGTCGAATCGTGCGCGCGGGCATCCCGCTCGCCGCGCCCGCTCGCGCGATGTGGCGCGAACGCGTCGATGACGTGGCGAGGTCGATCCTGCTGGCGTTCACCGCCGGCTACGCGCCCGGTGACGAGTCGACTGTGCGGGCCGACGTGGCGGGCGACGCGGTGAGGCTCGCGCTCGTTGCGCACGAAGCGTTGCCCGAGGAGCCCGCGCTGCAAGCCCTCGCCGCGCTCGTGACCATCCAGCACAGCCGGCGCGACGCCCGCACAGGGCCGGAAGGGGAGCCGATCGTGCTGGCGGACCAGGACCGGACGCGCTGGCACCGAGACGAGATCGCCCTCGGGCTCCGGCTCCTCGAGGGACTCCCATCCGAGAGCGGAGCTGCCGCCTGGCCCGGCACCGCCGCCAGTCGCCGCGACGAATCCGCCTACGCCGAGGAGCTCGGCCTGCAGGCGGTGATCGCGGCGGTGCACGCTCGGGCCCGGCGAGCGGGCGACACCGACTGGCGCGCCATCGCGGTGGCCTACGCGCGGCTCGAGTCGCTTACCGGATCGCCCGTCGTCCGGCTCAACCGGGCCGTAGCGCTGGCGGAGGTCCACGGTCCCATGGCGGGACTCGCGGTGCTCCGTGCGGCGGGTGATGCGCTTCCGGGGCACCACCGGGTCGAGCTCGTCCGAGCCGAACTCCTGCGGCGTGACGGGCGAGTCGACGACGCGCGCGTGGCTTACCGGCTCGCGATCGAAGCGTGTCCGCCGGGCGCGGAACGACGCCATCTCGAGGGGCGGTTGCATCAGCTCGGTGAGGAGCCGGGCGCGTTCCGTGGGGGACCGCGCGCCGGATGCAGTGGCGGCGAAGGGTGAGGAAGGTCGCCGCCGAATGCGGCGATCGAGGTGGATACTTGACAGATGCCGACCTACCGCGAGGAGGCCGTCGTCTTGCGCACGCAGCGCCTGGGCGAGGCCGATCGCATCGTGACCCTGCTCGGGCGCGAGCGCGGGGTCGTTCGTGCCGTCGCGAAGGGCGTGCGGCGCACGAGCTCCAAGTTCGGGGCCAGGCTCGAGCCGTTCATGGTCGTCGACCTGCAGCTCTTCGAAGGGCGACAACGGGAGGGGCGGAGTCTCGATACGGTCACGCAGGCGGTGACCATCAGCCCCTACGGCGCCGACATCGCGGCCGACTGGGATGCATACGCCGCGGCATCGTCCATGGTCGAGGCGGCCGAACGCCTCGCCGATGCGGCGGACTCGACGCACGCGGCAGAACAGCAGTACGTGCTGCTCGCCGGCTCGCTGCGCGTGCTCTCCAGGGGTGAGC
Organism: Pseudoclavibacter endophyticus; assembly: GCF_008831085.1. NCBI lineage: Bacteria > Bacillati > Actinomycetota > Actinomycetes > Micrococcales > Microbacteriaceae > Pseudoclavibacter > Pseudoclavibacter endophyticus. Next base: position 1,546,037 of record NZ_WBJY01000001.1, read on the forward strand.
GCCGATCCGACGGCGTCCGCGACGCCTATCTGCTGCGTGCGCTCTCGCTCGCCGGATGGCGGCCGAATTTCGCCGCCTGCGCCCGATGCGGCACCGCCGGCGGCTTCGAGCGCGTCTCGCTTGCCGCAGGGGGCGCCGTGTGTGACGCCTGCGCGCGGGAGGCGGGGCCGACGATCGCCGTGTCGGTTGACGCCATGCGCGTGCTGTGGGCGTTGCTCGCCGGCAACTGGGGCGTCGTCGAGGCCGCCGGCTCAGCGGATCGCGACCGGGCGTCGACCGTCGTGGCCGCCTACGCGCAGTTTCATTTGGAGCGGGGCCTGCGCTCGCTTCACGTGACCGACGCCGAGCGTCGCTCGACGCTTCACGAACCGATGCGGTCCGACGAGGTGTGATGCCCAGGCACGCTGTCGACGCGCCCGGGTAGCTCGACGACGGTGGCGAGACGTCGGCGGGCCCTGTCAGCTCGTTCGGCGACGACCGTGGCGAGGCCGTTCAACGCAGCTGTGCGGCGATCGCATCGCGAATGAGCTCGAGGCACTCGGCCGGATCCAGATCGGCGATCAACGCACGAGCGGCGAGACCATCCGCGAGAGCGATGAGGCAGCGGGCGCCGAGAACGGAGTCCGGTCGTCCGCTCAGCTCGGCGAGGAGGCCAGCGACCTCGCGTTCCTGATTCGTCTTGGCGCGGGCGAGGATGTCGGCCGCTCGGGCATCCGTGGTGCTGAGGGCGAGAAACGCGTGCCATACGGCAGCGCCGCGGCGGGCGGCATCGGAGGCGGGGACCGCGTGCGAGAGTGCGTGCTCCAGCGCTTCGCGGGGCGACTCCACCCGCCGATATTGGGTTGCGGCACGAGCAACCATCAAATCCATGCTGGCGTGCAACAGGTTCTCGCGGGTCGAGAAATAGTGCTGTACCAGGCCCGTCGAGACCCTGGCCTGCGCCGCAACGGACCGCATTGACACGCCGGCAACGCCGCGTTCGGCGATCACCGCCCAGACGGATTCCGCGATATGTCCGGGGCTCCGCGCTGACGGTGTCGCGCGGGTCGTTCGCTCTGCCATGATGAGAACCTACAATACGAGTGTATCGGAGGAGCGATGTCCCTGGGAGCCTTCCGCAGCGCGAAGGGGCGCGCGACGTATGTCGCTGCGTACGAGCGTGCCCTGGCCGAGATGCCCGCGCCATCGCGCACGATCGACGTGCCCACCGGGTTCGGTGACGTACGAGCATACGAATGGGTGAGCGGCGAAGCGCCTGGCACCCCAGTCCTGCTGCTGCCAGGACGTGGCTCTGGAGTGCCGATGTGGAAGGAGAACCTTCCCGAGCTGCTGCCTCACCGTCGCGTCATAGCGGTCGACGCCCTCGGGGATGCCGGGCTCTCGACGCAGACCGCGCCCATGAGCTCGATGACCGATCAGGCCACGTGGATCGACGAGGTGCTCGGCGGTATGGGAGAGGAGTGCGCACATGTCGTCGGTCACTCCTTCGGCGGCGCGACGGCCGCCGCCCTCGCGGTGGAACGGCCTCGTCGCGTGGCGTCGCTGGCGCTTCTCGAGCCGGCGTTCACGCTCGCGCTGCCGCCTGTGTCGACGTTCTTACTGACGGTCATCGCGTCGCTTCCGCTGCCGCAGGCGTTGCGAGACCACGCGCTGGCGAGGATCGGCGGCATCGACGTGGCGGAGGTGCGCACCCGGTCCGCCATCTCGGAGATGATCGCGTCCGGGTCGGCCGAGTTCCGTGCAGCCCTCCCCACGCCGAAGCCGCTCACGGACGCACAGGTCAATCGACTATCGATGCCCGTCTACATTGCGATCGCCTCGCGTTCATCGCTCGTCGGCGGCGAGCGCGCGCTTCGCCGAGCCCGCGGAATTCCCGGCGCTCATGTCGAGGTGTGGCCTGACACGACGCACTCGCTCCCCATGCAGGTGCACGCGGCACTCGCGGAACGCCTCGCCGCGTTCTGGAGCGGCGTCGACGCGTGACGCACCTCACCGGTGCGTCCGACGACCCGAACGTCGGTGAACGACCGACCCCGAGATCACAACTAGCCTGACGGCATGAGTTCGGCTTCCACCTCGCACTTCAAGCCCGTCGATTGGACGGGTGAGCAACCGCCGGACGTGCCGGCGGCCGCGGTGCCGGAGCACGTCGCGATCGTCATGGACGGCAACGGCCGATGGGCCAACCGGCAAGGACTCCCGCGCACGGAGGGCCACCGTGCCGGCGAAGCGGCGCTGCTCGACGTCGTCGCGGGCGCGCTCCAGATCGGCGTGCGACACCTCTCGGTCTACGCGTTCTCGACCGAGAACTGGAAGCGGGACGCGGCCGAAGTGCGCTTCCTCATGGGGTTCAACCGCGAGGTGCTGCACCGTCAGCGCGACCAGCTCAACGAATGGGGCGTCCGAGTGCGGTGGAGCGGCCGCGAGCCGCGTCTCTGGAAGTCCGTCATCAAGGACCTCCGTCTCGCCGAGGACCTGACACGGGACAATTCGCGCATGACCCTCAACATGTGCGTCAACTACGGCGGTCGCGGTGAACTCGTCGACGCGGTGCGCGACGTCGCGAGGGAAGTGGCGGCAGGGCGGCTGAATCCCGACCGCATCAGCGAGCGGCACCTCGCCGGTCACCTCTACCAGCCCGAGATCCCCGATGTCGATCTTTTTCTCCGTTCATCGGGCGAGCAGCGCACCTCCAACTTCCTGATCTGGCAGTCGGCCTACGCCGAATTCGTGTTCCTCGACACGCTCTGGCCCGACTTCCGCCGTCGTCACCTGTGGGCGGCTATCGCCCAGTACGTCGGTCGCGACCGCCGGTTCGGCGGCGCCACCGACGCCCCGTCGCCCGAGCCGACATCGGTGCGCCCCTGACCCAATAGACTTGCCGCCTGTCGTCGGCCGGCCCGCCGGCGCACCGCCCCACGACACCGTCCCCGCCACGAGGAGTTCCGCCATATGGCTCAGTCCACGCTCGATCAGGTCATCGCGCTCGCAAAGCGGCGCGGATTCGTGTTCCAGGCGGGCGAGATCTACGGGGGCTCGAGGTCGGCGTGGGACTACGGGCCACTCGGCGTCGAGCTGAAGGAGAACATCAAGCGGCAGTGGTGGAACACCTTCGTCCGGGGCCGCGACGACATGGTCGGCCTGGACTCGTCGATCATCCTGCCGAAGGCCGTCTGGGAGGCGTCCGGCCACGTTGAGACCTTCACCGACCTGTCGGTCGAGTCGAAGCTCACGCACAAGCGGTACCGGGCGGACCACCTGTGGGAGGCGTTCGAAAAGAAGCACGGTCGCGAGCCGAACAGCTGGGACGAGGTTCCCGACCCCGAGACGGGACAGCGGGGCAACTGGACCGAACCGCGCTCGTTCTCAGGCCTCATGAAGACCTATGCCGGCGTCGTCGACGATGAGTCCGGCCTGCACTTCCTGCGCCCAGAGACGGCCCAGGGCATCTTCGTCAACTTCAACAACGTGCTGAACGTCGCACGCCGCAAGCCCCCGTTCGGCATCGGCCAGGTCGGCAAGGCGTTCCGCAACGAGATCACGCCAGGCAACTTCATCTTCCGCACACGTGAGTTCGAGCAGATGGAGATCGAGTACTTCACGGCGCCCGATGACGCCCAGACCTGGTTCGAACGCTGGGTCGAGGACTGCTGGGACTGGTTCACCGACCTCGGGTTGCGCGAGGAGAATCTTCGCCGGTTCGACGTGCCGGCCCAGGAGCGCGCCCACTACTCGGCCGGAACGATCGATTTCGAGTATCGGTTCGGCTTCCAGGGCGGCGAGTGGGGCGAACTCATGGGAGTCGCCAACCGCACCGACTTCGACCTGTCATCGCACTCGAAGGCCTCCGGCACCGAGCTGTCGTATTTCGACCAAGCGACCGGCGAGCGCTACACGCCGTACGTGATCGAGCCGAGCTTCGGCCTGACTCGGTCGATGATGGCATTCCTCATCGACGCGTTCACCGAGGACGAGGCGCCGAACGCGAAGGGCGGGGTCGACGTGCGCACGGTATTGAAACTCGATGCGCGGCTCGCGCCCGTCAAGGTCGCCGTGCTGCCCCTCAGCCGCAACGAACGGCTCTCGCCCGCCGCCAGGGATCTCGCCGACGCCCTCCGCAAGCACTGGAACGTCGACTTCGACGACGCGCAGGCGATCGGCCGCCGCTATCGCCGCCAAGACGAGATCGGCACGCCGTTCTGCGTCACCGTCGATTTCGACACGCTCGACGACCAGGCCGTCACGATCCGCGGGCGCGACACGATGTCGCAGGAGCGCGTCTCGCTCGATCAGGTCGAGGCCTACCTCGCGCCGAAACTCATCGGCGCCTGATCCATCGCGGTTCGCCCGCGGGGAGGCCAGCGCGGACATTGGCAGTCGGCCGATCACCGGGCGTACCTTCGAGGCATGATCGACCTCCGTTCGCTGCCGATCCCCGTCATCGGTGCACCGATGGCGGGCGGTCCGTCCGCGCCGACGCTCGCCGCGGCGGTCACACTCGCCGGGGGGCTCGGGATGCTCGCCGGGGGATCGATCCGCGCCGACGCGCTGGCAGCATCCGTGAGGGCCGCTCGCGACCTGTTGGCGACCGCCGGCGCGCACGACGCCCCCATCGGGGTCAACCTCTTCGTGCCCCGTATCGCGAACGTCGCCGAGCGGCAGATCGCCGACCTCGCGGCGCACGTCGCAGCGATCGACCGTTACGCGACGCACCTGGCCGCGAGCGCGCTGGCGGCGAGGCTGGGCGTCGGGCGGGCCGACCTCGGCGCCTTCAGCACCGATGACGACGAGGACTGGGACGCGAAGTTGGCGTTCCTCGAGACCGAACCGGTTCAGGTCGTAACCTTCACGTTCGGACTGCCGGACCTCGCCGTCTTCGAGCGGCTCCACGCCGTCGGCTCGGCGGTCGGTGTCATGGTGACGAGCCGATCCGACGCCCTTGCGGCGGCGTATGCGGGTGCCGACGTCGTCATCGCGCAGGGCGTGCGCGCTGGCGGTCACCGATCGACGTGGCGCGTCCAGGAACAGCCCAACGCCGACGACACGCTGGTCGTCGTGCGCTCCATCGCGGAGGTGCGTCACGGCCCGGGCCATCCCCGTCCCGTGATCGTCGCGGCCGGCGGCATCGACGGGCCCCAGCGATACTCGGCTGCACGCGTGGCCGGCGCCGACCTCGTGCAGGTGGGCACGGCCCTGCTTCGCGCCGACGAGGCCGGAACGAAACCGACCGTGCTCCGGGCGCTGACCGACTCCGGCCTTGGCGAGACGGTGACGACGCGCGCGTTCAGCGGACGGTTCGCGCGCGCCATCCGGAACGAGTTCACCGATTGCGTCGGCGCGCTCGCTCCCGCCGCCTATCCCGAGGTCAATCAGCTCACGGGGCCACTGCGCGCCGCCGCCGAGGCGGCGGGCGACGTGCACGGCGTGAGCGCCTATGCGGGCGAGCGATGGCGTGCCGCCCGCGCGGCGCCCGCGGCCGAGATCCTGCGCGAACTCGTCGGCCGGTGACTGGCGCGGTCGCGCACCCGGCGGGCTGCACGAAGCCGTGAAACCTGGGAGAATAGGCCGGTTATGACGCAGACGATGACTCAGCAGATCCGCGCGGGCGCCGCGTCCGGCGTTGCGCCGCTGCGCATCGGTCCTTTCGAACTGACAACGCCCGTTGTGCTCGCTCCCATGGCCGGCATCACCAACGCGGCGTTCCGGCGCCTGTGCCGCGAGTACGGCGGCGGGCTCTATGTGAGCGAGATGATCACCTCGCGCGCGCTCGTCGAACGCAATGCCGTCACGATGCGCCTCATCGAGCACCACGAGTCGGAGGAGATCCGCTCGATCCAGCTGTACGGGGTCGATCCGGTCACGGTGCGCGAGGCCGTGACCATGCTCGTGGCCGAGGGGCGTGCCGACCACATCGACCTGAACTTCGGCTGTCCAGTGCCCAAGGTGACGCGCAAGGGCGGCGGCGCCGCCCTGCCCTGGAAGACCACGCTGTTCCGGCAGATCGTCGAGGGCGCGGCCAAGGCCGCGGGCGATGTCCCCCTCACGGTCAAGATGCGAATGGGCATCGACGCCGACCACCTCACGTACCTCGACGCCGGTCGCATCGCTGAGGACGCGGGCGTCGCATCCATCGCGCTCCACGGCCGCACCGCGGCGCAGCACTATTCCGGCCAGGCGCAGTGGGATGCGATCGGCGACCTGAAGCAGCACGTGACGAGCGTTCCCGTGCTCGGGAACGGCGACATCTGGTCGGGCGAGGACGGCGTGCGCATGATGCGCGAAACCGGATGCGACGGCGTCGTCGTCGGCCGCGGCTGCCTCGGCCGCCCGTGGCTGTTCGGCGACCTCGAGGCCGCGTTCCGCGGTGAGGAACACCGCAACCGGCCGACCCTCGGGATGGTCGCGCAGGCCCTTCGACGCCACGCGGAACTCCTCGTCGAGTTCTTCGAGGACGAGGACCGCGGTTGTCGCGACATCCGCAAGCACGTCGCCTGGTACTTCAAGGGCTACCCCGTCGGCGGGGAGGTGCGCGCGGCGCTCGCCCGCGTCGAATCGCTCGCGCAGATGGAGGAGTTGCTCGGCGAGCTGGACGCCGGCGCGGCCTACCCCGGAGCCGACGCGGAGGGCCCGCGGGGGCGTGCCGGCACCCCGAAGCGACCGGCACTTCCCGACGCCTGGCTCGAGAGCCGTGAGCTCAACGAGCGCCAGCGCGCAGACATCTCGGCCGCCGAGCTGTCGAACTCGGGGGGCTAGCCCGTGCCGCTGCCCCAGCTGCCGCCCGCCGGCAGCCCGTACGGTGAACGTGACCGCGCGCGGTTCCTGCCGGAGCAGCACGAGAACCGGCGGCGGTCGACGTTCGCGCGCGATCGCGCGAGGCTCGTGCACTCGAGCGCGCTTCGCCGGCTCGCCGCGAAGACGCAGGTGCTGTCGCCGACGGCTGGCCTCGATTTCGCGCGCAACCGGCTGACGCACTCGCTCGAGGTCGCGCAGGTCGGCCGCGAGATCGCGGCGAGCCTCGACCTCGATCCCGATGTCGTCGACACGGCATGCCTCGCCCACGACCTCGGGCACCCGCCGTTCGGTCACAACGGCGAGCGCGCGCTCGCCGCGTGGAGCGACGACATCGGTGGCTTCGAGGGCAATGCGCAAACGCTCCGCGTCGTGACGCGACTCGAGCCAAAGGTCGTTGGGCCGGAGGGCGAGCCGTACGGGCTCAACCTCACGCGGGCGAGTCTCGACGCGACGACGAAGTACCCGTGGACACGCGAAGAGGGCGTGCTGCTGGGCACGCGGAAGTTCGGCGTGTATTCCGACGACGTGCCCGTGTTCGCGTGGCTTCGCATGGATGCCCCGCGCGGCAAGACCTGCATCGAGGCGCAGGTGATGGACCTGTCCGACGACATCGCCTACTCCGTCCACGATTTCGAGGATGCGGTCATGGCAGGCTCCGTGCTGATCGGCGAGGTCGAGAGCCGGGACAACCGCGAGGCGATCCTCTACCACGCCCTCGACTGGAGTGGGGGGCGATTCACCGCGGACGAGCTCGGCGCCGCACTCGATCGGCTGTTGGCCTTCCCTCACTGGGTGCACGGCTACGACGGGTCAATGCGAGACCAGGCGCGGCTGAAGAACCTGACATCGCAGCTCATCGGACGATTCGCCCGCACCGCGACGGAGGCGACGTGGGAGGCCTACCCGGGCGAGTCGATCGTCCGCTACCGGGCCGAGGTGGTGGTGCCGCGCGCCATCCACGCCGAGATCGCGATGCTCAAGGGCATCGTGGCCGGATTCGTGATGTCGCACGACGGGCGCCAGCCCCTGTACGCCAATCAGCGCGAGTTGCTGACCGAGCTCGCCGACCTCTTGTGGGAGCGGGGGAGTGCCGCCCTGGATGTGCCGTTCGCCGCAGCGTTCGGGGCGGCGGACGACGACGTGGCGCGCCGACGCGTCATCGTCGACCAGATCGCGAGTCTCACCGATCAATCGGCGATCACCTGGCACGCGCGGCTCACGGGCGAGACGGCCCTGCGCCTCGTGTAGCGGTCCGTTCCGGCCGGGTTCGCATCCCTTAGGATTCGCGCATGGCGCGCATCCGGAAAACTGACATCGAAGAGGTGCGCAGCCGGACCGATCTCGCCGAGATCGTGGGCGATTACGTCACGCTCCGCAACGCCGGCGTCGGCTCGATGAAGGGGCTGTGCCCGTTCCACGATGAGCGCACGCCGTCCTTCAACATCCGCCCAGCACTCGGCCACTTCCATTGCTTCGGCTGCGGCGAGTCGGGTGACGTGTATTCGTTCCTGCAGAAGATCGACCACATCACCTTCACCGAGGCGGTCGAACGGCTCGCGGCGAGACTCGGCTACACCGTCACCTACGAAGACGGGGGCTCGGTGCCCGACGGCTCTCGGCGCATCCGCCTCTTGCAAGCGAACCGGGCGGCCGAGGCGTTCTTCCGCAGCCGGCTGGCGACGCACGACGCCGCGCCCGCGCAGCAGTTCCTCGGCGGGCGGGGGTTCGATGGGCCGGCCGCCGAGCACTTCGGTGTCGGCTACGCGCCCAAATCGTGGGACGCCCTCAAATCGCACCTCGTTGGCGAGGGCTTCACCGATCAGGAGTTGCGGGATGCGGGACTCGTCTCGGTCGGCGACCGCGGCTCGAGCTACGACCGGTTCCGCGGCCGAGTGGTATGGCCGATTCGCGACACGACCGGCCAGACCGTCGGGTTCGGCGCGAGGAAGCTGTTCGACGACGACCAGGGCCCGAAGTACCTGAACACCCCCGAGACGCCCGTCTATCACAAGCAGCAGGCGCTGTACGGGCTCGATCTGGCCAAGCGCGCGATCGCGCGCGATCGTCGTGTCGTCGTCGTCGAGGGATACACCGACGTCATGGCGGCGCACCTCGCCGGCGTGCCCGCCGCCGTCGCGACCTGCGGCACGTCGTTCGGCGTCGACCACATCAAGGTGCTGCGGCGCATCCTCGACGACGAGTCGGGCAACGGCCGCGTGATCTTCACCTTCGACCCGGACGAGGCGGGGCAGAAGGCCGCGATGAAGGCCTTCGAGGAGGAGCGGCGCTTTGTGGCGCAGACGTTCGTGGCCGTGGCTCCCGACGGGTACGATCCGTGCGACCTGCGCCTGCACCGCGGTGACGCGGCCGTGCGCGACCTCGTCGACACCGCGGTCCCGATGCACGAGTTCGTCATCAAGCGGCAGCTCGAGGGACACGACCTCGACACCGTCGAGGGGCGGGTTGCCGCGCTGCGGCAGGCCGCACCCGTCGTGGCGGGCATCCGCGACCCCGCCATCCGTCCCGGTTACAGTCGTCAGCTCGCGCGGTGGCTGGGCATGGACCTGCCGATGGTCGAGCGCGCGGTGACGCAGGCCGGCCGTGGAGCCGGGCGGGGCGGGGCTCGTGCCGCTTCCGGCGGGGCGACGCCGAGTGGCGGTCAGGGGCGTTCCGGCTGGGGGAGAGGGGCGCAGTCTTCGGCTCACCGGTCGTCCACCCGCTCGGCCGACGGGTGGATCGGCGACCCGCCGCCAGGCCCCAACGAGCAGCGGCGGGGCGTCGAGCTCGGCGGCGTGGGCGCGCCGCGCGGTCGGGATTCCTTTGGTGGAGGCGCCGGCGGAGCGGGAGCGGCAGGCGCGAGCGCGGCGTTCGACGCCGGGATGCCGCCGATCCGCATGGCGGACCTCGGTGCCGACCCCGTTACGCGGCTCGAATCGCAGGTCGTCATGGCGCTGCTGCAGTACCCGACCGCGCTGGAGCGCGGCGTGTTCGAACGGATCCTGGCGTGCGAATACGCGAACGCCACACTCGCGACCGTCCGCGACGGCATCGCCGCGTCGCGGCAGGCGATCGGAACCAACCGGTGGATCGCGATCGTCTCGGAGGAGGTGCCGCAGCAGTTCGCCAATCTCGTCAGCGAGCTGGCCGTGACGCCGCTTCCGACCGGCGACGACGACGCGCAGATCACCGCCTATGTTCGCGCCATCGGCGCCTCGCTCATCGAACGCGACCTGCTGCGCCGGAAGGCGGAGCTGCTCGGAGCGCTGCAGCGCGCAGACCAGGCCGCAGATCCGGAGCGTTCGCTCGAGCTGCAGCGCGCGCTCGTCGAGATCGAGAACGAGAAGCGTGCGCTGCGTGAGGAGTAGCCGGCGGGCACGTGCCACATCGACGGTGGCAGGCGATGCCGCAACGGCGGGCAGACCGGAGGGCGACGCCGACGCCCGGTCTCTGACTCGCCGGGTGACATCGGAGGGCATCGTCATCACGGGCGGGGCCTGTGCGATCCTCCTGCAGCTCGCGGATCCGAGAGTGGCGCGGGGCGTGCGCCGACACAGCGATTTCGCCGCCGCCCCGACCCGACGCCTCCTGCACACGCTCACCTACGTGTCGGCGATCGTGCATGGTGATGCGCGCGACATCGAGGGCGTGGTGCGAGACGTCGAGCGCGCGCATGCGCCCGTACACGGCGGCGATGGGAGCGGCGCCGCTGCTGGCGTTGCGTACGACGCCAACGAGCCCGACGCCCAGTTGTGGGTCGCGGCGACGCTGTTCTGGGCGGCCAGAGCGATGCACCGACGGGCGTTCGGCTCCTTGTCGGCGGCCGATCAGGAGCGTTTGCTGCGAGGCTTCGCCCCCATCGCGACCGCGCTGCGCGTGCCGCCGCGGGCGTGGCCGGCCTCCGTTTCCGCATTCGACGCGTGGTTCGACGAGCGGGTCTCGACGGCACGGGTGACCGACGACGCGCGAGCGGCATTCGCGCAGCTGCGTCGCCCAGGCGGCGCCGAGTGGTGGGTGCGCGCGACGCTCCCGCTCGCGTGGCAGCTCGGGCTCGCGATGCTTCCGACCGGCGTACGGCGCCAGTTCGCTCCCGCGTGGGGGCGCAAGCACCGCTTCGTGGTCGAGCTCGCGCTCGCCGTCGCCGTGCCGGCGTACCGGATGCTGCCACGGCGGGTGCGCACGCTTCCGGTTCGCGTGCTGCTGCGCGAGCTGCGGCGACCCCGCAATGAGTGCCCCGGCGTCGCATCAGCAGTGCCGGGCTACCATGATCAGCACGCGATTCGGACGGAGGGGCAGTGACGACGCACGAGCAGGGTGCAGCCGCCCGCGTCTCCCCGGCGACGGGCCCGACCCCCGCGATCGTCGCGGACGATCTGTCGATCTCGTACATCGAGCACGGGGCCGGCAGCCGTTATGAGGCACTGTCGGGAGCGACCTTCGAGGTCGGGCGAGGGGCGATTCTGGGGATCGTCGGAACCGCCGGATCCGGCAAGACCGCGCTGGGCCGCGTCCTGTCCGGCCGAGGCTTCGAGGGGCGCGACTCGTGGCCATTTATCTCGGGGGGCACGCTCCACGTCGCGGACCTCGACCTTCGCCGCCCGTCGCGCGGTGAGCGCCGACGCATCACGCTCGACATCGGCTACCTCGCGCAGGGGAGCGGTGACGAGCTGCGCAACGATCTCACGGTCGCCGAGAACATCGCCGAGCCGATCCTGTCGCGCGACCGCACGTTCGATAAGCGCAAGCTCGGTCGGGCCGCCGCGCTGCTCATCGACGCGGTCGATCTCGAGCTGGGGATGCTCGGCCGCTTCCCGTTCGAGCTGTCGCGCGGCCAGCGTCAGCGCGTCGCGCTCGCCGCTGCGCTCATCGTGGAGCCGAGCGTGCTCGTGGTCGACGAGCCGGCGCAGGGCGTCGACATCATCGCCCGCCCGGCGCTGTTCCGGCTGCTCGAACGGATCAACGCGGCTCGGCAGTGCACGATGGTGATCTTGAGCCACGACCTCGCGACCGTGCAGCGGCTCACGAACGACGTGCTGGTGCTCGACCAGGGGTTCGTGATCGCCCGCGGAACCATCGACGAGGTGCTGTCGTCGAGCGACCACCCCTACGTCCAGCGGATGCGCGAGGCGCGGGAGTTCGCGCAGGCTCCGCTGCCCGGTCTGGTGGACGACGAAGCGCTGCAGGCGGTCGAGCGCGTCGCCGACGGTCTGTTCGAGGACATCGATGATGACATCGAGGCGCGCCTGGACGCGCAACGCGCGGAAGAGCAACTCGCGCGGCAGCGGCCAGAGTTCGCAAGGTTCCAACAGGGAGACACGGAATGACCCATGAGACCGTCCAGACGTCGAAGGCGAACCGCACCGCGCTCGCGTACAGCCACCGTTCCCGGACTGCGACTGAGGCCGAGCTCGTGGGCGACGACCGGCGGCCCGCCGTCGGCGCCGTGACGATCCTGCCTGCCGATCGCGGGCTGGCCGGCGGGGAGTCGGTGCTCGAAGCGGCGGGAGCGACGCTCGTGCCGCTCGGCGACGAGACGCGCGGTCTCATCTTCACGTCGCCTCGCGACGTCGACGGGCTCATCGACGCGCTTGAGCGCCACCCGCAGATCTCGTGGGTGCAGTTGCCGTTCGCGGGCATCGACCACTTCGCGGACCGGCTCAAGCCGCACGCCGAACGCGGTGTGTTCTTCACATCGGCCAAGGGCGCCTACGCGCAACCCGTCGCCGAGCACGCGCTGGCCCTCGCGCTCGCACTGCAGCGCCAGTTGCCGATGCGGGCGCGAGCCACCTCGTGGGGTCGCCAGTCCGGGCTCTCGCTGTACGGCGCGAACGCGTTGATCCTGGGGGCCGGCGGCATCTGCCTCGAGCTCATCGACCTCATGCGTCCTTTTGGCGTCACAGTGACCGTCGGGCGCCGCCTCGCCGCGCAAGCCGTGCCCGGCGCCGATCGAACGGTCGACCTCGACGGGTTCCGCGCCGCGATTCCGGAAGCCGACGTCATCGTCCTCGCCGCGGCCGCGACCGGGGCGACGCGCCATGTCATTGCCGACGCCGAACTCCGCGCCATGAAGCAGACGGCTGTGCTCGTGAACATCGCTCGGGGCCCGCTCATCGACACCGAGGCGCTCGTGCGTGCCCTTGACGATGAGCAGCTCTTCGGGGCCGGGCTCGATGTGACGGATCCCGAGCCGCTGCCGGACGACCACCCGCTGTTCTCCCACGAACGAGCGATCATCACGCCGCACTCGGCGGACACTCCCGACATGATCAAGCCGCTGTTCCTCGAACGCTGCCGTGCCAACGTCGAGGCATTCCTGTCGAGCGGTCGTTTCATCGGCGTCGCCGACCCCGTCCTCGGGTACTGATCTCCCGAGCGTCCCCGGGCGTCCGCGTGCCCGCCGGCGGCGGACATGCGGAGCGCGCCGCCCTTCCGAGAAAGCTGTCGTGTGAACTTCCTTCGCATTCTTCTTGACCTGGTCCGTGGGGCCCTCATCGGGGTCGTCGAGATCATCCCCGGGGTGAGCGGCGGCACCGTGGCCCTCATCGTCGGGATCTATGAGCGGCTCATCGAATCGCTCAGCGAGTTCCTCCGGGGCATCGCGAGATTCGTCGTCGACGTGCTGCGCGGACGCGGACTCGCGGCCGCTGGAGCGCATTTCGGCCGGGTGGACTGGCGGCTCGTGATTCCGGTCGTCATCGGCATGGGCATCGCGCTGCTGACGGCGGCACGCGTCGTCGCTCCGCTCGTCGATGAGCATCCGGTCGAGGCCCGGGCGCTCTTCGCTGGACTCATCATCGTCGCGCTCTTCGTGCCCGCTCGCATGGTCGGCTGGCCGTGGCGCGCGCACGAGTGGGCGCTTGCAGTGGTCGCGGCCGTCGCCGGTTTCGTGATCTCAGGCCTACCACCGGCGTCCTCCGACGCCCCCGCCCTGCCCCTCGTCGCCGTCGCCGGCGCGTTCGCCGTGTGCGCGCTCGTTCTGCCCGGACTGTCCGGATCGTTCGTGCTCCTCGTCATCGGCGTGTACGAGCCGACGCTCGCGGCCCTCAACGACCGCGACTACGGCTATCTCGCGGTCTTCATGCTGGGCATGGTCATCGGTCTGGCGGTCTTCGTGCAGGTCCTTCGCTGGCTGCTGCGTCGGCACCACCGCATCACGCTCGCGATCATGACCGGACTCATGGCCGGCTCGCTTCGCGCGCTATGGCCGTGGCAGGGCGGCGATCGCGAACTCCTCGCTCCGAGCGGCGAGGTGCTGCCGGTGGCGCTCTGGTTCCTGCTGGGCGCCGTCATCGTCGTAACGATGCTCATCGCCGGCCGGGTGATCGAGCGCCGGGCGGGAGCGCGAATCGACTCGCGGGGGAGCGCCTCGACCCGTCGCGGCTCATGACCCGCCGTCGGGCGCGGCGCCTTATCGACTGCGCCGCACCTGACGGGTCGGCGATTTCGTCGCACGCGCCGCCTTTGCTACAGTATCGGGGTTGCCAACGCAGCATTCCCCGATAGCTCAATTGGCAGAGCAGCCGGCTGTTAACCGGCAGGTTGTTGGTTCGAGTCCAACTCGGGGAGCAAGAGTCTTCTGTCCGATGCTGCGTCGGCCTTCCGCCACGATGGCGGTATCCGTCTCTCGCGCAACGGCGGGACGCCCTTCTCGGTGCGGTCGCGATCCGATCGACTCACGGCGATGGAACGGGTGCATGGCGAGAAGCTCGTCGCACGCTCGCTCGATGGTGAACCGACGGTGAACGTTGTCGAAGGCGACGCTGAGACCGAACGAGCCGTCGGACCACTCCAAAGCGACGCATGATCGTGCCGCAGGCAGAGGGAAATGGGTGCTCGTCCGCCGCGAGGACGCGGCGTACGGCCGCGCCGTCGCGGCCTCGATCGATCGGTTTCCCGCTCGGCATCAGCGCGTCGTTTCCGTCGGCTCGAGGGCGATGGATGGACGTTTCGGACGCTCAGGGAACTCACAGCCGCATGTAGGGTGAAGCTTGTTCACCGGATCGAAGGAGACCTCTGTGCCCCCGAACACTCTCGTGAGACGCCGCGTCCTGGCGTCTGCCGTCGCGCTCGGCGTCGCGGCTGCAATCGCCGCCCCTGTCGCTATCCCTGAGGCAGCGTCAGCCGCTACGACAGGCGCGCTGACCATCACTGATGAGTCGTCATCGCCGGACCGTTACGTGCCGGAGAACCTTCCGGCGAAGTACCCGTCCGTGGAGGCGGTCGATCCGAATTCGAATCCGCAGGCATTCTGGGACGGCGGGGAGTTCACGTTCCCGGCCGACCTCGCCCCGGCACGCGGTGACACGTACCCGATGGCCATCGGTGGGGTGAACGCACCCACCGATCCCATCTGCACGAGCGGTGGAACGGTCGACCTCACGCTCTCCTTCGACGTCGAGCTGATGGGCCCCACCGCGGGCGTCGGCGGCACGGCGGATGCGAGTTTCGTCCTCGACGGCACGACCCGCGTCGGCACGTCCACGGGCCTCCCTCCGTACAACACTCCACTCGGCTGGAGCGGCACGGTGACGACGACCGCCACGGTTCCCGTGGAGCAGCTCGTCGACGGGCGACTGACGTACTACGTCGCTCTTGAGGGATTCCACAACGGTTCGAGGTCGTGGGACGCAAGTGGTCTGACGCTGGACTACTCGCTGGCGTGTCCTCCCGTCGCCGAGGACGACGAGACATCGACGTATGTCGACGAATCCGTCCAGCTGGATCCCCTCGCGAACGACTCGACCGACCCGTCGACCACGCTCGACCCCTCGTCGGTGCGATTCCTCGATGAGAGTGGAAACCCGGTCGACACCCTTCTGACCGAGCAGGGGGAGTACTCGGTCGACACGGCGACCGGTGTCGTCACTTTCGCGCCCGCTGAAGGATTCACCGGCCTGACCGACGCCGTCACGTATCAGGTCGCGAACAGCGACGGTCTCCTCGCCACTGCGCTCATCACGATCGACGTGCTGCCGTTCAGCCCGGCGATGACGCTCGTGAAGGACGGCGAACTCGACGACGCGAACGAGAACGGCCTCGCGGACGTGGGTGAGACGATCACGTACACGTTCACCGTGGAGAACACCGGCACCGTTCCCCTGACCGAGGTTTCGATCGCCGACGCGAAGGTGTCGGGGATTCAGCCTTCGTCGCAGTCGGTCCCGGTCAACGGCATCGCCACCTTCACCGCTTCGTACGTGGTGACTCAGGCTGACGTCGACAGCGGCTCCGTCTACAACGAGGCGAGCGCTTCGGGCACCGATCCTCGCGGCGGAACGGTCGCCACTGACACGGCCGACAACGAGGTTCCGGGTACGGACCGCGTGCCCGGCCTGACAGTCGACAAGTCGAGCACGTTGCACGACACCAACGAGAATGGCTTGGCCGACGTCGGCGAGACCATCGACTACTCGTTCCTCGTCACCAACACCGGCAACGTCACGCTGCACGACGTGACCGTCGAGGATCCCAAGGTCGGCGAGATCGTACCGGCGTCCGTGACGCTGGGCCCGGACGATCAGCACACGTTCACGGCCTCCTACACCGTGGCCTCCGAAGATGTCTCGCTCGGCGAGGTCTACAACACCGCGTCTGTTTCGGCGATCGACCCGATCAACGAGGACGGCGAGCGCTACGTCGGCGTTCCCGACTTCGACCGGGTTGAGACGGTCCCGCCGGCTGCGCTGCTGACGCTCGAGAAGACCGGCGCACTGACCGGTGATGTCGATGGCGACGGGCTCGCGGACCTCGGCGATGTGGTGACCTACACGTTCGCCGTCCACAACGCGGGCAATGTCGATGTCGCCGACGTGCGCATCAACGATCCGCGCGTGTCCTCGACGATGCCGGAGAGCATGGACATCGCCGTTGGCGGTACAGGGACGTTCACCGCCGACTACACCGTGACGCAAGACGACGTCGATGCGGGTGAGGTCGCGAACACGGCAACTGCCGAGGGCGCGTATGTGACGCCCGAGGGTCCCGTCTCCGTGAACTCGAGCCCGTCCACGGACACCGTCGGTGCCGACCGTGCCCCGGCGCTCGAGGTCGTGAAAGACGGTGTCCTCGACGACACGAACGAGAACGGCCTCGCCGATGTCGGCGAGACGATCAGCTACACGATCACCGCGCACAACCGCGGAAACACCACCCTCGTGGATGTCGTCGTGTTCGACGAGCGTGTCGACGGTCTCCAGCCGGTTTCTGCAACCATCCCGGTCGGAGAGAGCGTCGAGTTCGTTGCCGCCCCGTACACGGTCACCCAAGCGGACGTCGATGCTGGCAGCGTCACGAACACTGCTTCGGCTCGCGGGCGCGTGCCGAATGGCCCCGAGATCACGTCGCCTCCCGTGGACAACGTGATCAACGTGCCCGCCGCGGATCCCAGCCTCACGATCGAGAAGTTCGCGGATCTGCAGGACGCCAACGACAACGGCACGGCCGATGTCGGCGAGGAGATTCTGTATTCGTTCGATGTCGTGAACACCGGCAACGTGACGCTCAGCGATGTCGCCGTGATCGATGACCGGATCAGTGCTCTCGTGCCAGCGTCCATCGACACACTCGCGCCCGGCGAACGATTCACGTTCCTGGCCGACCCGTACGTCGTGACGGAGGCCGACGTCCAGTCCGGCGGTGTGGTCAACGTCGCTTCGGCAACGGGCATGGCTCCGGGTGCGGACGAGCCGACGGAGTCCGAGAGCGACACGGTCACGACGGTGACGACGGTGATCGTTCCGCCGACGACGCCGCCGACGCCTGATGCGGCAGGGCCCGACGATGACGGGTCGCTTGTCACGACCGATGGCGCGTTGGGGCTCGCCGGGCTCGGCGCCCTCGCGCTGGCCATCGGCGCGTTGATCACCGGCGGACTGCTGGTCCGTCGCAACCGCGTCAGTTAGCCACATCGCCAAGGGCCCGGTCGTTCGTCCTGAACGACCGGGCCCTTCGGGGTGCTGCGGCGCTCGATACCAAAGTGCCACACGATCCTCGGATCAGCGGTCGACGTGCCGACGGTGACGTGCCGTAGCGCCGCAGTCGGGCACGATGTGGGGATGAGAACAAAATGAGTGAAGTGAGCCTCGCTGTGACGAGAGAGAGCGGGGTTGGAAATGATGCGTGACCGACGAAGGACCGTGCGTCACGTCGAACTCGAGGGTCTCAGGTTCCGCGTCATCGAATCCCGGCATCCGGCGGACACGCCCGTCTTCGTTCTTCTCCACGGAATCGGCGTCTCCCACCGGTACCACGCTCGCCTGCACCGGCGGCTGGCGGCGGCGAGCACGGTGATATCGATCGACCTCCCCGGATTCGCCGGGCTCCCAAAGCCGCTGGACGACGTGGACGTGGCCACGATGGCGAGCGCGCTCGCAGGCCTCCTGCACGCATTGCGTCTCGGCCCGGTCGTGCTCGTCGGTCATTCGATGGGCACGCAGTGGGCCGTGGAAACGGCGGTGCAGCGCCCTGATCTCGTGACGAACGTTGTGCTCATCGGTCCCGTGACCGATGATCGTCGCCGAACCGCAATGGCGCAGTTTCGTTCGCTCGCGCTGGATTCGCTCGGAGAGCTGCCGTGGACCAACGTGATGGTCTACACCGACTACGTTCGCTGCGGTATCCCCTGGTATCTCACCCAGTTGCGCCACATGCTCGCGTACCGGATCGAGGAGCGCGTCGCCGAGGTGCGCGTTCCGGTGCTGATCATCCGTGGCGCTCGGGACCCGATCGCCCGGGAGGACTGGTGCCGTCGACTTCGTCAGCGGGCTCCGGCCTCGACCCTCGTGCGGATTCCGCACGGCCACCATGTCGTCCAACGGTCGGCGCCCGGTGCCGTGATGTCCGCCATCCTGGCGCACGTGACCTCGACGGGTCGTCGCCCGGCGGCCTGACGCTCCAGGGCCGACGTCACGACCGTAACGGTCCCGCAAACCACGAGCGTGGTCCGCGAGACCGTCAACGGCACAGGAGCACCGACCGCCAGCGGGGTCTGGCGGGACGGAGGATCACTCCTTCTTCAATGCGTCCTGCGCGGCTCCCGCCGCCTTTTCGACGATGTTCGGCAGCTCTGTCGTGCCATAGAAGCGCGTGTCGGGGTGCGTAGGCGGCGGCATGGGCACGCCCGGTTCCGGCTCGGCAACGTAGCTGAACTCGCCGCGGCCGTCGGGGGTCGGCCCGGACGCCCACGAGCCCTCGCTCGCGTGCGCTCCGTCGGAGAAGTTGATGTACTGGTAGGCCACGTCGCGCTGCTCCTTCGAGAGCGGAAAGTTGCTCGGCACGGGGAGCGTCTCGGTGCCCTCGGCCTGGAGCTCGGCCGCCGCGGCGAGCCACTGATTCTGGTGCATGGTGTCGCGCGCCAAGAGGAAAGACAGCAGATCGCGGACGCCGTGGTCGTCGGTCATGTGGTACAGGCGAGCCACTTGCAGGCGTCCCTGCATCTCCGCGTTGGCGTTCGAGTGGAAATCGGCGAGCAGGTTGCCGCTCGCCGTGATGTAGCTGCCCATCCACGGGTTCCCGTTGCTGTCGACCGGGCGGGCGCCCGCGCCGGCCACGATGGCCTGTTGGACGTCCGTGCCGCCGACGACCGCCGCGACCGTGGGGTCCTCTTGGACGGCGTCGTCCGTGATGCCGAGCGGGGCCTTCTCGAGGAGCCTCGCGATCATCACGGCGAGCATCTCGACGTGGCCCATTTCTTCGGCGCCGATACCGAAGACAAGGTCGCGGTACTTTCCGGGGATGTGCATGTTCCATGCCTGGAACTGATATTGCATTGCGACGGAGATCTCACCGTATTGACCGCCGAGCACCTCCTGGAGCTTGCGCGCATAGACCGCATCTGGTCTCTCCGGGGTGGCGGTGTGCTGCAGTTCCTGCCGGTGAAAGTACATTTTGCTCCAATCGGCGGCCGTCGTGGTCGATCGGTCGTAAGCCGGCCATTGGCGGCGGTCCGCGTCAACTCAGGCTAAGGAAGCCATGGCACTCTCCGGTCCCGATTGCGCACCTGTCGATGAACGACACAGGGCGCACTCAGCGACCGCCTGGAGGGTGCCGAACCCGGTCGTCGGTGTGCAGCAGTCTCCGTGACGGCCACCAGATCGCCCGCCCGATGTCGATGGAAAGCGCCGGGACGAGTAGCGATCTCACGACGATCGTGTCCAACAGCACGCCGAACGCCACGATGAACGCGAGCTGCGCGAGGAACAGGATTGGAATGACACCGAGCGCCGCGAACGTCGCGGCGAGCACGACGCCCGCGGAGGTGATGACGCCGCCCGTGACAGCGAGGCCGCGCACCACGCCGGCCCGCGTGCCGTGCAGCAGCGACTCCTCGCGCACGCGCGTCATGAGGAAGATGTTGTAGTCGATGCCGAGCGCGACGAGGAAGACGAAGCCGTAGAGGGGCACGGCGGGGTCAGCGCCTGTGAACCCGAAGACGTGATTGAAGACGAGCGCCGAGACGCCCATCGCCGTGCCGAACGACAGGACCGTCGTGAGAACGAGCAGCACCGGTGCGAGGACCGAGCGAAGCAGCAGCATGAGGATGGCGAGGATCACGAGCAGCACGATCGGGATGATGAGGTTGCGGTCGCGCACGGAGGCATCGTTGGTATCGATCGCCGTGGCGGTGACGCCGCCGACGAGCGCCGTGTCGCCGAGCGCCGCGCGCACGTCGCGGATGGTCTGCTGGGCGGCTGCCGAGTCGGCGGTGTCGACGAGCGTCGCCTGCAGGAGCACCTCGCCTCGCACGACGGTGGGGGCGGACGGGGGAGTGCCCGGCGGTCCGATCGCCTGTACGCCGTCCTCGGTTACCGGGGCCGTCCCGCTCGGCGACTGGGCCGAAGTCACCGAGACCGAGTCGATCCCGGGGCTGGCGAGCAGCGTCGCGGCCGTCGATTCGAGCGCGGACTCGTCGGTCACGATGTAGGCGGGGCTTCCCGAGCCGCCCGGGAAGTGCTCGGCGAGCGCGATCTGGCCGTCGCGCGCATCCGACTCCGAGAGCACGAGATCGCTCTGCGGCACGCCCTCGGCCTGCAGCTGCACGACCCCGAGTGCGCCTCCCAGCAGCACCGCCGCAGTGGTGACCCAGATCGTTCGGGGTCGCTTCACGATGACTCGGCTCAGCGCCGCCCACACGCCCTTGGACGACGGCGCATCGACGCCAGACGCGCTGTCGGGGTCGTACCCGGTGCGGCGAGGCCAAAATGCGGCACGTCCGATGACCAGCAGCAACGCGGGCAGCAGGCTGAGTCCGGCGAGCATGGCGAACACGATGCCGATCGCCGCGACGGGGCCGAGGGAGCGATTCGATTCGAGGTCGCTGAGCAACAGACAGAGGAGGCCAGCGATGACGGTGCCGCCCGAGGCCAGGATGGGCTCGAACGACCCCTTGAGCGCCGCGCCCGTTGCGGCCCATCGCGTGGGATGCACGCGAAGTGCCTCGCGATATCGCGCCACATAGAGCAACGAGTAGTCGGTGGCGGCGCCGATCACCAAGATGAACAGGATGCCTTGGGTCTGCCCTGACAACAGCACCACCCCGGCCTTCGCCAACCACCACACCGTGAGCAGCGCGGTGCACAGGGCGAACATGCTTGTGGCGAGCACGGCGAACGGGAGTACGGGAGAGCGATAGACGATGACGAGGATGATCAGTACCGCTGCCAGCGCCACGAGGAGGAGCAACCCGTCGATACCGGCGAAGGCCTCGACGAGATCGGCCGTGAACCCGGCGGGCCCGGTCACGTAGGCGTCGACGCCGTCGGGCGTGCTCGACGCGAGGGCCGCCCGGATGGCCTCGACGGCGACGTCCAGATCACCGGCGGCGTCGATCGGAACGAACGCCTGCACCCCTTGGCCGTCGTCCGACGGGATCGCCGGCGAGATCTCGTCGACGACGGCGTCGATCCCGTCGATCTCGTCGAGGACGGCGTCGATGCCGTCAATCTCCTCGGCGGACAGCTCGCTGTCGCTCGTGAACATGATGATCGCGGGGATCGCGTCGACATCGTTGAAGTCGCCCAACCGGTCTTGCACGACGGTCGCGTCGGCTGTCGAGGGGAGATAGCTCGTGCCGTCGTTCGACGACACCTCGCTCACGCGTCCGAAGTACGGCCCGCCGACCGCCGCGGCGACGAACCACACGGCGATCAGCACAATGGGAAGGCCGACGCGCACCCAGGCGGGGAGGCCACCGGGACCTCCGGCCCCGTGCCGCCCGCCACGGTCGGCGTGGTGGTGCACACGGCTGTTGCCGTTGCCGGCCTTTCGTTCGGCAGTGCGGCGCTCGGAGTCGGAGGGCGGGTGTGCAGTCACGGCCTCGGCCTTTCTCGTGCGCAGCGAGCGCGGTGGTGGTCACGGTAACACCGTGCGACATCAGCGCGCGGCAAGGCGGGTAGGCGATGATGCGCGGGGCGGCCGTCACGATTCGGTCGCCCTCACGGCCGGAGAGGAGAGACATGTCGCAATCAGCAGCCACGGTGCTCGATGGACGGGCGACCGCAGAGCGTATCAAGGGCGAGCTCGCTGCTCGGATCGAGCGGCTCAAGGAGCACGGCATCACCCCCGCCCTCGGCACGCTGCTCGTCGGCGACGACGAGGCGTCGCGCTCATACGTCGACATCAAGCACCGCGACTGCGCCGACGTCGGCATCGAGTCGGTGCGCGTCGAGCTACCGGGCGACGCAACTCAGGGCGACATCGAATCCGCTGTCGACCGGCTGAACCGCGACCCCGCGGTGACCGCATTCATCGTGCAGCTGCCCCTTCCGTCCGGCATCAACGAAGCCGCCGTGCTGGAGCGGGGAGATCCCGCCAAAGATGCCGACGGACTGCATCCCGTCAATCTCGGGCGGCTCGTCCTCGATGTCGACGCCGACGTTTCGACCGGCGCGTCCCTACCGTGCACGGCGTCCGGAGTCATCGAACTGCTCAAGCGGTACGGGATCGCGCTGGACGGCCGGCGCGTGATCGTCATCGGCCGTGGCGCGACGATCGGTCGGCCCCTCGGCCTGTTGCTCGCGCGCGAGGGCGTCGATGCGACCGTCACCGTCGCACATGAGCGCACAGCAGACCTCGCGAACGAGGTTCGCCGTGCGGACGTCGTCATCGCCACGAGCGGCGAGGCCAACCTCGTCCGGGCCGACTGGATCATGCCCGGCGCCGCCGTTCTCGATGCCGGCAGCACGCGCGTCGGCACGTCCGAGACCGGGAAGGCGAAGCTGGCCGGTGACGTGGACCCCGAGGCCGCCGGCGTCGCCGGCTGGCTCACGCCGAATCCGGGCGGGCTCGGGCCAATGACGCGGGTGATGCTCCTCGTCAACGTCACGAACGCGGCCGAACGCGCGGCCGGGCTTGCTCGTCCGGAGCCCGAGTTGCGCCGGCTCGGCGACGACTTGCCCGACGACGCCGACTCGTCCGAGCGCGGGCAAGGTTAGTGCTCGTCGGTGTCGCCGCGGCGTGATCGGGCGCGCAGGAACTCTCCGACGACCGCCGCGCCCAGGTCGTCCGGGTCGGGCGAGACGACGGTTCCGCCCACGCGATTCGCCATCGCGGCGAGGAACGACTCGAGCCCCGGGTCGTCGCCAAGTCGGAAGAACGTCACGTCGGCACCGAATCGCGCGACCCTATCGAGCTCCCGCACCGTCGACGCGAGGGTCGACGGGTCCGGCGGATACGAGAACCAGGGTTCGCCGCCGGGGAGCAGCTGGGCGGTCGGCTCGCCGTCGGTGACGATGAGGAGGACAGGTTGCTGGCCGGGGTGCGCGCGAAAGAAGCGCGAGGCGAGCAGCAGGCCGTGGTGCAGGTTGGTGCCCTGCTCGTGTCGGGGCGCCATACTCGTGAGGGCGTCGATGCCGAGCCGCTGCGCGTAGAGGCCGAAGCTCACGAGCTGCAGATCGTCGCCTCGAAACCGCGTCTCGATGAGGTGGTGCAGCGCGAGAGCGGTCCGCTTCATCGGCACCCAGCGTCCCTCGGCGGCCATCGAGAACGAGGTGTCGACGAGCAGCGCGACCGCCGCCCGGCTTCGCGCCTCGGTCTCGCGCACCTCGATGTCATCGACCGTGAGGCGAACGCGCCCGGCAGCGCCGAGACGCGGCCCGAGGATCGGCGACGGCGCGGACGAAACGTCGCCCGCCTGGCGGACGATGGCATTCGTGATCGACGCACCGACGTCCCACGGCTCGACATCGCCGAACTGCCATGTCCGCGTGGCACCCGTCTGCTCGCCGGCCGATCCTGCGAGGCGGGTGTCGCGGCGACCGGTGCGCTGCGACAGGCGATCGGCGGCGGCTCGGAGCAGCGAGCGGCCGAGGCGCCGGACGGCGGCGGGCGAGAGGCGTAGATCTCCGTCGGCGCCCACGCGGAGGTGCCCCGAACGCTGGAGCGCGCGCTCGATCGCGGCCAGTTCGCGAGCGGAGACGGCCGCGTCTCCACCGAGCTGCGCGCCGAGGCGTTCCACATCGATGGTCGAGAGCGGCGAACCGTCGCTCGCCTGCGCCAACTGCTCGGCGAGCCGATCCAGATCGGCCAGGTCTTCGAGGACTCCCGTGCCGTCGCCCATGCCGAGCCCCTCGTCGCCCTCGAATGATTCGGCACCCGACCAATCGAGGCCGGGGCGAAGCGACTGCAGGGCAGCGTCGATGCGGTCCAGCTGGGCCATGAGCTCGGGCGAACCGAAGGCCTGCGCCGAGAGCGTCAAGAGCTCGTCGCGCTGCTCGGGAGTCATGGACCGCAGCATGCGCGCGGCGGCGGCCGACCGCTTCGCGAGCGTATCGATGAGCTCGTCGATGCTCTGCGGTCGCTCGGGGAACTGGTCGCCGTGCTCGGCCATGAACCGCGCGAAGTCGTCGTCGGTGTCGTCGCCGCGCGAGTGCTTGTCGAGCAGCTCGCCGAGATCGCGCAGCATTTCGGTGATCGCCGTGCGGTCGTCATCGGTCGCGCTCTCGAGCGCCCGCTTCATGCCGGCGAAGCGAGCGTCGAGCTGTTCTCGACCGAGCAGATCCCGGATGTGCTCGAAGGTCGCACGAGCATCCGCCGACTGCCAGTCGTAGTTCGCGAGGGAGGTGACGGCCGCCGCAGTTGAGTCCGGCAGGTCATTGAGCTGCAGCTCCCGGAACGTCCGGTCGGTGTCGTCCAGGCCGACATCCCGCGCCAACTGCCCGCGTTCCTGCAGGACGGCCCGATCGAGGAGTTTGCGGACCTCGTCGAGCGTGCCGCCGAGGCTGTGACGCCGCAGCAGGTCCTGCCGGCGCCGGTGGACGCGCCCGGCGAGATCGTCGAGACCGGCGCGGCCGCGCCCGCCGCGGCGCAGGTACTCGCGCAGCGCCTGCTCGGGAGCGTATCCGGCCATCACGTCATCCGCGATGCCGTCGAGGGCCTCCGACAGGTCGAACGGCGGCGCGAGCGGGTCCGGGCCGTCATCGAACCTGCCGTATCGGTACGCGCGCTCTGCCGCCATGGGATCGCCTAGCCGTAGACCGTCGCGCCCGCGTCGCGATCCTTGGAGAGTCGTCGCGCGAGGAACAGTCCCTCGAGCGCGAGCTCGATCGCGGCGGCGCGGGCGCCGGGCTCCGTTGCCGAAAGACGCTCAGCGATCTCGTCGTACAGGTCCGGGTCGGTGAGCTCGGGAAGCGACGCGAGAAAGTCGTCGGCCGTGACGTGGTCGCCTGTCACGATGGTGCGCTGCCCGTCGAACGCTTCGACGAGCGCGCCGAAGTCGAGGCCGCGGAAGTGCTCACGGACGGTCTCGACGGTCGCGACGCGGAGCAGATGCTCGAGGATCTCGGCCTCGCGTCCCTCCTCGCCCGGCTCGAACTCGAGCTTGCCGCGTAGCACGTCGGCGGCCGTCTCGAGATCGACGAGGCGGGCGACGGCAGCATCGGCAGGGTGCAGTGCGGAGCGGCGCCTGGCCGCGGCGGCGACGGTCTCCGCTCCAGCGATCGCGAACCGCGCCGAGACGCCCGAGGCCTGATTGATCGCCGGCGACTCGCGAAGCTCGCGCGTGAAGCGGGCGAGGATCTCGAGCACAGCATCCGGAACCTCGGCGGTCAGATTCGCCTCCTGCCTGATGACGGCGAGCTCATCGGCGAGGTCGAGCGGATAGTGGGTGCGAATCTCGGCACCGAACCGGTCTTTCAGCGGCGTGATGATGCGCCCGCGGTTCGTGTAGTCCTCGGGATTCGCGGAAGCGACGACGAGGACGTCGAGTGGAAGCCGGATCACGTAGCCCCGGATCTGGATGTCGCGCTCCTCCATCACGTTCAGCAGCGCGACCTGAATCCGCTCGGCCAGGTCGGGCAGCTCGTTGAGGGCGACGATGCCCCGGTTCCCGCGCGGCACGAGGCCGTAGTGGATCGTCTCCGGGTCGCTGAGGCGGCGGCCTTCCGCAACCCGCATTGGGTCGACGTCGCCGATGACGTCCGCGACCGACGTGTCGGGGGTCGAGAGCTTCTCGACGTACCGCTCCGACCGGTGCCGCCAGGCGACCGGCATGTCATCGCCCTCCTCGGCGACACGCCTGCGGGAAGCTCCCGTGATGGGATCGAAGGGGTGCTCGTGCAGTTCCGAGCCCGCGATCTCGGGCGACCACTCGTCGAGCAGGCTCACGAGCGTGCGCAGCAGGCGGGTCTTCCCCTGGCCGCGCTCACCGAGCAGCACGACATCGTGACCCGCGATGAGCGCCCGCTCGAGTTGCGGAATCACCGTGTGCTGGAAGCCGTGCAGCCCCGCCCACGGATCGACCCCATCGGCGAGTGCCGCGAGCAGATTCTCGCGCAGTTCGTCCCGAAGGCCGCGCAGCACATGGCCGCTCGCGCGAAGTGCCCCGAGCGTCCGGATCTCTGGCTGTTCACTCACGTCAGCCACGTTAGACGCCGAAGGTTCCGGATACGTGTGCGGACCGATGTGGGCGAACGCCCGCGGCGAACCCCGCGCCGGCGACCTAGTGTGGAACGCGATGAACGCCGAGCAGCCCCCGACCCGCATCCTGCTGGTCCGCCATGGAACCACGCCAACGACGGGGCGCGTGCTCCCGGGCCGCGCGCCCGGCCTCCACCTGGCCGACCGGGGGCGGGACGAGGCCGAAGTCGTGGCCGAGCGCCTCGCGCCCCTGCGCCTCGACGCGATCTACGCGTCGCCGCTCGAGCGCACGGTGGAGACGGCCGAGCCGACGTCCCACAGGACCGGCCTCGGCGTGCGCCGGGAGGCTGGACTGCTCGAATGCGAGTTCGGGGAGTGGACAGGCCGGGAACTCGGCGACCTGGCGAAACTGCCGGAGTGGGCGACTGTGCAGCGCACGCCGTCGGTGTTCCGGTTTCCAGGCGGCGAGAGCTTCGCCGAGCTCCGCGATAGGATGCGCGAGACGATCGAGCGCATCCGCATGGCGAACGAGGGGGGAACCGTCGCCTGCTTCTCCCATGCCGATCCCATCCGGGTGTACGTGTCCCACGCGCTCGGCATGCCCCTCGATGCGATGCAGCGCATCAGCATCGCGACCTGCTCGGTCACCGCGCTCTCGTTCGGCCGTGACGGCAGTACGAGCGTGCTCACGGTGAACTCGACCAGCGCGCCGCTCGGCGAGCTGCTCGTGACGTAGGGACACCCGTGTCCACGCCCGAGAACGATGCCGACGCGTTCGACGCGACCGGCACGCCGGGTGAGCACGACGCGCCGGATGCACTCGAGCACGGCGACATCCAGCTCGTCGGGCGCTTCGTCGACAGCAGCAACGAGACGTTCCTCGTCGAGCTCACCTGCGGTGATGAGCAGACGTTCGCCGTCTACAAACCCGAGGCCGGCGAGCGACCCCTGCACGACTTCGAACCCGGCCTGTACCGTCGCGAGCGGACCGCGTACTTGCTCAGTGAAGCGCTCGGCTGGAACCTCGTGCCGCGCACCGTCATCCGACACGACGCCCCGTTCGGCGTCGGATCGCTGCAGCGCTTCATCGACGCCGAGCCGGGGGAGCACTACTTCACGCTGTACGCCGACGCACCCGAGACGCACGAACAGCTGCGGCGCCTCGCGGTCTTCGACGTCGTGGCGAACAACACCGACCGCAAATCGGGCCACGTCCTGCGCGATCGAGACGGACACGTGTGGGGTATCGACCACGGGCTGTGCTTCGCCGCCCCGCTTAAACTCCGGACGGTGATCTGGGACTTCGCGGGCGACGAGATCACCCCGGACCTCGTCGACGACGTCGCCCGGCTCGTCGACGAGGTGCCGGAGAGCATCGCCGAACAGCTCGACGACAGCGAGGTGCGCGCGATCCGCGGTCGGGCCCGGTACGTCCTGGCGGCCGGGCGCCTGCCCGTCGATCCGACCGGTATGCGGTATCCCTGGCCGCTCGTCTGAGGGTCGCGCCGCCCGACGAGGTGCGGACTCGCTGCGAATCGTCCTTGATCTCCGTGTGCGCTGCCTGCGCGCGCCTAGCATGACAATCGTGCGGCGTTCACCGTCGAACCCCGCACCGGCGGCCGGTGGGCCGCCGACCCCTCAGCGCGACGCCGGGCTGCAATGGCCGCAGGGGCGCAGAAGATGTGAAAGGCGGATGCCTCGGTGACTCCAGCACCGGAGACGACCGGACGCCGCTCGGCGCCCAGCGCAACAGCCGTAAGCCCCGAACCGGCGCGCGCGTGGGCGCGGGGCCGGCGCACGCATCCACTTACCGCCGCCCTCGCCGGCATCGTCAGCGTGCTCGCGGTGTGCGTCCCCGTCGTAGCGAACGCCCTCACGGTGCGAGACGGCGGCGACATCGATCTGGTGGCCGAGGGCCAGCAGGCACGAGCCCCGCACGGCGCGCTTGTCGGTCTCCCCGTCGGCGAGGTGTTCAGGGCCGACACCGGGCTCGGAGTGTCGACCGGCGCCGCCGACGGGTACACCGAGGGCGTCGTGCAGTGGCCGCTCGCGTCACGCGACGCCACCGTCACGTCTCGATTCGGCCCCCGGGTCTCACCGTGCGGAGGCTGCTCGTCCAACCATCGCGGTGTCGACTTCGCGGGGCCCGTCGGCGTGCCGGTCGGCTCGATCGCGGACGGTCACGTCATCTCGGCGAGCTACGGCGATAACGGGGGTCTCGGCATCCACGTGGTCGTCGAGCACGCCATCGACGGACGCACAGTGCAGTCGGTCTACGCGCATCTCGACCACGGGAGCGTGACCGTGCGCGTCGGTGACGCTGTCGACGTCGGCGAACGCGTCGGGTCGCTCGGCAACACCGGCGCGTCGACCGGTCCCCATTTGCACCTCGAGACGATCGTCGACGGCGTGCACGTCGACCCCCTGAACTTCCTCTACCGCTACGCCGATGGCCGCGACGTCGAGATCACCGACCGCCCGTCGCTCCCGTGGGCGTCTCCGGAGCCCGGCGCCGAGGGGGAGGGCTGGACCCCGGACCAGACGGTGACCACGTATCCTCCGGGCCCGACGGCACCCGCGCCGGTGGAGGTCGAAACGCCCGAGCCCGCTGAGACCAGTGCGCCGAGCGTTCCCGGGGACACGGGCGACACGCCGGGAGGCACGGAGGACGGCGACGAACCGGGGGAGTCGGCGACCGGTGTCACCCCGGGCGGGGAGGAACCGGATGCTCCCGGTGAGGGCGGCCAGGCCGGCCCAAGCGGCTCCTCGCCCGGCGAACCCGACACCGAGTGACTACCCGCCGTTCACCTTGAGTGGCCAGAGTTGGTCGTTGGCCGGTCCTGAGCGTCACCGATCGGCTCGATGACCAACTGATCGCCCTCAAGTTCTCGAGTCACGCAGGTGCCGCCGTGCACGCCGCGCGCGCTCGGAAGAAAGGCCAGCGGCCTCGTGACCGACCACCGCTCAACCTCCGTTCCCTTTGCTTTCGCCGGACGCCCCGTCGTGCGCCGCGCCACCGTCGTGACGCTCGCGGCCGGCGTACTCGCTGCGGCCGCGACATGCCTGCCCGCACCGGCACAGGCGTCGACCGGCAGTGCTCCGGGCGGCGCCGCCACGCGGACGACGACGGACGGCGCCCTCGACTACCTCGTGCAGTGGCCCCTCGAGACCGGCGACGCCACGCTCACCAGCGGCTTCGGATGGCGCGTCTCGCCGTGCGCCGGGTGTTCGTCGAATCACCGGGGGCTCGATTTCGCCGCCCCGACCGGCACCCCGATCGGGGCGATCGCTGACGGTGTCGTCACGGAAGCCATGTACACGGACGGTGGCGGTCTCGGGCTTCACGTCGTCGTGGAGCACGAGATCGACGGTCACAACGTGACGTCGGTCTACGGTCACCTCGACTATCAGAGCATCACCGTGGAGGTCGGCGACGAGGTTCGGGCGGGCGAACGGCTCGGCTCCGTCGGCAACACGGGCGCTTCCACTGGGCCGCACCTGCACCTCGAGACGATCGTCGATGGCGTGCACCGCGACCCGCTTGCCTTCCTCCTGCGCTACGCCGACGGCGCGGACGTCGAGATCACCGATCGTCCGTCCTTGCCGTGGCTGCCGGCCGCGCCCGCTGACGAGCCCGCGGCGCCGCCGATCACCGAGCTGCCGGCGGTGGACGCCGCGACCGAACTGCTGAACGCGCCGATCGAGGTCGCCGTTCAGCCCGGCGGCTCAACCGGCATGGGCGGCGGTGTCGGCGACGGCGCAGGAGCGTCAGAGTCGGGGCTGGGCGATCCCGGGACCGCGCCCGCCGCGCCCGAGGCGCCCGCGGACGGGACCGGCCTCGGGGGCGGCCCGCAGGCTCCGGCGGACGGGGACGACGGGGCGGGAGCGACGGCCGGGCTCACCGGCGCCTGAGTCACCCCTCGAGGTTGTCGCGCCCCGGCAGCCACGACATGCCCGGTCCGCCCCACGAGCGCTTCCGCATGACCTTGAACGCGTCCTTGTACCAGGGGTGCAAAAGGCGATCGACGTAGATGACCCCGTCGAGGTGGTCGTACTCGTGTTGCAGCACTCGTGCGAACCAGCCGCTCGCCTCGAGCTCAAAGGGCTCGCCATCGAGGTCTCGCGCGCGCATCCGTACCGATTCCGCGCGGCGCAGCGGATAGCGCTCCCCGGGAAACGAGAGGCACCCCTCCGACTCGTGCTCGTCATCGAGCTCGTCGAGCGCCTCGGGCACGAGCGGCGCCTGCCACAGCACCGGGTCGATGGCGACGCCCCGACGCTCGGGGCCGTCGTCGTCTCGGTATCCATAGGTGAACAGTCGTTTACCGACCCCTACCTGCGGGGCCGCGAGCCCCACGCCGGGCGCCGCATCCATCGTTTCGAACATGTCGTCGACGAGGGCGCGAATCTCGTCGGTGATGTCGCCGACCGGCGTCGCAGGCTCGTGCAGCACGGGCTCGCCGTAGATGCGGATGGGGAGGATTGCCATGGGCTCAGCGTATCGGCGGACTAGAATCGCCGTTCGTGCATCCCCTCGCAGCCGTTCTGGCAGAAACCTCGCCCGTGGCCGCTGTCGCGCATGGGCTCGGCAGCGACGACGTGCTGCAGCAGGTCAGCGGGCTCACCCCCCTGCAATCGCTCGGCATCCCGATCGCGCTGCTCGGGGCCGTCTTCATGTCGCTCGGCGCGATCTACCAGCACCGCGGCGTGACCAAGGTCGAGGCCGCGAGCCGTCACGAGGCGGCGCACGGCCTCTCACCCCGCCATCTGGTGCGGCTGCTCACCCGCCCGAGCTGGATCGCCGGAACCGTCATGCTCGGGCTCGCGATCCTGCTGCAGCTCACGAGCCTCGCGCTCGCGCCGCTCGTGATCGTGCAGCCGCTCGGCGTCGTCTCGCTCGTGATCACGACGCTCGTGACGGCGCGGCAGATCCGCATCCCGCTCTCGCCGCAGAAGTGGCTAGCGGTCGGGATGTGCGTTGTGGGGGTCGGCGCATTCGTGACCGTCGCCGGGTTCTACTCGGTGCAGGTCGTCATCGTGGAATGGCAGATCGTGACCGTGCTCCTGGTCATGGTCGCCGTGATCGGCGTCTACGCGCTGCTCTTCGCCCTCTTCCGGCGCAAGTCGAAGGCCCTTTTCTACATCGTCGGTGCGGGCGTGATCTACGGATTCGTCGCAACGCTCGCGAAGATCACGATCAATCGGGTGCAACACGGCAACGTCGAATGGCTGACGCTCATCTGCATCGCGGGCATCCTCATCGGCACGGCGGCAGGCGCGTACTTCGTGCAAACGGCCTATGCGTCCGGCCCGCCCGACATGGTGATCGCCGGTCTCACCGTCATCGACCCCCTCGTCGCAGTCGTCATCGGGGTGTCGGTACTGCTCGAGGTCAACGGGGCGCCGTGGTTCACCTACGTGCTGTTCATCATCTTCGGCGCACTCGCCGTTGCCGGCGTGGTCGTGCTCGAGCGCGGTCAAACGATGGCCGAACTCGACGCGACGAAGAAACGGGCGCTCGGCAGGTCGGCAACGGAGCGCGACCCGGGTACCGGTTAGGCTGCAAGGCGACCTTGCTCGCCGCCACCACACGGGCAAGGCGCTAACGTGAGGACGTACGTGCAGGCATCCGGAACCGACCACGCAGGCCGCGAACCGCGGGCGAAGCGCGACCGCCTGACCATCATGCTCCCCGCAGACACGTTCAGCCCGAATGTCAACGGCGCCGCGAAGTTCACCGAGAACCTCGCGATGGGCATGAAGGCTCGCGGGCACGACGTGCACGTGGTCGCGCCGGCGGCCAGCCGCCGGCACGGCCGGTTCACCGAGACGTACGGGGACGAACCCATCACGGTGCACCGGGTGCGTTCATACCGCTGGTTCAAGCACGACTGGCTGCGATTCGTCGTCCCGTGGCGCGCCCGGGCGCACGCCAGGCGCATCCTCGACGAGGTCCAGCCCGACGTCGTGCACTTCCAGTCTGCGGTGATCCTCGGCCGAGCCTTCTCGATCGAGGCGAAACGACGCGGCATCCGCGTCATCGCCACGAACCACCTGATGGTCGAGAACGTCATCGAGCACTCGGGCATCCCGAAGTTCCTCCAGCCCACGGCGGCCAGCATCTGGTGGCGCGACGCGAGCGCAACGCTTCGGCGTGCGGCCGCGGTGACGACCCCCACGCGCCGCGCCGCCGATTTCCTCGAGGCCAACGGCGGCGTGAATGACGTGCTCGCCATCTCGTGCGGTTTGCGTACCTCTGACTACACGGCGCAGTTCGGCGAGAAACCGGAACGCCGCATCCTCTTTCTCGGCCGGGTCACGGGCGAGAAGCAGATCGACGTGCTGCTCGAGGCGTTCCGTCGGCTGCCCACCGACCTCAATGCCAAGCTCGACATCGTGGGCGGGGGAGACCTCCTTCACGCGCTGCAGCGGCTCTCGGCGAAGCTTGGCATCGACGACCGCGTGACGTTCCACGGACTCGCGACCGACGCCGAGGTTCGGCGGATGCTCACGGATGCGACCGTCTTCGCGATGCCGTCGATCGCGGAACTGCAGTCCATCGCGACGATGGAAGCGATGGCGTCGGGGCTGCCCGTCGTGGCGGCGAACGCGATGGCCCTGCCACACCTCGTGCACCACGGCCAGAACGGCTTCCTGTTCGAGCCGGGCGACGCGGGCGATCTCGCCAGGCGCCTCGAGTGGGTGCTCCGGGCTCCCGCCGCCGAGCGCGACCGGCTGGGGAGAGAGGGGCTGCGGCTCGTTCAGGTGCACGACATCGACCGCACGTTCGACCTGTTCGAGCGGCTCTACCTCGGCGAATCGATCGCTGACGTCGCGG
The DNA here is from genome assembly GCF_008831085.1 of Pseudoclavibacter endophyticus. NCBI lineage: Bacteria > Bacillati > Actinomycetota > Actinomycetes > Micrococcales > Microbacteriaceae > Pseudoclavibacter > Pseudoclavibacter endophyticus. Next base: position 1,579,515 of record NZ_WBJY01000001.1, read on the forward strand.
CCGACTCCGTGAATGAGCAGGATCATTCGCTCGACGGGGCGCCGCGCACCGGCACCATCACGCTGCCGGAGACATCCCGACCGCCGGCAGACCTCCCTTCGGCCGAGGGCCGCCGAGGTGACGGAGCCGAGGCGTGACGATGCTCCGCACCGCCGCCGAGCTGTCGACGGCGCGCCGCGTCGTGGTCAAAGTCGGTTCGTCGTCGCTGACCGGTCCGGACGGCTCGCTCGCCGTCGACCGCCTCATCGCGGTCTCGGATGCGCTCGCCGAGCGACGCGTCGCCGGCCAGGAGATCGTGCTCGTCACCTCCGGCGCGGTCGCGGCTGGTCGCGGACCACTCGGTCTCAGCGGCAGGCCGCGCGACACCCCTGAGGCGCAGGCGGCCGCGTCGGTCGGGCAGGGGCTGCTCATCGCTCACTACACCGAGGCGTTCGCCGCGCACGGCGTCCCGGTCGGACAGGTGCTGCTCACGGCGGAGGACACAATCCGTCGCTCCCGGTACCGCAATGCCGTGCGCGCCTTCGAGCGACTCATCGCGGCGGGCGTCGTGCCCGTGATCAACGAGAACGACGCGGTCGCGCCCGACGAGCTCACGTTCGGCGACAACGACCGGCTCGCCGCCCTCGTCGCACAGCTCGTGCGAGCGGACGCGCTCGTGCTGCTCACCGACGTCGACGGGCTCTACGATGGCCCGCCGGGCCGACCCGGCGCACGCCACATCCCCGTGGTGGAGTCGGTCGACGCGCTCGAGGGCGTCGAGGTGACGGGAACCGGCAGCCGGGTCGGCACTGGCGGCATGATCACGAAGCTGCAATCGGCGTCGATGGCCACGAGCTCGGGTATTCCCGTACTCCTCACGACGGCCGCGAACGTTCGGGCTGCCTTCGCCGGAACCGCGAAGGGCACGTGGTTCCACGCCACCCGCAAGCGGGCGTCGCGGCGCCAGGTGTGGCTCGAGCATGCCGCGCGCGGAAACGGCAAGCTCGTGCTCGACGACGGCGCCGTGCGCGCGATCGTCGACGGCACGGCGTCGCTGCTCGCCGCCGGCATCGTGCGCGTCGAGGGCGACTTCCGCGCAGGGGAACCCGTCGAGCTCGTCGACGTGCAGGGCGCGGTGGTCGCCCGCGGCATCGTCGCCTTCGACGCGGCCGAACTGCCCGAGATGCTCGGCCGCTCCACCCGGGAACTCCGGGCAGAGCTCGGCGACCGGTTCGAGCGCGAGGTGGTGCACCGCGACGACCTCGCGGTCGTCCGCCGCCGGACGGACGCGGCTCGGTAGCATGGCGGCGTGACCACGACCTCTCCGCACGACCCTCTGCACGCCACCGTCGCATCCACAGCGGGCCCGTTCCCTGACGACCCCACCGAGGGCGTGCGCGAGATCGCGCGCCGTGCCGGTGTCGCGGCGCGCTCGCTCGCGACCGCGGACCGGTCCACGAAGGACGCCGCGCTCCACGCAATGGCGGACGCGCTCGTTGCCGCGACTGCCGAGATCGTCGAGGCGAATGCGCTCGACCTCGAGCGGGGCCGTGAACGCGGCATGGAGCCTGGGCTGCTCGATCGGCTCGCGCTGACGCCGGAGCGGATCGACGCCATCGCGGCCTCGCTGCGGGAGGTCGCGGGGCTTCCTGATCCGGTCGGTGAGGTCGTGCGCGGACAGACCCTGCCGAACGGGCTGCGCCTGCGCCAGCTGCGCGTGCCGATGGGCGTGGTCGGCATGATCTACGAGGCTCGGCCGAACGTCACGGTCGACGTTGCGGGCCTCGGCCTCAAGAGCGGCAACGCGGTCGTCTTGCGCGGCGGTTCAGCCGCGGAGTCCGGCAACAGCGTCATCGTGCGCGTGCTCGGCGAGGCGCTCGCCACCTGCGGGCTTCCCGCCGACCTCGTGCAGTCGATCGACCGGTACGGCAGAGACGGGGCCGTCGCGCTAATGCGCGCACGGGGGCTCGTCGACGTGCTCGTTCCGCGTGGCGGTGCGAGCCTGATCCAGACCGTCGTCCGCGAGTCACTCGTTCCCGTCATTGAGACCGGCATCGGCAACGTGCACGTGTTCGTCGATGAGTCTGCCGACCAGCGCGACGCGCTCGAGATCGTCCTCAACTCCAAGACGCAGCGCGTCGGCGTCTGCAACGCGGCCGAGTCGCTGCTCGTGCACGAGGCCATCGCGGACGAGTTCCTTCCGCTCGTGCTCGCGGCCCTGCGCGAGCGCGACGTCGTCATCCACGGCGACCAGCACACGCTGGACTCGGCGAGCGGCCTCGCGATCGACGCCGTCGCGGCGAGTGAGGAGGATTGGTCGACGGAGTACCTCGCGCTCGAACTCGCCGTTCGGGTCGTGCCCGACCTCGACGCCGCGATCGAGCACATTCGTACCTACACCTCGGGGCACACCGAGGCGATCGTGACCGGTAGCCTCGTCTCCGCACAGCGGTTCGAGAACGAGATCGACGCGGCGGCGATCATGATCAACGCGTCGACCCGTTTCACCGACGGCGGACAGCTCGGCCTCGGCGCCGAGCTCGGCATTTCGACACAGAAGCTGCACGCACGCGGGCCGATGGGTCTCGCGGAGCTCACCACAACCAAGTGGGTCGTGACTGGCACGGGTCACGTGCGGCCGTAGGGCTTGGACAGCGGGCGCGGCGCCCTCGAGCAGTCCCAGACCGAGCGAGGTCAGCGCCCCCCGGCGGCCTTGAACTCGCGGCGGAGTTCGTGCAGGAGCGGCTCGGTGTACCCGCTCGGCTGAGCCGCGCCCTCGATGATGAGCCTGCGGGCCGCCGTGTAGGCAAGGGGCGGCTCGTCGTCGTGCGCCAGCGGCTCGTACGCGGGGTCGCCGGCGTTCTGTTCGTCAACCACCGATGCGAGCCGTCGGAGGCTCTCGTCGACCTGTTCGGAGGTGATCACCCCGTGCGCGAGCCAGTTGGCGAGGAGCTGACTCGAGATCCGCAGTGTCGCCCGGTCCTCCATGAGGGCCGTGCCCGCGATGTCGGGCACCTTGGAGCATCCGACCCCCTGATGCACCCAGCGCACGACGTACCCGAGGATCGACTGCACGTTGTTGTCGACCTCGCGAACGACGACGTCGTGCGCGAGGTCGGACGGCGAAGCGAGCGGCGGCATGAGCAGGTCGTCGAGGCTCGTCGCGGGCAGCGGAGGCAAGGCCCGGCGCGCTGCGAACGCGTCGACCTGGTGGTACTGCAGGGCGTGCAGCGTGGCCGCCGTCGGTGATGGAACCCACGCCGTCGATGCCCCGGAACGGACGTGTTCGGCCTTCTGCTCGAGCATGTCGTGCATGAGGTCGGGCTTGGCCCACATGCCCTTGCCGATCTGTCCGCGAGCGCCGAGACCGGTGCAGATTCCGAGCTTCACGTTGCGGTCCTCGTAGGCGCGCATGAACGGCTGCGACCGCATGTCGCTCTTCGGGACAACGGGCCCGGCGTGCAATGAGGTGTGGATCTCGTCGCCCGTGCGGTCCAGGAACCCCGTGTTGATGAACACGATGCGGTGAGCGGCCGCCTCGATGCACGCGGCCAGGTTCACAGAGGTCCGCCGCTCCTCGTCCATGACGCCGATCTTGAGCGTCATCGGCGGCAGGTGGAGGAGCGCTTCGACCCGGTCGAACAGCTCGACGGCAAACGCGACCTCGTCGGGACCGTGCATCTTTGGCTTCACGATGTACATCGACCCCGTACGCGAGTTGCCACCGGCCGCCTCGCCGCGGAGATCGGAGAGCGAGCCGAGTGCCGTCATGATGGCGTCCAGCATGCCCTCGAACATGTCGGCGCCGGTCGCGTCTTTGACCGCGTCGGTGCGCATGAGGTGCCCGACATTGCGCACGAAGAGCACCGATCGCCCGGGCAGCTCGAGCGTGTCGCCGCCGGGCGTCAGGTACGCGCGGTCGGGAGCGAGGGTGCGCACGAACGTGCGGCCGCCCTTGGTGACCTCTTCCGTGAGAGTCCCCGCCATGAGGCCCCGCCAGTTGGCATAGCCGAGGGCCTTGTCGTCGGCGTCGACGGCGGCGACCGAGTCCTCCAGGTCCATGATGGTGGTGAGCGCCGCCTCGAGCACGATGTCCTGCACGCCCGCCGAATCTCCGCGCCCGATCGGCCCGTCAGGGTCGATCGCGATCTCGACGTGCAGACCGTTGTGCCGAAGGAGCACGGCGCTGGGCTCATCCCGAGGTCCGGCGTAGCCGCGGAACGTCGCAGGGTCGACCAGCGTGACGGGTCCCTCGGGAAGCACGACCTCCAAGCCCGTGTCGCCGATGCGGTACGCCCGCGCCTCGGTGTGGGTGCCTGCAGACAGGGGCGCGATCTCATCGAGGAATGCCCGCCCTCGGGCGATGACCGCCTCGCCGCGGGCCGCGTTGTAGCCGGGCCCGGGAGCGAGCTCGCCGGACTGGTCGATGGCGTCGGTGCCGTAGAGGGCGTCGTAGAGCGATCCCCAGCGGGCGTTGGCCGCGTTGAGCGCGAACCGTGCGTTGAGCAGGGGCACGACGAGCTGCGGGCCGGCGAGTTCCGCGATCTCGGGGTCGACGTTCGCGGTCATGACCTCGACGTGCTCGGGCTGGTCGCGCAGGTAGCCGATCTCGGTGAGGAGCGCCCGGTACGCCGCGGGTTCCAGGGCGCCCGGATGCTCGCGGTGGTAGGCGTCGAGCCTGGCCTGCAGGTCGTCGCGGACCCGCAGGAGCGACTCGTTCCGAGGCGTGAGGTCGCGAACGATCTCGCTCACGCTCATCCAGAACTCGGTCACGTCCAGCCGGGCATCCGCGAGCGCGGCCTCAGCGAAGTCGGCGATCGGCTGCGCGACGCTCAGGTCGGCGCGCGAAACATAGGTGGTCATCGTGCCCTCCGCACTCTCGTGACGTCCGCGGACGATTCCGTATGGTGGTGTAAACTTACCGTAATGCGGAATAGGATGAAACCCTGCGAAAAACCGTCGACGAATGGCGGGTCGGTCGCGTCGTTATGCTGGCGAGTCGTGGCACGGCGACCAGTCAGCGGTGACGCGATGCCGCGAGAAGGAGGTCGGGCGTGAACGACAGCGGTGCGTCGTCGTCGAAGCCCCACGGCGATGGCCGGGTGCAGTCGCTCGACCGAGCATTCGACCTGCTCGAGATCCTGGCCAGAGACGGCGCGCAATCGGTCCACGGCCTGCATGAGGCGAGCGGGCTCCCCGCCGCGACCGTGCACCGGCTGCTGACCACAATGCACGTGCGCGGATACGTGAGCAAGGACGCCGCGCGCCGGTATCTTCTCGGTCCGAGCCTTGTGCCGCTCGCGGAAGGCGCCACCCAGTCTGTCGCGGGGTCTGTCCGCGTGCATCTGCGGCGGCTCGCCGACGAGCTGGGCGAGTCGGCGAACCTGGCCATGTTCGATGGCGAGATGATCGTGTACATCGCGCAGGCGCAGTCGACGCGGTCGATGCGCATGTTCACCGAAGTCGGCCGCCGCGTGCTCCCGCATGCGACGGCCGTCGGGAAGGCGTTGTTCGCGCGCATGCCCCCTGCTGCGCTCGAAGGGGTCCTTTCCCGGCTCGCGCTGCCGCGCTACACGGACAAGACCATCACGACCGTCGAGGGCCTCCGCGAGAGCATCGAGCGCGCGGCCCGAGACGGGTACGCGATCGACGACGGCGAGCAGGAGGTCGGCGTGCGATGTGTCGCCGTCGCAGTGGCATCCGGCGGACAACAGCCCGGCTTCGCCATCTCACTGTCGGGCCCGACCGAGCGCATGACCGACGAGTTCATCGAGCGGGCCGTGCCCCAGCTCCACCGGGTGCGCGAGGAGATCGAGGGTGCGGACGACGGCGGAGCCTGACGCCCTCCCGGGTGTCCCGGGCGTGGGTGCCGCGACTGCTCAGTGTGCGGGGCGGTGCAGCGTTTGCGTCGCGAGGTAGGCGGACACCCCTTCGATGCCGAATTCCGCGCCCATTCCTGAATCGCGGCGGCCGCCGAACGGCGCGAGGAAGCTCCCGCCGTACCCGTTGACACCGATCGTTCCTGTGTCGATGCGGGCGGCGACGGCAGCCGCGGCGTCTTCGTCGGTGCCGAAGACCGCCCCGCCGAGCCCGTAGCTGGTGGCGTTCGCGATGTCGATCGCGTGCTCGATCGACTCGGCGACGTGCACGGTGAGCACCGGGCCGAAGATCTCCTCCTGTGCGATGCGCGCCCCCGGGTCGACGTCGGCGAACACCGTCGGGGCGACGAAGGCCCCGCCCTCGACGGGCGGTGGCACATCGCCGCCGAGTACGACGCGAGCTCCCTCATCGATCCCGGTTCGGACGAAGCCCATGACGCGCTCGCGTTGGATGCTCGACGCGAGCGGCCCGAGATGCGTCGCCGGGTCGAGCGGGTCGCCGACCCGGAGCCCGCGGACGGTCGCGGCGACGACGTCGACGACGCGGTCGTAGTTCTCGCGGGTCGCGATGATGCGGGTCGATGCGAAGCACGTCTGGCCCGTGTTCCGCAGGCTGACCGGCAGCAACTGCTCCGCGACGACGTCGAGGTCGGCATCCGGCAGCACGACCGAAGCGGACTTGCCTCCGAGTTCGAGCGTGACCGGTCGCAGCAGTTCGCCGCAGATGGCGGCGATGCGGCGGCCGGCGGCCGTGGATCCGGTGAAGGCGATCTTGTCAACGCCCGGGTGCCGCACGAGCGCCTCGCCGGTTTCGTTGCCTCCCGTGACGAGGGTGACCGCGCCGTCCGGCAGGCCCGCTTCGACGGCCGCGTCGAGCACGTAGCGCACCGACAGGGGTGTCGAGGGCGCCGGCTTGATGACGACGGTGCAGCCCGCGAGGAGGGCGGACGCGAGCTTCGACACTACGAGGTGCACGGGGTAGTTCCACGGCACGATGAGCCCCGCGACGCCGTAGGGCACACGCCGGACGAGCGACTCGACGGGTACACCGTCGATCGTCCGCACGTCGGGCGCCTCGAAGTGGGGAGCCAGGCCGGCGACCGTGCGCAACAGGAGCGCCGCCCCCATGGCTGCGCCACCGGTCTCGGCGATCGGCGCGCCGTTCTCGAGGGTGGTCGTGTGCGCGATCTCCTCGGCGCGCCGCTCGATGCCGTCCGCGATGCGGCGCAGGTACTCGGCGCGGTCGCTCGGCCGGAGCGCCGCCCACGCCGGAAGCGCCGCCCTCGCGGCGGCGACCGCAACATCCACATCGTCCGGCGTGCCGACCGGGGCCGAACCCCACGCCTGTCCCGTCGTCGGGTCGATCACCTCGATGAGGTCGCGATCGCCGATCTCGCCACGGCCGAAGTCGGTCACGTGCCGGTAGGGCAGCGTCTCGGCGATGTCGGCGTGCGATCGGGCCGGCGTCGCGGCCTCATTGGATGGTGCGGTGCTGTCGACTGCGGTCATTGGCGCCTCCTTGCGTCACCCTCCAGTTTGAAGGGTGGGGCACGCAGGCGCCACCGCGCTTTCCATCGAGAGGAATCCCGCGCGGACCGCCGGCTGCGGTTATCGCCGGCGTCGCTCGGCAACGGCCTTCAGCAACAGCCGCTCGGTCTCGGGGCCTGCCTTGATGCCGCTCGGGAGCCGAAGCGCGAACACGAGACCGACGAGCATCCAGGCACCGAGGAAGGCGTACGACTGCCAGTCGAGCGTGATGCTGATCGGCGTGACGTTCGGCACGTACAGCAGGAACAGCACGATGCACAGGAGGGTCGTCGTGACGCCGAGGACCAGTCCGCCGATGCGGCCGCGCCCGCCCGCGCGGAAAGGCCGCGCCATGGCCGGCTCCTTCACGCGCAGCGCGATGAAGGCGAACCCGACGAGCGCATAGGCCAGCACGATCATCGGCGACCCGCCGTCGACCGCCCACCCGAGCATCGCGGTTCCTCCGAACGGGGCGAGGACCGACAGCCCGCCGATCGCGAGGATCGCGTTCGACGGCGTCTTGTAGCGCGGGTGCAGCTTGCCGAACCACGCGGGAATCATGCCCGCGTTCGCCATTGACCACAGCAGGCGTGAGGCGCCGAGGAGGAAGCCGATCCACGACGTGAGGATGCCCGCCATGCCGCCGGCGATCACGATCTTGCCCCAGATCTCACCGCCCATGACCGCCGAGAGCGCGTCGGCGCTGACCAGGTTGAACTCGGCGAGGTCGCTCGCGGGCAGGGAGAGCGAGGTGGCGTACACGACGACGAGGTAGAACGCGACGGCGAGACCGACGGATGCGATGACGAGCCGGCCGATCTTCTTGGGCTCGAGTTTGATCTCCTCGGCGGTCTGCGGGATGACGTCGAACCCCACGAAGAGGAACGGCACGGCACCGAGCACCACCATGAATCCGGTCGCGCCGCCGACGAAGGCCGGCTGGGTATTGGCGACGTCGCCCCCGACGACTGCGCCGAAGAGGAGGACGGCGAGGACGAGCAGGATGAAACACACGACGAACGTCTGCACGAGCGAGGCGACCTTGACGCCGCGGTAATTGATCCACGTGACGGCGACGGCGGACACGACGCCGACGAGTGCCCAGGGAAGGCCGACGGTGTAGCCCGCCACGTCGTACATGGGGACGAGACCGGCGAGCCCGGGGAAGAGATAGTCCATGGTCCTCGGGGTCGCGACCGCTTCGAAGAGGATCACGCTGACGTACCCGCCGGTGATCGCCCATGAGCCGAGCATCGACCACCGCGGCCCCATGCCTCGCATGAGGTAGTTGTGTTCCCCGCCGGCGGCCGGCATTGCCGAGACGAGCTCGGAGTAGACAAGGCCGACGAGCATCATGATCGCACCGCCCGCCAGGAGTGCGAGCAGCGTTCCCCACGTGCCTGCCGACTCGAGCCAGCCACCCGTCAGCGTGATCCAGCCGAAGCCGATCATCGCTCCGAAGCCCACGAAGAGGGCGTCCAATCCGCTCATTGCGCGCTCGAAGCCGCGCTGTTCCGAATGCTGCCCTGGGGGCGTCATCGAGTTCGTCATGGACACAGGATGCCCGAGCCGACCGGGGTCACTGATGCGCCACGCGAGCGTGGTCGATGGAGACGCGTCGGCGCGCGCTCGCGTTCGTGGGGCGTGCGGGACTTGAACCCGCGACCGATGGATTATGAGTCCACTGCTCTAACCGGCTGAGCTAACGCCCCGGAAGCGGCACGAGTCTATCGTCCGTGCAACGCGGCGACGCCGTCCACTGCCACGCGGGCCTCGCGTGAGAACGCGTAGCATGGCGAAATCAATGTCCGTCCGGCGCTGCTGCCACTCGTCTCGATGCCGCCCGTATCCACTCGAGGAGGAACCATGATCGTCGCATTCTCTATCGCGCCCAGTGGCGGGCCGGACGGGTCCGACTCGGTCCACGAGGCCGTTGCCGCCGCCGTCAAGGTAGTCCGCGAGTCGGGCCTTCCGAATCGAACCTCGTCGATGTTCACCGAGATCGAGGGGGAGTGGGACGAGGTGATGGGCGTCGTCAAGGCGGCCACGGATGCCGTCGGCGCCTACGGGACGCGCGTGTCACTCGTGCTCAAGGCGGACATCCGGCCCGGACGCACGGGTGAGCTGGACGGCAAGCTCGAGCGCCTCGAGCGAGCGCTCGACGAGGGCCGCGGCGGCGCTGAGTAACGCGGGTACAGCGAACCCGTGACGCTGGCACACCTGTTCACGGGCCGGATCTGTTCTCGGGCCGGACAATCGGCGCCATTAGGATCGACGCTCGCAGGCTGATCGGCGAACGCCAAAGGGGAATGCAGACATGACCGACGACACGACGGCACGGCAGGGCGACCACGTGCCCGGGCAGGGCGGCATCCCCGTCGCTCCATACCCCTCGCAGTCGAATGATCCGCAGCCGACCCCGTCGCACGCCATTGCCACGTTCGGCGGCGAGGGGCATGGGGGCTCCTGGCCGGGGGCGGACGAGGCGTTCATCGGCGACATGACCGTGACCCGCGACGCCATCCGTTCGCCGCAGGGCGCCATCTCCGCGAGGGGCGCCCAGATCTTCGTCAACAACCACACTCGACTCGAGAACAAGACGCCCACGTGGGCGATCGTTCTCGCGATCGTCGGCTTTTTCCTCGTCACCTTTTTCAGCCTCTTCTTCCTGCTCGTGAAGGAGCAGCGACTCGGCGGCGGCTACGAAGTGGTCGCGACTGGTCCGGACGGCACCCTCACCTCATTCATTCCGGTCGACCAGCAATCAGCCGGGTACATCTGGAACGACCTGCAGACGCGCGCCGAGCACGCGCGCGCCGTCATCGCAGACGCCTGATGAGGCGAACCACGGGGGACACGCCGCCACGCTGAATCACAGGGTTGTGATTCGCCACTACTGTCAGGCATAATTCCAGTGGCGACACGCAGCCATCACAATCGAATACGTTGCATCACGCTTTCTCACGAAAGGGAAAGCCGCCTTGCATTCGTTCACTGGTCGTAGGGGAAGACGTACCACGTGAATGGAGGAAGACATGGATGCACCAACTGCCCGCGGGGTGCTGTACGTGCACTCCTCGCCGCGAGCCCTTTGCCAGCACGTCGAGTGGGGCGTAGGGCGAGCGCTTGGGCGCGCCGTACACCTGCCCTGGATCGATCAGCCGGTCATCCAGGGCTCGCAGCGCGCCGAGTTCGTCTGGGAGGGACAACCCGGCACCGGGGCGACAATCGCTGCGCAGCTTCGTGGCTGGGTGCACCTCCGCTTCGAAGTGACCGAAGAACCTCGCGCTGACGCGGACGGAGGTCGGTGGCTTCACACGCCCGACCTCGGCATCTACTACGCGCAGACCGATACCTCGGGCAACACCGTCATTCCCGAAGACCGGGTTCGCTATGCGATGGAGATCGCGGGCGGCAACGCCTCCGAGCTGCACCGTGAACTTCGCCTGGCCCTGGGCCAGGCATGGGACGACGAGCTTGAGCCGTTCCGGTATGCGGGCGACGAAAGCCCTGTCGTGTGGATGCACCGCGTCGGTTAGGCCAACGACCGTCGACGCGGGTCGGGCTCCGCGCTGACGGTGGTGACGAACGAGGCCGGGTTCCTTTCGGGAACCCGGCCTCGTTTGTCGTGCGAGCCGGCTACACGCCGCGGAAGGCGATGACGGCGTTGTGCCCGCCGAATCCGAATGAGTTCGAGATGGCGACGGCGCCCTTGGCGTCGAACGGACGCGGCTCGGTCACCACGTCGAGCGGAATCGCGTCGTCCTGATGCTCGATGTTGATCGTCGGCGGCAGCACGCCCTCGGCGAGCGCGAGCACGGTGAACATGCCCTCGATCGCGCCGGCCCCGCCGAGCAGGTGGCCCGTCGACGCCTTGGTGGCCGTCACGGGGATCTCTCGGGCGCGGTCGCCGAAGACCGCTTCGAGCGCCGTGTACTCGGCGATGTCCCCGACCGGGGTCGACGTCGCGTGCGCGTTCACATGGCGAACCTCGTCGCGCCCCACGCCACTGCGCTCAAGGGTGTCCAGAACGGCGCGTGCGGCGCCCGAACCCGCGGGGTCAGGGGCCGTGATGTGATATGCGTCGGCCGTCACGGCGCCGCCGAGGACCTCGGCGTAGATCCGCGCGCCCCTCGCCTTCGCATGCTCCTCGGTCTCCAGCACGAGTGCGCCTGCACCCTCTCCGAGGACGAAGCCGTCGCGGTCGACGTCGTAGGGACGCGACGCGTGGGAGGGGTCATCGTTGCGACGCGACAGGGCCTGCATCGAGGCGAACGCCGCGAGGGGGAGCGGGTGGATCGCAGCCTCCGATCCGCCCGTGATCGCGACGTCGGCGACCCCCGCGCGCAGGTGCTCGACGGCGTTGATGAGTGACTCGGTGCTGGACGCGCACGCCGATACGACGGTGCGCGCGCCCGCCCGCGCGTTCAACTCCATGCCGATCGCGGCGGCGGGGCCGTTCGGCATGAGCTTCGGCACCGTGAGCGGCAGGACCCGTCGCGGGCCGCGTTCGCGCAGCGTGTCCCAGGCGTCGAGCAGGGTCCACACCCCGCCGATACCGGTCGCCCACTCCACGAGGAGCCGGTCGGGGTCGATGTCGGCATCGCCCAGGCCCGCGTCGGCGAACGCTTCCCGCCCGGCGACGAGCGCGTACTGACTCGAGGGGTCGAGCCGCTTCATGACGACGCGGTCGAGCTGTTCGGAGACCGGCACCTTGACGCTGGCAGCGAAGGTCACCGGAAGTTCGTAGGTGGCGACCCAGTCTGCCTCGAGCGTGCGGGCGCCCGACTCTCCGGCGAGCAGCGCATTCCACGTCTCGCGGGCGGTGCCGCCGAGCGGGGTTGTGGCGCCGAGGCCGGTCACAACGATCTTTGTGGTCATACGGGCTCCTGAAAACGATGAAACAGGCCGAGGCGGGCAGCCCACGCGCGGGGCCGCCCGCCGCGCGACTATTCGGCCGAGGCCTTGGCGATGTAGTTGACGGCGTCGCCGACCGTCACGAGGTTGGGGACCTCGTCATCCGGGATCTTGACGTCGAACTTCTCCTCGGCGTTGACGACGATCGTCATCATCGAAATCGAGTCGATGTCGAGGTCGTCCGTGAACGACTTCTCGGGCGTCACGGTGTCGGCCGCGATTCCGGTCTCCTCGTTGATGAGCTCGGCGAGGCCGGCGAGCGCTTCTTCGTTGCTAACTGCCATGAGTTTCTCTCCTTGGTTCTCGATGACCACCGCAAGTGTATTCGGGTGCATCGGTTCGGGTGCGCGGCGGGCGAGGAGCGCTGCCGCGCGCGATCGGGCGGATGCAGGCCTCAGGGCAGGCGCACGACCTGTGCGCCGTAGACGAGACCGGCGCCGAACCCGATCTGCAGCGACAGGCCGCCGCTGAGTTCAGGGTGCTCGTCGAGCAGCCGGTGGGTGGCGAGCGGGATCGATGCCGCCGACGTGTTGCCGGTCGTCTCGATGTCGCGGCCGACCACGACGTGCTCGGGCAGTCCGAGCTGCTTCGCGAACTCGTCGATGATGCGCATGTTGGCCTGGTGCGGGACGAAGGCCGCGAGGTCTTCGACCGTGATCCCGGCTTCGTCGAGCGCCTGGCGCGCGACTTTCGCCATGTCCCACACCGCCCAGCGGAAGACGCTGGGCCCGTCCTGACGCAGGGTCGGCCACGGCACCTCGCCTCGGCGGAATTCCTGCAGCGTGGCGTTCATCGACACCGCCTGCCAACGCTCGCCGTCGCTACCGAGAAGGGACCGGGAGATGCCCGGCGTGTCGCTCGGGCCGATGATGACGGCACCGGCCCCGTCGCCGAGCAGGAACGAGATGCTGCGATCGGCCGGGTCGATGATGTCGGAGAGCTTCTCGGCGCCGACCACGAGCGCGTAGGTGGCGACGCCCGAGCGAATCAGCGCATCCGCCTGTGCGACGCTGTAGCAGTAGCCCGCGCACGCCGCGTTGCTATCGAAGGCGGCGGCGGGGGTCGCCCCGACCTCATGCGCCAACCGGGCCGCGATGGACGGCGTCTGCATCATGTTGCTGACGGTCGCAACGATGACCACGCCGATCTCGTCGGGCGAAATGCCGGAGCGCTCGATGGCCTCGAGCGACGCTTCGCGCGACAGGTCGAGCGCGTTGACGTCGTCGCCGGCGCGGGCGCGGGTAACGATGCCCGTCCGCTGCCGGATCCACTCGTCAGACGAGTCGATGGGGCCGATCAGGTCGTCGTTCGGCACCGCGTTCTCGCCTCGGGCGGCCCCGATGCCGTAGATGCGCGTGAACCGGGGGCCTTCCGTCACCTGAAGCGTGGGAGTGGTCATGCTGTCGTGGTCCTTCCGGGGCTCCGGGTCACGCCGCGACGAGTTCGCGGGCGGTGTCGAGGTCGGCGGGTGTCGTGATCGCCACGGCGGGCGTGCCCCGCAAGCCGCGTTTCGAGAGCCCGACGAGCGTGCCACCCGGCGCGACCTCCACGAGGCCCGAAACGCCGGCGTCGGCGAACGACGCCATGCACGCGTCCCACCGAACGGGGCGCGCGACCTGCTCGATCATGGCATCCACGAACTCGGCGCCGGATGTGACCATGCTGCCGTCGCGGTTCGTCCAGATCGTGCGTACGGGATCCCCGGTCTGGAAGGCATTGCGCTGGTCGGCCAGCGCGGCGCGCGCCGTCGCCATGAACGGGGTGTGGAAGGCGCCAGCGACCTGCAGCGGAACGACCCGTGCGCGGGCCGGCGGCGTGCTGGCCAGCTCGTCGAGCCGCTCTGGGAGTCCCGCCGCGACGATCTGGCCGCCTCCGTTGTAGTTGGCGGGCGTGAGGTCGAGGCCCTCGAGAGTCGCCTCGATCTCCGCCTGGTCACCGCCGAGCACGGCGCTCATGCCGGTGCGCACGGTCGCCGCATCGGCGGCCATGAGCTCGGCGCGGGTCGCCACGAAGCGGATCGCGGTCTCGGCGTCGAAGATGCCGGCGCAGTAGGCGGCCGTCACCTCGCCGACGGAGTGGCCGGCCACACCCCCGATGCGCGCGGCGAAGCCGCCCGATTCGTCGGCGTCGTCATCAGAGGTGAGAGCGTTCCACGTAAGGATGCCGGCGGCGACGATGAGCGGCTGCGCGATCGCGGTGTCGCGAATCGTCTCGGCGTCGGACTCGGTGCCGTGGCGCACGAGGTCGACGCCAGCAGCGTCGCTCAGCTGTTCGAGCAGCGTGCGGTGCGCGGCGTCCTCGAGCCAGGGCGCGAGGAAACCGGGTTTTTGTGCGCCCTGACCGGGGCACGTGAGCACAAGCATGGGGACCATCATTCCAGTGATCGTTCGCGACTGTTCGTATGAATGCACGCGACTTTGGTGAAAAAGATTAGAGGATGTCGCTAACGGCGAGGGGATCTAGCTGCGCGCTTCTGCGAACGTCTCGGTTCGGCCGGAACCGGGTCCGCGATCTGCCCGAGAATGAGCGCGCACTGCAGGATCAGGGCCTCGCGAGCACCGGTCGCATCCCAGCCGATGAGCTCACTGATGCGTTTGAGGCGGTAGCGCACCGTATTCGGGTGCACGAAGAGCTCGCGCGCCGTGCCCTCGAGCGAGCGACCATTGTCGAGATAGCACCATAGCGTGGCGAGCAGGTCGCTTTGGTGGTCGGCGAGCGGGCGGAAGATACGGGCGACGAGGGTCTGCCGCGCCAGCGGATCGCCAGCAAGCGCCCGCTCTGGGAGCAGATCGTCGGCCGGCACTGGACGATCGGCGGCACGCCAGGCGCCCGCGACCGCGAATCCGGCCAGCGCGGCGCGCGCGCTGCGCGACGAGTCGACGACACTCGGCACGGTCGGCCCCAGAACGAGCCGCCCCTCGCCGAAGAAGGGCTCGAGGCGCTTGGCGATATCGAGGAACGGCAGCTCCTCGCGACCCCGATCATCCGCTTCGGCGTGCGGAGCGGCGCTCGGCGCGTCGCCGGGGCCACGGTTTCGCGCGTCGCCGGCGTCACCCGCATCCGTCGTCGCCTCCTCGTCGGAGGCGTGGGCGCGGCCGATGACGAGCACGAGGCGGTTGCCCTGCACGCCGATGAGCAGGTCGACATCGGCGTGCCTGGCCGCGCGGCGCAGCTGGTCGGCCTCGAGCATCTTCGGTGTTGTGCCGACGAGGACGGCGACTTCTCCGCGGCCGTGCCAACCGAGCGCGGCGATCCGGCTGGGCAGCTCGTCGTCGTGCTCTCCCGTGAGGATCGAGTCGACGACGAGCGCTTCGAGACGTTGATCCCAGAGCCCACGGGCCTCAGCGGCGCGAGCGTAGACATCGGCGGCGGCGAAGGCCACGTCCCGGGAGTACCGGAGCACCGCCTCGCGCACCTCGCCGTCGCCGTCCGCAACACGCTCCTCGACCACGCTCACGACGACGCGGATCAACTGGAGCGTCTGCTGCAGGCTGATCGACCTGAGCAACTCGCGCGGTGCCGCGTCGAAGACGTCGCGCGCGATCCACGGCTTCGATTCCGGGGAAGTTCGATCACCAACGTCGCCGTCGCCCCGCTCGAGCGAGCTCACGAACGAGGTGATGCCGGCCTGGGCGACCAGGCCGATCGCGCTGCGTCGGCCCGGCGGCATCTCGCTGTACCAGGGAAGCGTCTCTTGCAGTCGTTTCGACGTCGACGTCGCGAGCTCGCCCGTGTTCGCCCTGAGCCAGGCGAGCGTCTGTTGTTTGGTGCGTTGGTGCGGCATGGTGTGCGCGTCGCCCGTTCTACGAGTCGCCCCCGGCCGTGCCGCTCACGCCAGACTTCGGGTTGTGAAGGTCATAGCGGTCGATGGCCTGCTGCACGACGGCGCGGTCGACCTCGCCCTTGACCGCGAGACGCTCGAGCGCCCGCACGACGATCGAATGGCTGTCGATGAGGTAGAAGCGGCGAGCGGCGGGCCGGGTGTCGGAGATGCCGAAGGCGTCGGCCCCGAGCGTTGCGTAGTCGCCGGGCACGAAGGGACGGATCATGTCGGGGAGCGAGTGCGAGTAGTCGCTCACGCCGATGAACGGCCCGCCTCCGGAGCCCGACAGCTTGTCGGTCAGGTAGGGGACCCGCGGCTCTTCCGACGGCTTCGACCAGGTGTGCTCCTCGGCGGCGAGGCCGTCGCGGCGGAGCTCGCTCCAGCTCGTCACCGACCACACCTCTGCGGCGACGCCCCAGTCCTCCGCAAGGATCTCCTGCGCGTGCAGCGCCCAGGGAACGGCCACACCGGAGGCGAGCAACTGCACGCGCGGGCCCTCCTGGTCGGTGCCGCGCAGGTAGTACATTCCCTTGAGCAGACCGTCGATGTCGAGGTTCTCGGGCTCGGACGGCTGCACCATGGGCTCGTTGTACATGGTGAGGTAGTACATGACGTCGGGGTCGGGGTGCTGCCCGCCGTACATGCGCTCGATACCGGCGCGGATGATGTGGCCGATCTCGTACACGTAGGCCGGGTCGTACGAGACGACGGCCGGATTCGTGTTCGCGATGACGTGCGAGTGGCCGTCCATGTGCTGCAGCCCCTCGCCCGCGAGCGTGGTGCGGCCGGCGGTCGCGCCGATGAGGAACCCTCGAGCGAGCTGGTCGGCGGCTGCCCACATCGCGTCGGCCGTGCGCTGGAAGCCGAACATCGAGTAGTACATGTAGATCGGCACGATGATCTCGCCGTGCGACGAGTACGAGGTGCCGGCCGCCGTGAAGGCGGCCATCGCGCCGGCCTCGTTGATGCCCACGTGCTGGATGACGCCCTGCTCGCTCTCGCGATAGGCCAGGAGCAGTTCGCGGTCGACCGACATGTAGTGCTGGCCGTTGGGGTTGTAGATCTTCGAGGTCGGGAAGAACGCGTCGACGCCGAACGTGCGGGCTTCGTCGGGGATGATGGGCACGATTCGCTTGCCAAACTCGCCGGCGCGCATGAGGTCCTTCAGCAGGCGCACGAAGCCCATGGTGGTCGCGACCTCCTGCGAGCCCGACCCCTTCGTCGTCGCAGCGAACGCCTTGTCCTCAGGCAGGTCGAGCTGCGTGTACTTCGAGCGGCGTTCCGGAACGAAACCGCCGAGCGCCCGGCGGCGCTCCTGCATGTACTCGATCGCCTCGTCGTCCTCGCCCGGGTGATAGTACGGCGCGTCGTACACGCCCTCGAGCCGTGCGTCGGTGATGGGCACCTGCATCTCGTCGCGGAACGTCTTCAGATCCTCGAAGGTCAGCTTCTTCATCTGGTGGGTCGCGTTCCGGCCCTCGAAGTGGGTGCCGAGCCCGTAGCCCTTCACCGTCTTGGCGAGGATGACGGTGGGCTGGCCCTTGTGCTCGAGTGCGGCCTGGTAGGCGGCGTACACCTTCGAGTAGTCGTGGCCGCCGCGCTTGAGGCCCCAGATCTGCTCGTCCGTGTAGTCCTCGACCAACTTGAGGGCCCGCTCGTCACGACCGAAGAAGTGCTCGCGCACGAAGCCGCCCGACTCGGCCTTGTAGGTCTGGAAATCGCCGTCCGGCGTCTCGTTCATGAGGTTGAGCAGGGCGCCTGACTCGTCGCGGGCGAGCAGGTCGTCCCACTCACGGCCCCACACGACCTTGATGACGTGCCAGCCCGCGCCGCGGAAGAAGCTCTCCAGCTCCTGGATGATCTTGCCGTTGCCGCGCACCGGCCCGTCGAGCCGCTGCAGGTTGCAGTTGACGACGAACGTCAAGTTGTCGAGGTTGTTGTTCGCCGCGAACTGCAACTGCCCGCGCGACTCCACCTCGTCCATCTCTCCGTCGCCGAGATAGGCCCACACGTGCGAGTCGGCGGTTTCCTTGATGCCGCGATTGGCGAGGTACTTGTTGAAGTTGGCCTGCCAGATCGCATTGATCGGCCCGAGCCCCATAGAAACGGTGGGGAACTGCCAGAACTCCTGCAACTGGCGCGGGTGCGGGTACGAGGGGAGGCCGTTCGGGGCCTTCGACTTCTGCTGTCGGAATCCATCCAGCTCTTCGGCCGTGAGCTGTCCCTGGAGGTACGCACGGGCGTAGTTGCCGGGTGATGCGTGCCCCTGGAAGAACACCTGATCGGGACCGCTCGGGTGGTCGTACCCGCGGAAGAAGTGGTTGAGACCGACCTCGTAGAGGCTCGCCTGCGACGCGTACGACGAGATATGGCCGCCAACCGAGATGTCGGGACGCTGCGCGCGCTGCACCGTCATGGCGGCGTTCCAGCGGATCCAGCGTCGGTAGCGGCGCTCGATCTGCTCGTCGCCCGGGAAGTCGGCCTCGTCCTCGGGGGCGATCGTGTTCACGTAGTCGGTGACGGGAACCATCGGCACGCCCAGGTGACGTTCTTTCGCGCGCTTCAAGAGCGACAGCATCACGTCGCGACCGCGCTGGCGACCCCGCTCGTCGATCACCGCGTCAAGCGACTCGCGCCACTCCTGCGTCTCCTGCGGGTCGGAATCGACGTAGTGCTCGGAGTATGGGTCCTGGTCGTGAACGGCCATGTTCGCCTCGTTTCTCGCCTGGGTGTGACTGTCGCTCGTGCGCTGTCGTGTCGCGGGCGGCGTCACCGTCGTGTGGCGACAACCGCCCCGATAGCTTAGTGGCGGAATGCCACAACGAACGACGCGTCGGGCTTCCCGAGCGTGCCGCGACAAACGCGTCGCCGCACACCCAGTGAGCTGGCACAATGGAACCGGACGCCGCGCATCCCCGCTCTCGGAGGTGGGCGTGTGAGGGCCTTTAGCTCAGCTGGTAGAGCGCCACGTTTACACCGTGGATGTCGTCGGTTCGATCCCGGCAGGGCCCACCCAAAGTGTCTTACGGGAACATGCGACATCAGTAGATGTTGGGTTTTCCCGTAGTGGTCAGTGAAGCGGTCCTCCGCTACCTATGTGAGGCCGGGTGAGAGATCGAGCGATCCTGCGCTCGCTGGCTCGCGAATCAATCGGGGCCCGGGGTGGGGCAGTTGATCCTGGCTTCGTACGCTGCGATGACGAGTTGCGCTCGGTCGCGAGCATGGAGCTTTGATCGGAGGCTGCCGACATGGGCCTTGACGGTGTGGGGGCTGACTGAGAGGCGATGCGCGATCTCGTCGTTCGACAAGCCCTTCGCGATGAGCGTCAAGACCTCCAGTTCGCGATTCGTGAGGTACTGGACCCCCGGGCTTGTCGGTCGGGCCGAGTGCGGGCGTCCTGACGTGGGATTGTCCACGTAGTGGCGGATGAGCCGGTCAAGCACGGTTGGCGCGAAAAGGGATTCGCCTGCATGCACCTTGCGCACCGCGTCGACGAGTTGCCCCGGGGTGGCGTCTTTGAGGAGGAACGCGCTGGCTCCCGCTGAGAGGGCCTCGAACACGTACTCGTCGAGTTCGAACATGGTGAGGATGATCACCTTCGGCGCACCATCCGTGCAATCGGCTGTGATCTGCCGTGTGGCATCGATTCCGTTCCCATCGGGCATCCGGATATCCATGAGCACCACGTCGGGCCGGAGGTCGAACGTCAGGCTCACGGCTTCGGTTCCGGTGCCGGCGTCGCCGATGACCGTCAGGCCCGGTTCGTGGTCGATCGCGATGCGCAGGCTCCGGCGGAGCAGCGGTTCATCGTCTACGAGGAGCACGGTGATGCTCTCGTATTCTCCTGACATGGTGTTCATCACGGAGTACTCCCTCCGTCGGTGGGCAGTGAGGCCAAGACCCGGAAGCCGCTTTCGAACGGTCCGGTCACGAGCGTGCCGTCGTGGAGGGCGACTCTCTCGCGCAGCCCGATGATCCCGTGTCCGGTGCCCGGCACGGCATTCCAGCCCGGGGCTGGTCCCGCGTCCAGGATGTCGATGCGCAGTCTGGAGGCGGTCGCGGAGACGTCGATAGCTGCGCTGGTCGGGCCGGCGTGACGCGCGATGTTCGCGAGCGCTTCACGCACGATCGCACAGATCGTGACCTGCAGTTCCGCCGGCAACTGCGCCCTCGTCTCGTCGCTGATGTCGAGTGATGCTGCGCCGATCCGAATGCCAGCCTGCTGCGCCTGCGCGACGATCTCGGGCAGTTGTGCCAGCGTGCCGAGCGGGCGAAGCGGTGCGGAGACCTCGGTGGTGCTGCCCTGGGGATCGCGCAGGAGCGTCAAGAGCTGCCGCAGCTGCGCGATCGCGCGCCGGCCGACGCTCTCGATGTCATCGAGCGCCTGCTGCTGCTCGCCGGTATCGGAGAGTTTCGCCGTCGCTGCGCGCACCGTCATCAATCCGAGGCCGTGGGAGGCCAGGTCGTGCAGATCTCTGGCGATGCGGAGCCGTTCGTGGAGCACGGCGTCGGTTCGCGCCCATTCCTCGAGTCGCCTTTCGTAGCGGCGGCGCTGGCGTCGGGTGTATCTGATCGTCCATATGATGATCGCGACCATCAGCGAGAGATCGACGAACGTGACCCAGATCACGGCTGGTCCCGCTTCCCACGACAGCACAGCGAAGACCAGGACGCTGAGCGCGAGGAACGCCGCAGGCCACATCCACGGGATCCAGCTCGGACGGTGCGCGTTGCTGGTGCTGACTGCTTCCACGCCTCCAGCGTAGGGAGCTTGGCCGGGAACGGGATCGCCCCAGGGTCTATGAGACTCGAGGGTAGTTGCGGCGTGGAAGACTGCACTCCGGGGTGATCAAAGCGAGGAGCGTCGCTGCTGAGCTAGAGACATGCTCACCTTCAGCGATCTTACGAAACGTCGCGGTTCCCGCGACATCCTGTCTCATATCGGTTTCGAGGCCAAGCCCGGCCGGGTGACGGGCTTCCTCGGCCCGAACGGCGCGGGGAAATCCTCGACGCTGCGGATCCTCCTGGGTCTGGATCGTGCGACCTCCGGCACCGCGCTGATCGATGGACGGCCGTTCGCGTCGCTGCGGGATCCGATGCGGAAGGTTGGTGCGGTGCTGGACGGCTCCGGTGCGCATCGCTCCCGGACCGGGCGTGCGCATCTACGCTGGGTCGCGCGTGCCGCGGGCATCGGCAACGACCGGGTCGAGCGGATGCTGGAGCAGGTGGGCATCGCGGATGCGGCGGGCAAGCGGGTCAGCACGTACTCGCTGGGTATGGGCCGCCGCCTCGGTCTCGCCGCCGCGCTGATCGCCGATCCCGAGGCGCTGGTGCTCGATGAGCCGGTGAACGGTCTCGATCCCGAGGGCATCCGGTGGATCCGCCTCTTCCTGCGCGAGCAGGCCGAGCAGGGCAGGACCGTGCTGCTGTCCTCGCATCTGATGGGAGAGCTGGCCGAGACCGTCGACGATGTGGTCGTGATCAGCAGGGGCGAGATCGTCGCCGACGGCACTCTCACCGAGGTCACGAGCGGATACGCCACGCTTGAGGACGCGTTCTTCACGCTGACCGGGGATCGAGGCGTACGATGAGAGCGCTGCGCTCCGAGCTCTCGAAGCTCCTCAGCCTGCCGTTCACCTGGATCGCGGTGGCGACCGGGCTGATCATGCCCATCGGCATCACCGCGATCACCCGCGCGACCGGCGACCCCCGCGCGGACTCGAGCTTCAGCGAGTTCGGCCTCGGCGTCGCGGGTGTGATCGTGCTGGGGGTCGTGATCATCAGCAGCGAATACACCACCGAGGGTGAGGAATCCGCCTCCAGTCGACAGATCACCACGACGCTGACCGTGACGGGGTCGCGTCTGAAAGCGATGATCGCAAAGGCCCTCGCTCTGATCATCGCGACAGTGGCTCTCTGGATCCCCGGCATGGCCGGCGTGCAGACGGTGATGATGTTCTCCGGCGACCCCCGGGCGTTCGCCTTCGACGCGCAGACCCTCGGGCAGGTACTCGGCACGCTCGTCTACTGGGTGCTCACCGCGTTGCTGGCCTTCGCCCTGACGATGATCGTCCGCAACGGCATCATTCCCATGGCCGTGCTGGTAGCGAACTCGTCGGCGGTCGCCGTGACCTATCTGCTGGCACGCGGGCTGGCCCCGGCGAACTACCTGCCCGACCTCGCAGGCCTGCGCATGTTCACCACCATCGACACCAACGTCGAGATCGCTCCGCTCGCCGGTGGCGTGATCATGGCGGCATGGGTGGCAGGGCTGCTCGTCGTGGCCGGGATCGTGTTCACCAGGAGAGACGCATGAACAGCACCGTACCCGCACGGATCGCGCCCGCACGTACCGCGCACCAGGCGTTCCTTGACACCGTGCGTGCCGAGCTTTCCAAGCTCCTGTCACTCCGTCCGATGTGGCTCGCTGCCCTGGGCACCCTCATCGCCACGGTCGTGCTCGCGTACTTCCTCTCCAACAGCCTCGGCATCACCGCAGAAAGCGAACTGGGTCTGGGGGACGGCAGTGCGCAGTTCATCGACCTCGGGATCGTCGCGATCGGCTGGACCCAGATCGGGTTCTTCGTCCTTGGCGTCCTCGCCACCACCTCGGAGTACATCGGCGGGCAGATCCGCACCACCCTGACCGCCATACCGTCGCGCGGCATGCAGCGCCTCGCCGCGACTCTCGCGCTCATCGCCGTCGTCTTCCCGATCGCGGTCGTGACCGCCCTGGCGAGCATCGCAAGCGCACTGCTGGAGACCGGCATCTCGCCGAGCGCGCTGGATCCCGCGCTCACCATGCGCATCGTCCTCAACACCGCCGCGCATCTCACGCTGATGGCTGTGCTGGCCGCAGCCGTCGGCTCGATCATCCGCAAGGCCATCCCCGCGGCCGCCGTGTTCGTGGTCTACCTGACGATCCTCAGTCCAGTGCTGCAGGCATCGCAGTATCTGTACTTCCTGCCGGACATCGCCGCCTACACCCTCATGTACACGTCACCGCCCGAGGGGGCACCCGCCGCGCCGATCGCCTGGCTCACCATCATCGCGTGGACGGCAGCGCTCTACCTCCCCGCCCTGTGGCTGTTTCGGCGTCGAGACACCTGACTCATGAGACCCCGGCTGTTCGCATAGCGTCCACTTCCTCGTCGTGAAGCGTGTTGGAGGTCGTTCATGCCGCCGAGATCCTGCACGACAGCAAACAGTGTGTGGCCGAGCACTTCGAGGTATCCATCCACCACTCGACGTTCCAGATCGATACAGCACGCGTCGCTGCCAGCGAACGTGACACCACGATCCACGACTGACACCAACGAACCGGGGGTCCGCGGGGCAACGACGCAAAGCGGTTCCATCAGGCCCCGCGAGTCGGGCCCAGCGGGTCGCGGTGCTGACGCCGACACCTCCGAGAAGGCGAACACCGCCAGCGGCGTGGGGACGCGGCGGTTGTCGTCCTCGACGGCGGCTTCGCAGGGCCGGTGCGTCCAGCGGGTCAGCTGTCGGCATCCGGTCGGTAGGGCTCCTCCCGTAGAGCGTGGGAGAGCACGAGCTTGAGGGCCAGCACCGGCCCGAACCAGTCCATGCCGTCCGGGGCGGCCAGCAGCGGTGCGGCCAGCACCAGCAGGGTGACCAGCGTGAACGCCGCCGGACGCGCCAGATAGGTGGGTACCCGACTGACGACCACCACGGACAGCAGGCAGCCCAGGTACCAGCCGGTCGCCCAGGCCCAGGTGCCACCGGGCAGCAGCGCCGCCAGCAGGAACGGGTGCAGGTGTGCGGCGGTGAAGCCCACCGGGTGGTGCAGCAGCCGGCGCAGCAGCCCAGCATCCGCCGGCGGCGCGGAGTGGTAAAAGCGTTTTGCCGAACCCAGCGCATTGGCCGTGACTCCGCCGACGACGTCCAGCACGACCACCGCGACCAGTACCCACTGCCACCAGGACCACTGCGTCCCCTGGGCCACGGCGACGAGGGCGACGACTCCCAGACCGGCCAAGGCGCCAGCCCAGACCAGCCCTCGCTCGACGGCCGTCGCCCCGGTGCCCATCAGCCAGTCGGGTCGCCCCGCCGGTACCCGCCAGGACACGACGACGGACCGCACACCGTCCGCGTCACGCACAGTCACCACCCCTCCCACACCGCTCGAGATTCACCGTTGCACAGTTGGGCGCCGGGCTGATTGAAGGCTCGCGTTGACCCGTTCACAGTCTGCGACGGACGCAGCGGACGGCCGGTGACGAGAGGAGGCTCAGGCGCCGACCCGGCGTTCCCGAATCTACCGTCCGTGCCTGCTTGCGGAGGGCGAGGTGCAAAACTTTCGTCTTGATGGAGAGCGCATGCCCGATGAGACGCGCCATCATGGCGATCTGAAGTGTGAGCGTGGCGGCTCCCGGGGTGCTCCTGCTCCCAGAGGCTGAGTGCTCTGGCACGATAGCGTCGCCACCGTGACCTCACTCTCCGACGGCGCCGTGACCCAGTTCGCCGTGCTCGACGCACTCCTCGCGGGTGTGTATGCGTCGGGCATGACGGTGCGCGACGCGCTCGGTCATGGTGACCTCGGAATCGGATGCTGCGACCGCCTCGGCGGCGAAGTCGTCATCGTCGATGGTGAGGCCTTCGAGTGCACGGTCGACGGCCCGCCGTCGCCCATGACCGATGCCGCGATCCTGCCGTTCGTCGACGTCGCGGCGTTCCCTGTGACGGATTCGGCCGAGGTGCGCGATCTCGACCTCGAGGGGGTCACGGCCGCCGTCGAGGGGCGGCTCCTCAGCCGTAACTTGTTCCACGCGGTGCGCCTGGACGGAGTCATGGCCACGGCGCGCATCCGCGCGACGCCGCGACAGCAGCACCCGTTCCCTCCGCTCGACAAGGTGACGAGCGAGCAGGTCGAGACCGTTCTCGCGCGGCGGGCGGGAACCCTTGTGGGCTACTGGGCTCCCACCATCTACCAGGGCATCGCCGTGGCCGGGCTGCACCTGCACTTCCTCGCCGACGACCGCCTCGCCGGCGGACACGTGCTCGACCTGACCGTGGAGCGCGGCCATCTACGGCTCGTCGCCTATGCCCGCTTCGATCTGCATCTCCCGGTCGACGACCTGTTCCTGCGCACCGAGCTCACCCACGATCGCGACCACCGTATCGTCGCGGTCGAGGGCGGCGTCGACGCTCGCTGAGCATCGGGCGGGAGAGAAGCACGTCGTGGCCACTCCCAATCCCATCGACCTGGCCTATCCGTTCGCCGGCCGCTGGCTCGTGCAGAACAGCCCTGCCGATCGGGTGCCGAGCCACGGCACGACGCTGTTCGCCACCGCCTACGCGATCGACTTCGTGCCGGTCGGCGACAACGGCCGCACGGCGCCCATCACGATCGGCTCGCTTGTGCGCCCGGAACCGCCCGAGAGGTTTCCCGGATTCGGGCGTCCCATCCTGGCGCCCATTTCGGGAACCGTCATTGCCGTGCACGACGCTGAGATCGACCATCCGGCGTATCGTGGCGTTCCTTCGATCGGCTACGCAGTGACCCAGCGACGGCGGGCCGCTGACGGGTGGCTTGCACTGGCGGGAAACCACGTGATGATCGAGCGCGACGGAGTCGTGGTCGCCCTGTGCCACCTCCAACGTGCCAGCACCGAGGTCCGCGCTGGTCAACACGTGCGCGCCGGCGACGTGCTCGGCCGCTGCGGCAACTCCGGCAACAGCACTGAACCCCACGTCCATGTTCAGGCGATCACCGGTAGCCGGGTTGAACACGCCACCGCCGTGCCGCTGACGTTCGGAGCATCCCTCCCGCACAACGGCGACGTTATTGTCGCAACTGCGTCGCGACACCGAGGTCGGTGAGCGGGCGGGGGATCGAACGCCTCAGTGGCCGTCACCGAGGCCGCCGGTGAGCCGGGCGTAAAACGCGGAGGTGTACTCGTTCATGCCAACGAACTCCACGGCCTTGCCGTGCACCGCGTACTTCGTCTCGATGGCATCGAGCGCAGCCACGGTCGAGGCGTCCCAGACGTGTGACCGGGTCAAGTCGATGACGACCCTCTCCGGGTCTTCGACGTACTCGAACATCGTGGTCAGGTCGTTGCTCGAAGCGAACAAGAGTTGCCCCTCGACCGTGTAGTGCGCGACCGGGGCGCCCTGGCGGTCCCTGACCTCGCGCTTCACGCTGATCAGGTGAGCGACGCGGCGCACGAACATCACGCTCGCGACGAACACGCCGACGATGACCCCGATGGCGAGGTTGTGGGTTGCGACGACCACGGCGACCGTGACGATCATGACGGTCGTCTCGCTCTTGGGCATCCGCTTCAGCGTGGAGGGCCTGATGGAATGCCAGTCGAACGTGGCGACCGACACCATGATCATCACCGCGACAAGAGCCGCCATGGGGATAATCGCGACGACGTCGCCGAGGACGACGATGAGGATCAACAGGAACACGCCTGCGAGGAACGTCGAGATGCGGGTGCGCGCGCCCGATGCCTTGACGTTGATCATGGTCTGCCCGATCATCGCGCACCCGCCCATGCCGCCGAAGAGCCCGGAGACGAGGTTCGCCACGCCCTGACCCCAGCCTTCGCGAGTCTTGTTGGAGCGAGTATCGGTGACGTCATCGACGAGTTTGGCCGTCATGAGCGACTCCATGAGTCCGACAAGCGCCATGGCCAGCGCGTACGGACCGATGATCGACAGGGTCTCCAACGTCAAGGGAACATTGGGGATGAACAGCTCGGGAAGGCTCCGCGGCAGCTCGCCCTTGTCGCCGACCGCGGGCACGTTGATCGTGAACACCACCACAGCGAGGGTGACGAGCACGATCGACACCAGCGGAGCCGGGACGACCTTCGTGAGCCTGGGCATCCCGATCATGATCAGGAGGCCCACCGCGACCAGCGGATAGACCATCCAGGGCACACCGATGAGTTCGGGCACCTGCGCCATGAAGATCAGGATCGCCAGGGCGTTGACGAAGCCGACCATCACGCTGCGCGGGACGAACCGCATGAGCTTCGCAACGCCGAACAGCGCGAGCGCGATCTGCAGCAGACCGGCCAGCAGCACCGTCGCGATGAAGTAGTCCATCCCGTACTCGCGGACTACGGGCGCGACGACCAGCGCGACCGCGCCCGTGGCTGCGGTGATCATCGCCGGACGTCCGCCGACGAACGCGATCGTGATCGCCATGATGAACGACGAGAAGAGCCCGACCTTCGGGTCGACGCCGGCGATGATCGAGAACGAGATCGCCTCGGGGATCAGGGCGAGGGCCACGACGAGGCCGGCGAGGACTTCGCGGGTAAGGATGCGCGGGGACTTCAGGGCGGTCAGTACCGAGGGCTCGGGCCGATATCGGTTTCGGTCGTCCGCGGTCGCCTTCGTCATGAACAGGCCTCCAAGAGTCAGGGATGGGTATGACACCATCGAGCCGCGTGCGCGCATTCCGTCACGCGCCTGTCGTCGCACTCGGGAGTGCGAAAGGCGGAGGTGGCCCGCGAGGACATGCGGGTTCGCCGGTAGACTCTAACGTAGCGTGAGGGTTTCGGTGAACTGGGAGAGGGATGCGCCGTGCCAGCAGCCGGGATGATGCACATAGGAGAGCTCGCCGAGCGGACGGGCCTGTCGCTGCGGACGATCCGTCACTACGACGAGATCGGCTTGCTCACACCGTCCGGACGCTCCCAGGGCGGCTTCCGTCTCTACACCGAAGGCGACTACGAGCGCCTCATGCTCATCCGCCGAATGAAACCCCTCGGGTACTCACTCGAGCAATCAGCCGACCTGTTGCGAGCGATCGACTCGACAGCCGAGGCGGTGACCGGAGATGCGGCAGCTGCAGCCGATGCCCGGCAATCGCTGCAGGACTTCCGTGCAGACGCCGCACAGCGGCGGGCCACACTGGCCCGTCAGCTGGCGATGGCCGACGAGTTCCTCGCCCTGCTCGCCGACCGCTCAGGCGCGCCGCCCGAGGAGTTGCCGCCCACGGCGGCGTCATGAGGCGACATCCACGTCGTTCGCAAGTCGCCTCGTTATGGTCGATCCGTGCGCCCCATTTGCGGCGTCACCCCTGATCAGTCTGAGCATGAGGTTCGGAGGAACACATGACCAACATCGGCGACACCGGTGACGACCCCATCAACGAGGCACTCGCCCGTGAAGCGGCCTCCCATGAAGAGGCCGTGCACGACGCGGTCACGCTTGACGCCTCGTCGACGAGCGATCCCGTCGCGGATCCCGGCGACATGAGCGCTGATCGGCCGGACACCCCGCCCGTCAAGACCGAGCCGACGGATTGACCGCGTACGCAGCTCGGCGCGACGGCTACGTCGACCTGGCGTCGTACGCGCCCATCGGTGACGGCCGCACGGTCGCACTCGTCGCGCACGACGGCGCCATCGACTGGTTCCCGCTGCCCGACCTCGACTCGCCGCCGGTCTTTGCCCGCCTGTTGGACGCCGAAGGCGGCGGATACATAGAACTGCAGCCCGTCGACGACTTCGAGGTTGAACGCGCGTACATCCCGGGGACCCCGTTGTTGCAGACCACCTTCACGACCGCGACGGGCGCCGTGCGCGTGACCGATTCGCTCAACGTCGGTTCGACGGGCGCACTGCCGTGGACGGAGCTCGCCCGTCGTATCGAGAGTCTCGACGGCGCAGTGGACATGCACTGGTCGGTGACTCCGGGGACCATGCTCGGCACCGCATCGCCATGGGTGCATGAGAGCCCGCACGGGCCCGTGATCAGCGTCGCCGAGTACTCGATCGGCGTGCGCAGCAATCGTGCCATGGAGCGTAGATCCAACGGGCAACGACGGATCAGTGGCCGCTTCACGGCGCGGGATGGAAGCGACGACGTCGTCGCCGTCGTGGCGACCTGGAACGAGCCGCTCCGGATGCCCCAGGTCGAAAGCGTGCGAAAGAACCTCGAACTCACGCGCGAACACTGGCGTCGATGGTCGGAGCTGCTGCAGTACGAGGGGCCGTACCGGGACGACGTGCATCGATCGGCGCTCATCCTGAAGCTGCTCGAACACGGCCCGTCGGGTTCGATCGCGGCAGCGGCAACCACGTCCCTGCCCGAGAACCCGGAGGGCCGCAAGAACTACGACTACCGGTTCGCATGGTTGCGCGACGCGTCGTATGCCCTCACGGCGCTGATCTGGCTCGGTGAGCAGGAGGACGTGCACGCTGCCGTCTCGTGGCTGCTACGGCTCACGCGGAGGCAGAGCCCGAAGCTCCACGTCCTCAACCGGCTCCACGGCGACGTGCCCCCGTCTGCCGTGCGCACCTTCGACGTTCCGGGCTGGCGCGGCATCGGCCCGGTCGTCGCCGGCAACGAGGCTTCCGACCAATTGCAACTCGGGGTGTATCGCGACATCTTCGACATGGTCCGCGCGTACTCGGACAGCGGGAACATCATCGACGCCGCAACGGGCCGAATGCTCGCCGACCTCGCCGACACGCTATGCGACCTGTGGCGGCGTCGCGACGCGGGCATGTGGGAGTTGCCGGAGCAGCGTCACTACACGAGCTCGAAGATGGCGTGCTGGGACGCGCTCGACTGCGCCGTCGCGCTCGCGGAATCGGGAACGATCGAGGGGAACACCGCGCGGTGGAAGGAGGAGCGCGACGCCATCCGCGAGTTCATCGAACACGAATGCTGGTCATCGGATCGACAGGCGTATACGTGGTACGCGGGATCGGATGAGCTCGACACGTCCGTCGTGCTGCACGCGATGACGGGGTACGAGCGCGGAGCGCGCATGAGCTCGACGCTCGACGCGCTGCGCGACGAACTCGGCCGAGGCCCACTGTTCTACCGGTACAGCGGCATGGAGCACGAGGAGAGTGCGTTCGTCGCGTGCTCGTTCTGGATGGTCGCGGCACTCGCATCGGTCGGCCGGATGAGCGAGGCGCGCTCGCTCATGGACGAGGCGTTAGCTCTGAGCAACGATGTCGGCTCGCTCGCCGAGATGGTCGACCCGGAGAGCGGTGCCTTCATGGGCAACCTTCCGCAGGCGCTCAGCCACCTGGCCCTGCTGACGGCCGCGCTCGCCCTTGTTGAGGAGTCCGACGAACGCACCCCCTAACGTAGACGGGACCCCATTCACCCCTCACGGAAGAGTTCCCCATGCCTCGTCTCACCATCGGACTCGGTGTTGTCCTCATCGTCATCGGCATCATCGCGTACATCGCGACAGCATTCGCGAGCTGGACGGCCTTGATTCCGGCCATTCTCGGCGTCGTCCTGCTCATCTGCGGTGTCATCGCCGTCAAGCGACCACGTGGCGGCCTCTACGCCGCACTCGTCATCGCGGTGCTTGGCATCCTCGGGACCGCCATGAACGTCGCGCAGATCGGCGACCTGCTCGCGGGGGACGCTGAACGGCCCGCCGCGGTGATCACGAGTGTCATCACCTTCGTCCTGCTGATCGCCTACGTCGTCATCGGTGTCACGTCGATCATCCGCGGTCGGCGGCACAGGGCCGTCACGGCCTGAGCGCGCACGGCGGTACGCGAGGCCGGCCGTGGATTCGACGGCCGGCCTCGCCCTCAGCCGACCGGTTCCGCGACCGTCGACGGCTCATCCAGCACCAACCCCGATCGCTCGCGGAACGTGTCACCCTCGTAGTCCTCGCGGAAGTACCCTCGCTCCTGCAGCACCGGCACGAGCAGGTCGAACATCCTGTGCATGCCCTCCGGCACGCTCGGCGGGTTGAAATTGAAGCCGTCGCAGGCGCCCGCCTCGAACCACTCGATCATCGAGTCGGCGATGCGGTCGGGCGTGTCGACCATGACGCGGTGACCGACGGCCCGGGAGACGTGCACCATGAGCTCGCCGAGCGTCATCTCCTGTGACAGATCGCGGAAGAGCTTCCACCGCTCCATGCGCTGTGGCCCGTCGATCAACCGCTCGAGCGGAATGCGCTCGGTCAGTTCGAGGTCGGCGACCGAAACATCGAGCAGCCGCTCGACGACCTCCCGCCCGCCAGGCTCGTAGATGCAGTTCGCGAGCTCATCCGCGAACTCCTGCGCCTCGGCCTTCGTGCGGCCGGTGATCGGCATGATGCCGGGAAGAATGCGAACGCCATCGGGATTGCGCCCCTTGGCGGCGACCCGCTGCCGGTAGTCGGTGCGAAACGCTATCGCGGCATCCAGCTCGGGTTGCACCGTGTAGATGAGGTCGGCGTACGACGAACCGAGCTCGATGCCTGCCGCCGACTGGCCGGCCTGCACGACGACTGGGCGCTCCTGCGGCGACCGGGGGATCGACAACGGTCCCTTGACGCGGAAGTGCTCACCGACGTGGTCGATCTCGCGCACGCGATCCGGATCGACCCAGCGTGCCGTCTCGCGGTCGCAGATGATGGCGTCGCGATCCCAGCTGTCCCACAGTTGCAGCACGACGTCGACGAACTCCATCGCCCGCTCGTAGCGCTGCTCCGGCAGCGGCATCTGCTCGCGTCCGAAGTTCTCGTTGCCGTTGATCGATGTCACGACGTTCCATCCGATGCGGCCGCCGCTGAGCTGGTCGAGCGCGGCGAATTGCCGCGCGACCTGAAACGGTTCCGACCAGGTCGTCGACATCGTGCCGATCATGCCGATCTTCTCGGTGCTACCGATGAGGGCGCCCATCGTGGCGATCGGTTCGTAGAACGACGCGCCACGCACGGCGTTCTTGCGAATGGCGCCGGAAGCGACGTTGTCGGCGAAGAACACGGCGTCGAGCTTCGCGCGTTCGGCAGCCTGGGCCATCTCGGCCACGACCTTCAGCGAGCCCACCTGCTCGGCGACGCTCGACGGGTGGCGCCAGGCATCGTTGTGGTACCCGAAGCCGATCGTGAACATGGTGAGTGTCAGTTGGCGCGGGCGCGACGGTGACATGAATGCCGTCCTCTCCATCGAAGATCGTCACGCGCCTCGAGATGGGCGCGTCGCACGGCTCACCATCGCGCGGCGATCTCAGCGTGGCAATCGAGGTTTCGTCGGGCGGAACTGCCGGTCGGCGCCACTCGGGGTGCCGGCGAGCGACGGTTCGCGCTCGGGGCGTGCGACGATTGGTGGGTGACCACGGAGGCGCCGGACTTCGGGAGACTGCTGCGCGAGCGGCTCGCGCGCGCGGAGGCCGTGGCGTCACAGATCGAGGCGCAGCTCGTCGGGCTCGGCGACCTTCGCGACCCGAATACCGACGACGAGCACGATCCGGATGGAGCACCCGTCTCGGGGGAGTGGTCGCGGCTCGCCGGCATGCGGCTGGACAATCGCTTCGAGCGCACCGAGATCCTTGCGGCCATCGATCGCCTCGAGCGTGACGCGTTCGGCATCTGCGAAGCGTGCGGGCGCCCGATCGCGGAAGCGCGGCTCCGTGCGAGGCCGGTCGCCCGTACGTGCGTCGACTGCGCCGCCTAGCCGAGAACGCGGACCCGCCGGCCACATGGCGCGACGGGTTCCGAGGCCCGCATCCAGCGCTGCGACCGACGCCGCAATGAAGCGTTCGATCGAGTCCGGCAGGATGGTGATATGACGACGCTGCAGCACGTGCTCGACACCATCGAATCCCTCTGGCCCGCGAGGCGTGCCGAGGCGTGGGACTCGGTGGGCCTCGTCACGGGCGACCCTGACGCGCCGATCGAGCGGGTGCTGCTCGCCGTCGACGCCGTCGACGAAACCATTGGCGAAGCCCTCGACACCGGAGCGGAGCTCCTGCTGACGCATCACCCCCTCTTGCTGCGCGGCGTGACGACCGTGGCTGAGACGACGTACAAGGGACGCGTGCTCGCACGACTGATCCGCGGCGGATGCGCGCTGGTCGCGGCGCACACGAACGCCGACGTCGTCGAGCGAGGGACCTCGGGTGAACTCGCCCGGCGCCTTCGGCTCACGAACCAGCGGCCGATTGTGCCGGCGCGCGACGAGCCCGAGCTGGGTCTCGGGCGCGTCGGCGACCTGCCGGAGCCGACGACGCTCGGTCAGCTCGCGGGCGCGCTCGCGCGCATCCTCCCCGCGACGGCGACCGGCATCCGCGCCGCTGGCGAGTACCAGGCAGAGGTTCGACGCGTTGCGCTGTGCGGGGGAGCGGGCGACTCGCTGCTCGCCGACGGCGCCGTGCTCGGCGCCGACGTCTACATCACGAGCGACCTGCGCCACCATCCGGCCTCCGAGGCGATCGAGCAGGCACGCCTGCGTGGCGGGCGCCCGTTCCTCATCGACACCTCGCACTGGGCGAGCGAATGGTTGTGGCTCGAGGCGGCGGCGGCGCAACTGCGAGACGCGCATCCGGCCCTCGAAGTCACGGTGAGCGAGCGCAGCACCGACCCCTGGGACTTCGCGATTCCGCAATAGTCCCGGTCACTGGATGCTCGTGCCTCGGCCCGCGGCTCCGCTCGGCGTGCGCGTCGTGGCGGCGTGCAGCAGAATGGAGCGACTATGAGAGCATCCCCCGAAATCCAGCGCCGACTGCTCGACCTCGCCGAGCTCGACGCCCGCCGCACCAGGCTGCAGCACCGGGCCAACACCATGCCAGAGCAGCAGCAGCTCAAGGGGATGGAGCAGGCACGCGTCGAGCACCGCGCCTGGGTCGCCCGCGCGACCGGCGCGCTCGAAGACGCCCGCGCCGAGCTGAAGCGCGTGCAAGACGACACGATGCTCGTCGAGCAGCGGCTGGAACGCGATCGCCAACGGCAGTCGACGTCGTCGTCGGTGAAAGACGTGCAAGGGCTGGAATCCGAGATCGAGACCCTGCTGCGCCGCCGGGCGCTGTTGGATGACGCGCAGCTCGAGGTCATGCAGCGCGTCGAAGACGCCGAGCGGGAGCTCGAGCGCGCGACCTCGGCGCAGGCGGCCGTCGAGCTGGACGCCGAACAGCTCGTGACGCGGCGCGACGCCGCACGGGCCGAGCTGCAGGCCGAGGCCAAGGTGATCGCCGGTGCGCGCAAAGCTCTCCTGCCCGGGCTCCCCGCCGAGCTCGTCGAGCTGTATGAGCGGCAGCGAGAACGCTACGGGGTCGGTGCGGCGGAACTCGTGGGGCAGGTGACGACGGGCTCGAACGTGACGCTCGACGCCGCCGATGTCGCCCGGATTCTCGCGGCCTCGCCCGACGAGGTGCTGCTGTGCCCCGATTCGAACGCCATTCTCGTGCGGACCCAGCGAAGCGCGTCGACGGCCGGGGCTCGAGCCGACGACGCCTAGACCGAGTAGACTGGGCGGTCGATGAACGGGCCGGCCAGACGGTCGCGTCGCCGGTCGGTTCGCCGCCGGTGCCGAGGAACGTCCGGGCTCCACAGGGCAGGACGGTGGGTAACGCCCACCCGGGGCAACCCGCGAGCCAGTGCAACAGAAAGCAGACCGCCCGCTTCGCGCGGGTAAGGGTGAAAGGGTGCGGTAAGAGCGCACCGGGCGCCTGGTGACAGGCGTCGCACGGTAAACCTCGTCCGGAGCAAGGTCAGACAGGAGACGACGACGCTGCCCGCCGAGTCTCCGGGTAGACCGCTAGAGGCGCGCGGCAACGCGCGCCCGAGAGAGATGGCCGTCACGGATTCGTCCGTACAGAACCCGGCGTACCGGCCGACCCGTTCATCGGTTCTCGACGGCTACTCCCAGCCGTCGGACGCGAGCCGCGCGGCGCCGGCGATACCGGCGTTGTTGCGCAGCTTGGCCGCGACGAGCGGTGTCGTCACGTCGACGAAGTGCAGGAACTCGTCGGCGCGCTTCGAGACACCGCCGGAGACGACGAACAGGTCGGGCGAAAACAGCTGTTCGAGCTTGCGGTAGTAGGGAACGAGCCGCGCGGCCCAGTCCTCGAAGCCGAGGTCCTCGCGCTCACGAACCTTGGCCGATGCGTATCGCTCGTAGTCGGCGTGCCCGTCGAGTTCGAGGTGACCGAGCTCGGTGTTGGGAAACAGCTGGCCGTTGTGCACGAGCGCACTCCCAATGCCCGTGCCGAGGGTCGTCACGATGACCGTGTCCGTGCGTCCCTTCGCGGCGCCGTAGACCACCTCTGCGTAGCCGGCGGCGTCGGCATCGTTCATGATCGAGACGGTGCCGCCGAGCTCGTCGGCGAACAGCGCCGCGGCGTCGAGCCCGATCCAGTCGGGCGAGATGTTCGCGGCCGTCGACGTGACGCCGTGGCGGACGACCGATGGCAGGCAGACGCCGACGCGGAGGTGGCGGGCTTTCATGTCGAGCTCGCTCAGAATTGACGCGCGCACCTGTTGGACTGCGGCGACGATATCGACGGGCGATCCGCCCTTCGGCGTCGTCTCCTTATGGCGCGCCGTGACGAGCTCGCCCGTGCGGACATCGACCGCGCCGCCCTTGATGCCCGTGCCACCGACGTCGATGCCGATGGCGAGATGTTCAGACCGATGCGCAGGAGTCTTCGCCATGCGTCGAGCCTAGCCAGGTTCCCGCTCCGCCGGCGAAGCGTCGCCGGCGCTCGCCGACGCCGAATCCGCGGGCCACGGGGATCCGTTGCCTGCCCGGTCGATCAGCCGCGCGAGGAGATCGGTGAGTGTCCGGAATTCGTCCGGCGTCAGGGTCTGCTCCACGAGCCGCTGGCCGCGCATCGAAACCGGGAGCATCTGGTCGTGCAGCCGGGCCCCTTCGTCGGTGAGGTAGAGGTGCTTCGAACGACGTGCGCCGTCCACGGACACCACGTACCCGCCTCGCGCGAGCGCGTTGGCGCTGCGCGACACCTCGCCCTTGTCGATCAGCACCGTCGCGGCGATGCGGGCCGCGGTCGTACCGGGCCGCCTGGCGACGGCCGAAAGCACGCGCCAGTCGGTGATGCTGTGCCCGAATCGCCGGCGAAGCGACCGCGCCTCCGTGGTTGCGAAGATGTTCGCGAGCATGGCCAGCAGCCGTGGGGCGAACGTCGCCTCGTCGATGACGTTCGTCAGCGGGGCGGGGATCGCTCCCTCGGGAATCTGAGCTGGGCCCATGGCGCTCCTTTCCGGCGGGTCTTTCGCAGAGTGAAAACAGTGTTGGGTTCCCAACTTACAGTGGCGCAGGATGGGCCGCCAGGGAACCCCGCTCAATGACGAGTCAGGAGTCGACCATGCGACACACCATTGATCTGCCCACATCCGCACCGCGCCGCACCGGGCGCCTTCGTTCCCCGGGCGCCGTCTCGCTCGCCGCTGTCCTCGCCCTTTGCGGCTGCGCCGGGGATGGCGGAACGGGAGACCTCGACGAGATGGTCTTCCTCAGCTATCTCCCGCTCGAAACCCTCTCGCTGGCCCCGGAGATGCTCGCCTACGCCGGCGGGTACTTCGAAGAGGAGGGGCTCGAAGTCACGCTCGAGCCCGTCAACGGCTCGCCCGTCGCGATCCAGTCGCTCATCGGTGGCAGCGGACACGTCACGCGAGCCGGCGGGATCGATGTCCTCAGCGTCTCGTCCGAGGGCCATACCCTCGTCAACATCGGCACGCTCGAGCGCGGGGGCGGCTTCCGCATCGTCTCCGCGGAGAGCGACGCAATCGAATCCATCGATGACCTCCCCGGCACGACGATCGGCGTCGGGTCCGAGGGAGGGACCAGCACCAAGACCCTGGATCTTGCACTCGAAGCGGCCGGGTACTCGGCTGAGGACGTCGCCCGGCAGGCGGTTCCCGTCACGGCGGCCACCTTCGCGCTCGTCGAACAGGGCCGGATCGACGGGTACATGCTCGGCATCGACACGGCGGTCCTCGTCACGGCGCAGAACGAGGATGCCATCTCGAGTCCCGCGGGCCTCACCGCCCCGCCGGACGTCCAGTCGTACGTCACCACCCCAGAGCAGATCGAGAACAATCCCGACCAGATCGAACGGTTCATGCGCGCGATCGCGAAGGCGACGCAGTTCATCATCGAGGACGAGGACCTCTCCGAGACCCTCGACATCATTCGCACGGAGTTCAGCTTCGACGCGCTCGACAACGACGAGGTGGCCGTTGAAGCGCTCGACTTGTATCGCCAGGTCTGGGTGGGGGATGGGTCCCACGGCATCCTCGAGCAGGACCACGACCGCTGGCAAGAGGCATACGACGTCATGGTCGACGCCGAGCTCGCGACAGCGGGCGGCGACCCCGAAAGCTGGATCACCGACGAATTCGTTCCCTTGCCCTGAGCGGCGAACGAGACCGACCGCGACGGAAGAGGCGAACATGGAACTCGATGGCAAGGTCGCCATCATCACCGGTGGGGCGAGCGGGATCGGGCGCGCGAGCGTCTCGACATTCCTCCGCGAGGGAGCACGCGTCGTGATCGCCGACATCAACCTCGAGGGGGCCAGGACGGTCGTCGTCGAGGAGGAGGCCGCCGGATTCGCCGGACGCGTCGTCGCGGTTCGCACAGACGTGGGCTCCTGGGATGACGTGCGGGCCATGGTCGCGGCAGCGGTCGACGCTTTCGGCCGGCTCGACGTGATCTTCAACAACGCCGGCATCCCCGGCGGCTATCCGATTCTGGAACAAGAGCCGGACGCGCACTATTACCCGATCATGCGCGTCGATCTCGACGGCGTGTACTTCGGCATCCTCGCTGCGGCCCGCCAGTTCGCGGCGCAGGGGACGCCGGGAGTCATCATCAACACGTCGTCGATCTACGGCCAGTCAGCGGGCGAGCGGGCGCTCGTCTACGGCGCCGCCAAGGCTGGGGTCATCTCGTTGACCCGTTCGGCCGCGCTCGAACTCGCCGAGCACGACATCCGCGTCGTCGCCATCACCCCGGGGCGCGCCAACACCCCGATCATCGCGCGCTTCTCCGAAGAGCTGACCGAGTTCATGGCGAAGGAACAGCTGCGCGGCCGCCTCACCGAGCCGTCCGAGATCGGCGAGGTCGTCGCCTTCCTCGCGTCCGACCGCGCCAACGCGATCAACGGCACGGTCGTGAGCGTCGACGACGGCTACATCGCGTTCAAGAACCGGCTCCCGCTCGGGCCGGTGCGTGAGCCCTGACGCTCAGAGCCCCCAGTCGTCACCGGATGCGAGGGTGAGCACCTCCGCGCCGTGCTCTCGCACGACGATCGTGTGCTCCCACTGCGCCGTTCTCGAGCCGTCGGCCGTGACGACCGTCCAGTCGTCATCCCACAGTGTCCACTCGTGACCGCCCCCGATCGTCAGCATCGGCTCGATCGTGAACACCATGCCGACCTCGATCGTGTCGCGCTGCTGATCGCTGTCGTAGTGCGGGATGACGAGTCCGGAGTGGAAGGGCTTGCCGACGCCGTGGCCCGTGTAGTCGCGTACGACGCCGTACCCGAAGCGCTTGGCGTACTTCTCGATCACGCGACCGATCACGTTCACCTCCCGGCCGGGCTTCACCGCCTTGATGCCTCGGCGAAGCGCCTCTCGCGTGCGTTCGACCAGCAGCCGGCTCTCGTCGTCGACCTCTCCCACGAGGTACATGCGGTTGGTGTCGCCGTGAACCCCGTCGACGAACGCGGTGCAGTCCACGTTGAGGATGTCACCGTCATCGAGCACCGTGTCGTCCGGGATGCCGTGGCATACGACCTCATTGAGCGATGTGCAGATCGCCTTGGGGAAGCCGCGATAGCCGAGGCACGACGGGTAGGCGCCCCGCTCGACGAGGAAGTCATGCGCGATGGCGTCGAGCTCGTCGGTCGTGACGCCCGGCGCGACGAACTGCTCCAGGTGGGCGAGCGCCGCCGCGGCGATCGACCCGGCCCGCCCGATGCGTTCGATGTCGTCCTCCGCGTAGACATCGCCACCCGACCATGGTTCGGGAGCGGGACGGCCGACATAGTGCGGGCGGGCGATCGAGGCCGGGACGGGGCGCTGCGGGGTCACAGTTCCGGGAGTGAGCAGCCCCGTTGAAGGGTTTTTGGGCATACCCTCAACTCTATGACCGAGCAGCACGACCGCGAGACCTCGACGTCCTACTGGTACAACACGCGCACCGGCGAGGTCGAGCATGGCAAACAGTCGATCGCGAGCGACCTCGTCGGCCCGTTCGCGACTGCCGCCGAGGCGTCACGCGCGCCGGAGCGCCTCCAGGAGAACGCCCGCCGCTGGGCGGAGGAAGAAGCCGAGAACGACGACTGAGTCGATCGCCCGCCGGCGGCCGGCTCGCCGTTTCACCCGCTTCGCGCGTTGAGAGGGCTGGGACCTCTCACCTCGGCTACACCAAGGACGTCAACCGGTTGTACTCCACCGGCGTCATCGATCGGCAGTCGCTCACCCAGAGAGACCTGACCGGCTTCATCGCGCCGTTCAGACGCGCACGGCGTGCTCGATGAAGTCGAGCATCGTCGCCGTCATCGGCACGAGGTCGAGCGTCTCGTCGGATGCCCATCGGTCGAGCACGTCGTTCTTCGCGGCACCAATCAGTTGGGCGACCTCGTAGACGTCAAAGGCCCGGAACTGTCCCTGTGCCTGGCCCCGTCGCAGCAGGTCGGCAAGCGCCTCGGTTTCGTCGCTCGAGACGTTCTCGAACGCCCGGATGAAGGCCGGTTCGCGGTGATTGGACATGACCTCCACCATCGCGCGGAACTCGACGCGTCGCGAGGAGAAGAACTCCAGTTCGGCGCTGAGCTGCGCGCGCAGACGCGCCGCGGGAGACATCTCGCTGGGCACGCCGGCCGTGATGTGCAGGACGCACTCCTCGAAAAGGGTCAGCGCCACCCGGCGCAAGATCTCGTCCTTGCTCGCGAAGTGATAGGTGATGACGCCTTTGCTGACCCCCGCACGCTGCGCGATGCGACCGACGGACGCGGCGGCGTAGCCGACTTCGGACAGCACCTCGGCTGCCGCCCGCTCGATCTGGTTCCGTCGCGCGCGCCCGCCGACGGTGCCGCGACCCTCCGTGGTCGAATCCCCGTTTGTACGCACGTACTAACTCTAGTACGGTCGGACGAACTCTACGAGTGGAGGGTGAGCGTGTCGAAGGAAGCGAGCATTGACGCAGGCCGGGGGACTCGGTTCGTGAAGCTCATCGTCTTCTCCGTCCTCATCACCCTGACCGCCGGCCTGCTGTTCGTGGTCGTCAACGACCCCTTATTCGGGTTCAGCCCGTTTGCGAGCGAATTCACGAACCGGATGCTGAACTATCAGCTCAGCGCCCTACCGGTGGCAGGGCTCGCCCTGCTCCTGACGTTCCTGTTCGCGGGGAGGGGCCGGCTTCGCTACCTCAGTCTCAAGCGCACCGGTGCGATGCGCCCTTTCTTCGCGCAACGAGGCGGAGGGCGGTGGGAATCCGACGGCTGGTTCCTCGGCCTCATTATGGTCGCGATCGTCGGAACGGTCACGTACTTCCAGTTCCTTCCGGGCGGGTTCACCTTTCACTGGGCCCACATCGCACTGGTGCTCCCGTTCGCGGCGATGAATGCCTTCACGGAAGAGGCGATCTTCCGGCTGCCGTTCGTCACCATGGGCGAGAACGCTACGAACTCACGGACATACGGG
Organism: Pseudoclavibacter endophyticus; assembly: GCF_008831085.1. Classification (NCBI taxonomy): domain Bacteria; kingdom Bacillati; phylum Actinomycetota; class Actinomycetes; order Micrococcales; family Microbacteriaceae; genus Pseudoclavibacter; species Pseudoclavibacter endophyticus. The sequence continues at coordinate 1,620,037 of NZ_WBJY01000001.1, forward strand.
CTCGTCATGAGCTCGGTCGTGTTCGGTGTCTATCACTACTGGGGAATCGCGCCGAACGGACTCGCTGGCGCCTTCATGTCGGCTTTCCTCGGGTTCGTCTTGGCGAAGTCCATGCAGGAGACGGGAGGGTCCTTCTGGGCGTTTGCGATCCATATGGCACTCGACGTCCCCATACTGACTTTTGCGCTCAACCAGACGCCGTCGCCATAACGCCGAGGACGCAACACGATCCACTCGCCTGCGAGCGCGTCATTCCGACAGCCGGACGGAAGCGCAACACGCACGCTGCTCCAATGCGATCACGCGTCACGCAGCATCGTGATGCGGGCGGACATGATCGCCCGTCGGCGGCCGAGTGGGGCGGGTCGGCCGTCCCGTCGTCGACCGCCTAGGCGTTCGGGGCGTCGGTGAACGACTCCCGCTCATTCGGGAAACCGCCCGACCGCACCTCGTCGCGGTAGGTGGTCGCCGCCTGCAGCAACGTTTCGCGTACATTCGCGAACATGCGCACGAACGACGGAATGCGGCCGGCGCTCATGCCGAACGCGTCGGTCCACACCAGGATCTGCCCGTCACATCCCGCACCCGCCCCGATGCCGATCGTCGCGATCTCGAGCTTCGCCGTCACCTGCGCCGCGATCTCCGCGGGGACCATCTCGAGCACGACGGCGAACGCGCCGGCCTCCTGCACCGCGAGTGCGTCCGCCATGAGCTTCGCGGCCCCGTCGTCACCACGCCCCTGCACGACGTGGCCGCCGAGTCCGTGCTCGGCCTGCGGCGTGTAGCCGATGTGGCCCATAACGGGAATGCCGGCATCGACGATGCGCCTGATGACGGCTGCGCTGCGTTCGCCGCCCTCGAGCTTGATCGCGGTGACGCCGGTCTCCTTCATGAACCGAACGGCCGTATCGAGCGCCTGCTCGGGGCCCCGCTCGTAGCTCCCGAACGGCAGGTCCGCGACGACGCAAGCGCGGGTGGCGCCCCGCGTGACCGCTTTGGCGAGGGGGATGAGCTCGTCCATCGAAACGGGCAGGGTCGAGTCGTAGCCATACACGACGTTGGCGGCCGAGTCGCCGACGAGCAGCAGGTCGATACCGGCCTCATCGAAGATCTGCGCCGAGATGACGTCGTAGGCCGTCAGCGCGGTGATCTTCTCGCCCGCCGCCTTCGCGCGGGCGAAATGACGGATTCGGACGCGCTTTCGCGGTGCGGATTCTGACATGTGCGCAAGTCTAGGCGCGCCCGTCCAGCGCGGAACCGCCGCCGACCACTAGCCTGGACTGATCGGGCGGCGCTGCGTGCTGCCCGCAGGACAGCGGTAGCCCGCGCGAGAGCTTGAGGAGCGACGTGAACAAGCAGCAGGACTTCGTTCTCCGGACGATCGAGGATCGCGGCATCAAGTTCATCCGGCTGTGGTTCACGGACGTGGTCGGCACGCTCAAATCCGTCGCCATCGCGCCCGCCGAGGTCGAGGGCGCCTTCAACGAGGGCATCGGGTTCGACGGCTCCGCGGTGGAGGGCTTCACACGTCGCACCGAGGCCGACATGCTGGCGCATCCGGACCCCACCACCTTCCAGGTGCTGCCGTGGCGCGGCGAGATCGATCCGACGGCACGCATGTTCTGCGATCTTTCGACGCCAAACGGTGAGCCGTCGGTCTCCGACCCCCGCAACGTGCTGCGGCGGGCCCTTGACCGGGCGGCCGACAAGGGGTTCACGTACTACCTCCACCCGGAGATCGAATTCTCGCTCTTCGAATCGGCCGACCACGGGCCCGACGGGCCCGTTCCCGTCGATACGGCCGGCTACTTCGACAACGTGCCGGGCGGCACGGCCCATGACTTCCGCCGCCGCGCCGTTCGCATTCTCGAAGACATCGGCATCTCGGTCGAATACAGCCACCACGAATCCGGGCCCGGCCAGAACGAGATCGACCTCCGTTACGCCGACGCCATCGCGACCGCCGACAACGTGATGACCTTCCGCACCGTCATCAAGGAGGTCGCCATTGAGCAGGGCGTGCACGCGACATTCATGCCGAAGCCGGTGTGGGGCCAGCCGGGCAACGGCATGCACACGCACATGTCGCTGTTCGAGGGCGACACGAACGCGTTTTACGAGGCTGGTGCCGAGTATCAGCTCTCCAGGATCGGTCGGCAGTTCATGGCCGGCCTGCTGACGCACGCGGCCGAGATCACGGCTGTGACGAACCAGTTCGTGAACTCGTACAAGCGGCTCTGGGGTGGCGATGAGGCGCCGAGCTACATCTGCTGGGGGCACAACAACTCGTCGGCGCTCGTGCGCGTGCCGCTCTACAAGCCCCACAAGGGCGGATCGGCGCGAATCGAGTTCCGCTCCCTCGACTCTGCCGCGAACCCCTACCTCGCTTACGCCGTGCTGCTCAACGCCGGCCTCAAGGGCATCGAGGAGGGTTACGAGCTGCCGCCAGAGGTCGAGGCAGACATCCGCGACCTCTCGCCGCGCGAGCGCAGCGTGCTCGGCTACCAGCCGCTGCCGGGCTCGCTCGAGGCGGCCATCGATCTGATGGAACGCTCGGAGCTCGTCGCCGAGACGCTCGGCGAGCAGGTCTTTCGGTACTTCCTCGACAACAAGCGCGCCGAATGGGACCACTACCGTTCGCAGGTCACGCCCTACGAACTGCGCACGGGCCTTCGCACCCTCTGAGTCGGGACGGTCGACCGATGAAGCGGGGTGGGCCGCGCACCGCACTCATTCGGGCAGGTTTCGCCGAGCCGTCGACGGCGGAGCAGCACGTCACGGAGGCGGCGGTCGCGCTCGGACGCGACGCGGGCGAGCTCATCGAGCTCGTGGGCGCGCGCGTCGCTGACCCCGACCAGGCCGTCGAGCAGCTCGCTCGCATCCTGCGCGACGGGAGCGCCGAGGCCGCCTCCGTCCTCGCCGACCTCGACGTCGTTCGCAGCGCGCTCGTGCTGCTCGGGGCCTCGAGCGGCCTCGCCGACTTCTTCCATCGGCATCCCCGCGCGCTGCTCGATGCCCACGAGGCACGCGACGGCCTTGCGCCGTCGGCGAGACTCGCCCCGAGGCTCGCCGAGGCCGTCACCGTTCCCTCCGACGCGGCCGAATCGTCCGCACCGCTCAGTTCCGGGCGACGCGACCGCGCACCAACCCTTTCGGGGGCGGATGCTCGAAACGCCCTTCGCATCTGCTATCGCACCGAGCTCGCGAAGATCGCCGCGTACGATCTGTGGCGCGATGACCCGGTCGCGGCCGTCCCGGACGTCGCCAACGCGCTCGCCGCCCTCGCTGGTGCCGCCTTCGACGCCGCCCTCGCCGTCGCGCACACCGAACTCACGTCGCCCGCTGCGGGCTTCGGGCGGTTCGCCGCGAACGAGGTCGCCGAGGTGCGATTCGCGGTGATCGGCATGGGCAAGGCGGGCGCAGAGGAGCTCAACTATCTCTCCGACGTCGATGTCATGTTCGTCGTCGAAGCGAACGACGGCGGGAACGTCTCGACGAGCCGGTCGATCGAGATCGGCACCCGCCTCGCGGCGGCTGCCATGCGCGTTATCGACGACGTCGACGTTGAGCCGGCGCTGTGGGATATCGACGCAAACCTCCGCCCGGAGGGGAAAGACGGTGCGCTCGTGCGCACCGTCGACTCGTACGTCCAGTACTACGAGCGGTGGGCCAAGAACTGGGAGTTCCAGGCCCTCTTGAAGGCGAGGCCGATTGCCGGCGATCTCGAGCTGGGACGACGATTCGTCGATCGGATCGCGCCCTACGTGTGGGCGAGCGCATCGCGGTCGGATTTCGTCGGCCAGGCGCGGGCGATGCGCGAACGCGTGACTGAGAACATCCCTCGCGACGAGGTCGATCAGCAGCTCAAGCTCGGGCCGGGGGGGCTTCGCGACATCGAGTTCACGGTGCAGCTGCTGCAGCTGACGCACGGGCAACGCGATGTCACGTTGCGGGTGCGCGGCACGCTCGAGGCACTCGAGCGGCTGCGCGACGGCGGCTACATCGGCGTCGAGCCCGCCGAGCGATTCGCCGCCGACTATCGGTTTCTGCGGCTGCTCGAGCACCGCGTGCAACTGCGCCGCCTTCGCCGCACGCACCTCATGCCGCGCGACGCGGCCAGCCTTCGTGCCCTCGCAAGAGCCACCGGGTTCCACGACGGCGCCGCACTCACCTCGCAGTGGCAAGCCGTGAAGGTGCGGGTGCGGGGACTGCACGAGCAGGTCTTCTACGCCCCGCTCATTCAGGCCGTCGCGGCCTTGCCGAGCGATCACTTCGTGCTCACGAGCGAGCAGGCCCTCGAGCGGCTTCGTGCCGTCGGCTATCGCGACCCGAAGGGCGCCCTCGCGCATCTCCAGGCGCTCATCAGAGGAGTGTCGCGGCGTGCGCAGTTGCAGCGCAATCTCCTGCCGGTGCTCCTCGATTGGTTCGCGCAGGGCGCCGACCCCGACCAGGGGCTCCTGGCTTTCCGGCGCCTCAGCGAGCAACTGGGCGAAGCGCCCTGGTACCTGCGCACGCTGCGCGACAGTCAAACCGCGGCACAGCACCTCACGACGCTGCTGTCCGGCTCGAAGTTCGCCGCCGTGTTCTTCGAGCTGCATCCGGAAGCCGTCAAATGGCTCGATGGCGACCGCCATTTGCAGCCGCGCCCCATCGACGTGATGATCGATGAGATGCGCGAGACCGTGCGCCGACACGATGACGAGGGGGAGCTACGGCGAGCCATCCGCACGTTTCGCCGGCGCGAGGTGCTCCGTCTCGCCATCGGCGCCATCCTGCAGATCAACGACATCGAGGCGACGGGGCGGGCGCTCGCAGACGTGGCGACCGTCACACTCCGCGGCGCCTATCTCGCGGTGCTCGGGCTCGACGGCGCGGGCACTTACCCGCCGTTCGCGATCATCGCCGTGGGGCGATACGGGGGTGCAGAGCTGGGGTTCGGCTCCGACCTCGACGTGCTCTACGTCTACGACACCGGCGAAGACGGTCCGGCCAGCGAGGACGCCTCGCGGGCGGCGAAGCGCCTCGTGAACCGGATCGGGGAACTCCTCACCGATCCGCGGCTACCGCTCGACCTCGATGCCGACCTCCGACCGGAGGGAAAGTCGGGCCCGCTCGTGCGGTCGCTCGCGGCATACCGCGCTTACTACGAGAAGTGGTCGCTCGGGTGGGAGGCGCAGGCCCTCCTTCGCGCGCGCGATGTGGTCGGTGACGCCGACCTGCGCGCCCGGTTCATCGAGATCGCCGACCGCACTCGGTACCCTCGCGGGCTCTCAGCCGACGACGTGCGAGAGATCCGCCGCATCAAGGCGCGTGTTGAGTCGGAGCGGCTGCCGCGCGGCGCGGACCCGGCCCGACACTTGAAGCTCGGCCGCGGCTCGCTGAGCGATGTGGAATGGCTTGTGCAGTTGTTGCAGCTGCAGCACGCGCACGACCACCCGACGCTCCGAACGACCTCGACGATCGGCGCGCTCGAGGCGGCGTGCGATGCCGGGCTCATCGACGCCGACGATACCTCGGCGCTGCGGCAGGCGTGGACGCTCGCCTCGCGCGTTCGATCGGCGGTCTACTTGCACGGCAACCGGCAGTCGGACGTGCTGCCGACCGAGGGAGAGCAACTCGACGGGGTCAATCGGCTGCTCGGGCACGAGCCCGGTCAGGCGCAGCAACTGGAAGAGCTCTACCTCGCGACGACCCGCCGCGCCCGTTGGATCTTCGAGCGGCACTTCTACGGCGAACACGAGCAGGCCGACGACCCGCGGTGAGGCCCGTCGAGCCGGTCATGTCGCGCTGCCGCCCTTAGTCGACCCGCAGCTCGCCCATACGGTCCCACCCGTCGCCCTCGACGGTGCGGCTGATGATGTGCGGCGTCGTCGCGAGCAGCGGCTTCATGTGGACCATGGCCTGCTTGAAGTGGTCGGAGTTCACGTGCGCGGCGGCCCCGTCGTCGTCGAACGCCTCGACCAGGGTGAACACGTTCGGCTCCTCGAGCGACCGGTTCCACTCGAACCACTTGTTGCCGGGCTCGGCGCGCGTGGCCTCGGTGAAGTCGCGGACCAGCTCGGGGAACGTGTCGGTGTACTCGGGCTTGGTCTCGAACTTGACGACGATCAGAATCATGGTGACTTCCTTCCAGGTTGTGCGGTTCGCCGGGGTTCCCGTTCGCGAGCGCGATGGACACGGGCGCCCAACGGCGAGTCATCGTCGTCCAGGGTAGTTGTGCGTTCGCGCGGGGACGGCGAGCCGGAAACGACGAACGCCCAGCCCCCTGACCTTCTGCGGGAGCTGGGCGTCGACGCCGATGTGCCGAACTACACGCCGAAATACAGTTCGTACTCGTAGGGGTGCGGGCGCTGCGCGAGCGGCTGCACCTCGTTCTCGTTCTTGTAGTCGATCCACGTCTCGATCAGGTCGGTCGTGAAGACGTTGCCCTGCGTGAGGTAGTCGTGGTCGGCCTCCAGTGCGGCGAGCGCCGCCGGCAGGCTCGTCGCGAGCTGCGGGATGCTCTTGGCCTCCTCCGGGGGCAGCTCGTAGAGGTCCTTGTCGATGGGCTCGTGGGGTTCGATGCGGTTGTTGATGCCGTCGAGACCCGCCATGAGCTGCGCCGCGAAGGCCAGATAGGGGTTCGACGAGGCATCTGGCGCGCGGAACTCGATGCGCTTCGCCTTGGGGTTCGAGCCCGTGATCGGGATGCGGATGGCCGCCGATCGGTTGCCCGCGGAATACACGAGATTGATGGGCGCCTCGAAGCCCTTCACGAGACGGTGGTAAGAGTTGGCCGTCGGATTCGTGAACGCCGCGAGCGAGTTGGCGTGCGCCAGGATGCCGCCGATGTACCAGCGCGCGACGTCCGACAGCGAGCCGTAACCGGCCTCGTCGTAGAACAGCGGCTCGCCGCCCTTCCACAGCGACTGGTGCGTGTGCATGCCGGAGCCGTTGTCGTTGTAGAGCGGCTTCGGCATGAACGTGGCGACCTTGCCGAACTGGTCGGCGACGTTCTTGACGATGTACTTAAACTTCAGGATGTCGTCGGCCGCGTGCACGAGCGTGTCGAAGCGGTAGTTGATCTCTGCCTGGCCACCCGTGCCCACCTCGTGGTGCGCTCGCTCGAGCTCGAGCCCGGCGTTCATGAGCTCGACCGAGATCGCGTCGCGCAGATCGGCATGCTTGTCGACCGGCGGGACGGGGAAGTAGCCGCCCTTGTAGGCGGTTTTGTTTCCCAGGTTGCCGCCGTCCTCGACTCGGCCCGTGTTCCAGGCGCCCTCTTCCGAGTCGACGTAGTAGAAGCTGTGCTGCGAGGTCACGTCGTAACGCACGTCGTCGAACACGTAGAACTCGGCCTCGGGCGCGAAGAACGCGGTGTCGGCCACGCCGGTCGATGCGAGGAACTTCTCCGCCTTCTTCGCGACCTGACGCGGGTCGCGGTGGTAGATCTCGCCCGTGCGGGGGTTGTAGATGTCGAAAACCATGACGAGCGTCTTCTCGGCGCGGAACGGGTCGAGGTACGCCGTCGTCACGTCGGGGATGAGCTGCATGTCGGACTCGTGGATGTTCGCAAACCCGCGAATCGAAGAACCGTCGAAGAGCTGACCGATCGAGAAGAACTCCTCGTCGACCGTCCTCGCGGGGATGTTGAAGTGCTGCTGCACGCCGGGGAGATCGGTGAAGCGAATGTCGAGGAAGGTGACGTTCTCGTCCCTGATGAACGCGAGTACCTCGGACGGGTCTTTGAACATTGGATCTCCTGATCGGTCGTGTCTTCGGGAGGTCGGCGCTGCCGCTCGCGAACGCAGTCGCGCACGGCTTGCGGGCGCCGCACCGCAGACACACTATGGAGTGGCTGTTGCTCCGTCGTGACTGCAATGTTTCGGCGATGTTACCTGGGGCCTCGAGGCCGAGGCGCCCGCCGCGCAACAACCTGCCGTTACGATCGGTGGATGCCCGCAGCATCCGCCGATTTCGCGAAGCCCGAGAACAACAAGTATCCCGGATACCGGCTCGGATTCCCCGAAGAGGGCCGCGGATCGATGGCCGGCTTCTGGCGCCGCCTCGGAGGTCTGGTGGTGGACTGGGCCAGCGCGCTCGGGATCGGCAACGCGCTCTTCGGCGGCGAAGCCATCGCCATCTCGGCGATCTTCCTCGTGCTCACGGCCGTGTCGATCATCATGTTCGGCGGCAGCCTCGGTCATCTGGTGTTCGGCATGCAGGTCACGACGCTGGCCGGGGAGCAGCCTGGCTGGTGGCGCCCCGCCGTGCGGCAGCTCCTGCTGATACTCGTGTTGCCGGCGATCGTATGGGACAGCGACAACCGCGGGGGACACGACATCGTCTCCGGGCTCGCACTTCGCGCGCGCCGGTGATGCGGGGCGACGCACACCTCTCGTGACGGCGGCCCGCCGCTTCGTCGCGGATGCGGCGGGCGCGCCAACGTCTCGCGTTGGGTCAGCGCAGATGCGCGCGCGAGGGCCGGATGCGGTTGGGGTCAATCCCCTTCGGGATCGGCAGTGACGAGCTCGGCATGGCGCGGAGGCGGTTCGATACCGCGAGGATCTCGGTCTTCTGCAGCTTCTTCGGCAGCTTGCGCATGCTGCGCCGGAGCTTGAGCAGGGGCGTCTGGCCCTCACCGTTGCCGACGTGGATGTGGATGATGTCGACGTTCGGCACGATGCGCTGCACGCGCCGACGCTCGTCGCCGACGAGCCGCTTGCAGACGTTGGGGTTGCCCTCGGAAACGAGCACGATGCCCGGCTTGCCGACGGCCCGGAACACGGCATCCTGCGTCTTGGCGTTAAACGCGACCGGGGTGTCGCTCGTCTGCCACCTGCCGCGCAGGGAGGACGTGAGGACGGCGCCGGCGGCGCCGGGCTTGCCCTCGAGCTGTGAGAAGGCGACTTTCTCAGCGCGCCAGTTGAGCGTGTACATCGCGAGCAGCAGGCCCACCATGACGCCGAGCACGATCGAGATGATCCACATGAGCGGATTGCCCGGATCGACGAGCAGTACGACGCCGACCGAGACCAGGACGGGCACGACGAACGCGCCGATCAGCAGCCAGAGCGAAGTCTTGTCGTACTTCACGGTCATGCGAAGCACTTGCCAGATCTGCCTGAAGCGACCTGGTTCCTTCTGGGCACCCGAGGTGGAAGATTGAGACATAGTGTCGTTCAGGATACCGGCTCGGCGGTGTTCGCCGGGAGCCTGTTGACACCGAGGTCGTCCACAGCCGCCGATCGGGGAGTGGCCGCGGTGGCGACGTCTCGCGCAAACTCGGCAGCATGGCCGAAGCGGGGATCGAGGGCGGGCGGGATGCTGCCGGAGCCGTGCGGAGGCTGGTCGCGGCGATCGTGGCGCGCGGCGGCCACGCGACCTCGCTTACGCGGCGCGGTGACGGCTCGATCAGCGCGGCCGCGCTCGCCGCCTCGAGGGGGCCACTGCGTCCGGGCGAGGCGGTGACCCTGCTGGCTCCCGTCGCGGAAACCCTGGCGATTGCGCACGCGCTCGGTGTGGCCCATGGCGCCGTTTCACTCGAGGCCATCGTCGTCGATCCCAGCGGCAAGCCGATGCTCGGCGGTTGGCAGCACGTGGTGCGGCTCGCCCGGCCGTCGCGCCGGGCCCCCAGGCGGCTCCTCCGGCGGCGAGCCCCCCTCGATGCGCGGAGCTCCGACACGCACGCCCTGGCCGCGGCCCTGCGTGAGGTGTTGGGCACCGGGGCGGCGCACGATCATTCGTTCGCGACGGGAACCGAGGTCGAACGCGTCACCGCCGCCGCGATCCCGAGCACGGGCGAAGCGCCGACCGCTCGCCGGGCCACGGAGTCGTCATCGCCGGCACAGGCCTTCGCCGAGGCGCTGTATGCCTGGTCGGTCCCCGAGCCGCTCGATCTCATCGGCGGCGCCGGGGGTTCGGGCAGTGCCGGGCATCGGTACGAGCCCTCGGCATCTGCGGGTCTCGCATCCGCCGGAGAGAGATGGTCGCAACGGGGCGTGCTCGGTGCGCTCCGACGCCGGCCGCTTCTTGGGGCCGTCGCAGCGGTCTGCGCCGCAGCGCTCGCCGCAGTCGTGCTCGTCGACGGTGCTCACGATGCGAGCCCGGAGGCACCGGGGGCGCACCCGGGAGCGCGCAGCGCCAGCGACGAAGCTCGCGGCGACGGCGCGGTTGCAGACGAGGCCGCGGCCGGCGGCGGGGGTGGGCACTCCGCCACGCCGATCGAGGGCACGACCGAGATCGACGACCCGCTCGCGGCCGCCACGGCCCTGCTCGACGCACGAAACTCGTGCGCCCTTTCGCGCGATGAAACGTGTCTCATGGCGCTGTACGCCGGCGACGCTCCCGGGCTCGAGGTCGACCTCGCCATCATCGATCATCCTGCGCCGCCGATATCGGCGCACACGCGCGGCTGCGCGGTGGCCGATCGGAACGGAAACGTGGCGCTCATCGTCTGCGCCGAGCCGAGCGGGGCGCCTCAGACGTCGCCGACCGAGGCCGGCATGCCGCCGGAATCGGGAACGACCGCGACCATCGTGTGGGCCGGCACCTGCTGGCTGCTACGCGAACTGGAAACCCGGTGACACGAACGCCAACAGGGTGGGGCACCCGAAGGTGCCCCACCCTGTGCGATCGGCCGGCCGGCCCATCGCGCCGTTACAGGTCGATGCCGAGGTTGCCCTCGAACGCGCCTTCCTCGAGGCGTGCCTTGACCTGGCTCAAGAACCGAGCGGCGTCGGCCCCGTCGATGATGCGGTGGTCGTAGCTCAGCGCCAGGTACACGAGCGAGCGGATCGCGATCGACTCGCCCCCATCGGCCGTCTTGACGACAGCGGGGCGCTTCGCCACGATGCCCGTTCCGAGGATCGCGCTCTGCGGGAGGAACACGACTGGCGTGTCGAAGAGCGCTCCCCGCGACCCCGTGTTCGTGACCGTGAACGTGCCCCCGGCGAGCTCGTCCGGCACGAGCTTGTTGTCCCGGGTGCGTGCGGCGAGGTCGGCGATCGCCGCCGTGAGGCCGTTGATGTCAAACGTTGCCGCGTCCTTGATCACCGGCGTCAGCAGCCCGCGCTCGGTGTCGACAGCCATCGCGACGTTCTCGGTGGCGGGGTAGACGATCTCGTCGCCGTCGACCGTCGCGTTGATGATCGGGTAGGTCTGCAGTGCCTCGATCGCCGCGAGCGTGAAGAACGGCAGGAACGACAGCTTGTTGCCGGTCTGCGTGAGGAAGGCGTCCTTGACACGGGAGCGGAGCGACGCGATGCGCGTGACGTCAACTTCCACGACGCTCGTGAGCTGCGCCGTCGAGGTCATGGACTCGACGGCGCGCGTCGAGATCACCTTGCGCAGACGCGACATCTTGGTCCGAGTGCCACGCAGCTCCGAGACCTCGACCGGCGCGGGGGAGAGCGACGAACCGGCATCGACGGTCTCGGGCTTCCCGGCAGGCGCCTGCTTGCTCGCCGACTCGGCGGCGGCCTGGACATCTTCTTTACGGATGCGACCACCGATTCCGGAACCGGTGACGGTCTCGAGATCGACCCCGAGCTCGCTCGCGAGCTTGCGCACAATGGGAGTGACGTACCTCGCGTTCGACCCGCCCTTCGGCTCGGCCGGCGCCGTTTCGGCACTCGGTGCCTTCGGCTCGGCCGGCGCCTTGGGTGCGGCTGGTGCCTTCGGCTCGGCACGTGCCTCCTCGCCGTCGGAGGACGGCGCTGCCGGTTCTTCGGTGGGGGACTCCGCCGCTGACGCATCGCCCTCCGAAGCATCCTCGTCGGCGGGGGCCGTCTCCTCGGCGGCAGCCTCCTCGGGCTCCGTGTCGGCGTCCGCGGGAGGTGTCTCCTCAGCAGGAGCCGAGACCCCCGAACCGACCCGTGCGAGCACGGCACCGACCTCGGCGGTCTCGTCCTCGCCGACGAGGATCTCCTGGAGCGTTCCCGCGACGGGTGACGGGACCTCGGTGTCGACCTTGTCGGTCGACACCTCGAGCAGCGCTTCGTCGACCTCGACCGTGTCACCGACGGACTTGAGCCACCGGGTCACGGTGCCCTCGGTGACGCTCTCGCCGAGCGCCGGAAGCGTGACGTCCTGCGACGCTCCGTTCCCCGTCTCGCCCTTCTCGGCGGGCGACTCGTCGACGTCCTCTTCAGCGGCCTCGGCCGGCGCGTCGGAAGTCGGCGGTTCTGACGCCTCTTCATCAGGCGCCTTCTCTGTCTGGGCCTCGTCCGCCTGCGCGTCCTCGGCCTGTGCCTCCTCGGCCTGTGCCTCCTCGGCCTCAGCGGGAGCGGAATCGGCTTCTGGCGCCGCGTCGTCTCCGCCCTGGCCCGACCCTTCACCCACGCGCGCGAGCACGGCGCCCACTTCGGCTGTCTCGTCTTCGTCGACCAGGATCTCCTCGACGACGCCGGCAACCGGCGACGGGATCTCGGTGTCAACCTTGTCGGTCGACACCTCGAGCAGCGCTTCGTCGACCTCGACCGTGTCACCGACGGACTTGAGCCACCGGGTCACGGTGCCCTCGGTCACGCTCTCGCCGAGCGCCGGCAGCTTGACGTCTTCACTCATGGTTCGTGTTCTCCTCACCTACGCCGCGCGGGCGCGCTGGTTTGATGCCGGCCTTCTTAGATTGCGTGCAGGGGGCGCCCGGCGAGCGCCATGGCCGCTTCGCCGAGGGTTTCGCCCTGCGTCGGGTGGGCGTGCACGAGTTGAGCGACGTCCTCCGGGTAGGCCTCCCAGTTCACGATGAGCTGAGCTTCGGTCACGAGCTCGCCGACGCGAGGCCCGATCATGTGCACGCCGACGATGGGTCCGTCCTTGAGGCGAACCATCTTCACGAACCCGGCGCCGCCGAGGATCGAGCTCTTCGCGTTGCCGGCGAGGTTGTAGTCGTAGGTCGTCACGACGTCGCCGTGCAGTTCCTTGGCCTTCGCCTCGCTGAGGCCGACCGAGGCGATCTCCGGCTCGCAGTACGTGATCTTGGGAATGTTGGCGTCGTCGACCGCGACCGGGTTCAGCCCGGCGATCTGCTCGGCGACGAAAATGCCCTGCTGGAAGCTGCGGTGCGCGAGCTGGAGGCCGGGAACGATGTCGCCGATGGCGTACACGCCCGGCACATTGGTCTGCAGGCCGGCATCCACCGGCACGAAGCCCCGGTCGGTCGTGACGCCGACGTCTTCGAGGCCGATGCCCTCGGTCGCGGCACCACGGCCGACTGCCACGAGCAGCAGGTCAGCATCGAGCGTCTCGCCGTTCTCAAGGCTGACGTGCACGCCCGAGTCGTCCTGCGTGACGCCGGAGAACCGCGCGCCGAGCTTGAAGGCGATGCCGCGCTTCTTGTACGCGCGCTCGAGGGCCTTCGAGATGTCCTCGTCTTCATTGGGAGCCAGGTGCGGGAGGCCCTCGATGATCGTCACCTCGGCCCCGAACGAGCGCCACACGCTCGCGAACTCGAGCCCGATGACCCCGCCGCCGAGGACGATCGCCCGCTGTGGCACCCAGTCCAGCCGCAGGGCCTCCTCGGAGGTGATGACGTTCCCGGTGATGTCGAGGCCCGGCAGCGAGCGGGGGTACGAACCCGTGGCAACCACGACGTTCTTGCCGATGAGAGCCGTGTCGCCCACCTGGACGGTCGTGGGAGAGGTGAGCTTGCCCTCGCCCTCGTACACCTGCACCTTCTTCGCCTTGAGCAGACCGGTGAGCCCCTTGAACTTGCTCGCGACGATGCCGTCGCGGAACTCGCCGACGCGTTCGATGTTCACGCCCGTGAACTCGGCGTCGATGCCGACCTTTGCCGCGTCACGCGCGGTGTCCGCGACCTCGGCCGAGTGGAGCATCGCCTTCGTGGGGATGCACCCGCGGTGCAGACACGTGCCTCCGAGCTTATCCTTCTCGACGAGTGCAACGGTCGAGCCGAGCTGGATGGCGCGGAGCGCGGCCGCGTAACCTGCGCTTCCACCTCCGAGGACGACGAGGTCGAAGTTCTGTTCTGACACTCAAGTGCTCCCTCATTGAAAACATGACGACTCGGCCGCTGGTGGCGCGCCGAACCGAGCGAAAAGACGCGTGTCAACCCTACTACGCGGCCTCCCACGATCCGGTGGGACGAGCACGCCTCGCAACGCCATCGCTCGCCGGCCGCCCAGCCCGGGCGAGCATGGGGTGCAGCGGCGGATAAGGCCGCACGGCCAAGGTGGATTAGACGGCCGGGTCGCCGACGCCGCCGGGTGAAACGCCCTCGGCACCGACCGACTCGAGTGCTTCGATGAGCGTGCGCGTCATCACTCCGGTCGCACCCTTCGGTGTGAGCCCGAAGGCCGACGTGTCGTTGTTGGCGGGGCCTGCGATGTCGAGGTGCACCCACGGTACGGGTTCTCCCGACTCGGTCCGCCCGACGAACTCGCGCAAGAACCAGGCAGCCGTGAGCATGCCCGCCGCTCGGTTACCTGGCCTCGCATTGGCGATATCGGCGATCCCCGACTCGAGCGGCTTGCCGACCTCTTCCGGGATGGGCATGCGCCAGGCGGGCTCTCCCACGCGTGCCGCGGCGTCGGTCACGCGCTCGATCCACGCGTCGTCGTTGCCCATGACGCCGGTCGTGCGGTTGCCGAGCGCAACCACCTGCGCACCCGTGAGGGTTGCGATGTCGATGATCGCGTCGGGGTGTGTGCTGCTCGCGTCGACGAGGGCGTCGGCCATGACGAGCCGGCCCTCGGCGTCGGTGTTCGTTACTTCGACGGTCTTGCCGCCGCGCATCGTCAGGACGTCGTCGGGCCGGGTCGCCTCGCCGGACGGCATGTTCTCTGCGAGGCACAGGTAGCCGGTGACCGCGACGGGCGCCTGAAGCTGCGCGAGCGCGCACATCACGCCGACGACGACAGCGGCGCCCGCCATGTCGAACTTCATCCCCACCATCGATCCGGCCGGCTTGAGCGAGAGCCCGCCCGTGTCGAAGGTGATGCCCTTGCCGACGAGCGCGACGCTGACCCTCGCGCCCTGCGGCTGCCACCGCAGCACGGCGAGTCGGGGCGGCCGCACCGATCCCCGGCCGACACCGAGCAGCCCTCCGTACCCGCCCGCCTCGAGGGCGGCCTCGTCGAGCACCTCGGTCGTGATGCCGAGCCCCCCGACGGTGGCGGACGCGAGGTCGGCGAAGTTCGCGGGGCTCAGATCGTTCGCGGGCGTGTTCACGAGATCGCGAACGAGGGCCACGGCCGAGGAGACGATGCGAGCCCGCTCGAGCGCCGAAGCGAGTACGCCGGACTCCTCGACGACGAAGACGAGTCGCTCGATCGGGGGCTTGGTCTCGGAACGGTAGTTCTCGAACCGGTACGCGCCGAGCGTGTAACCGATGGCGATCTGCTCGGCCAGCGCGTCATCGAGCCCGTCGACGGCGACGGCGACGGCGGGCTCGCCGCCGAGGGCCCGCGCGGCCGAGCCCGCCGCGGCGCGCCAGTCGTCGACGGTCGGATCGCCGGAGCCGAGGCCAAGGAGCGCGACGCGGACGGTGCGACCGGCGGCGCCGAGCAGCGCCCGCGTGACCTCGCCGTGCTTGCCCGTCGCGCCGAGGGCGCCAAGCGCGTCGGCGAGCGATTCGGCGCCGGCCGTTGGCAGCAGCTCGGGAGTGCCGTCGGCGTCGCGAACGCCGATGATCGTCACGACATCGTCATCGAAGCGGGAGGAACGGGTTTCGAAATCAGGAATCAGCACCGTGCCAGGGTACGGCGACCGTCCGACGTCGTGGTGGTGGACGCCCTACGATTGGGAGGACCATGGATGCCGAACGACTCGTCCACCGCGAATGGCCGACGATTGAGCTGCCCCCCGGCATGCCGCTCGTCGTCGTGCTCGCCGGCTATCGCGATGCCGGCCAGGTCGTGCCGCAGCTTCGGGAGCACTTGCTCGACGACGTCGATTCGACGGTTGTCGCGCGCGTCGCCATCGACGAGGTCTTCGATTACCGCGCCCGGCGGCCGATCGTCGCGATCGACGGGCCGTCGCTCGGCGAAATCCGAATGCCGTCCCTTGAAGTGCGCCTGCTCCACGACGACGCCGGCATCCCCTATCTCCTTCTCGCGGGCCTCGAGCCCGACTATCGGTGGGACACGCTCGCGAACGAGCTCGTGGCGCTCGCCGATGATCTCGAGGTCTCCTCGGTCACCTGGGCGCACTCGTTCGCGATGCCGGTGCCGCACACCCGTCCGGTCCGTCTGAGCGTGACGGGCAACCGGGCCGATCTCGCGGAGCAGCTTTCCGTCTGGTCGCCGCACACCGAGGCCCCCGCGCACTTCGCGCACGTCCTGGGGGCACGGCTGGCGGAGCGCGACTATCCCGTGCTCGGCCTCGTCGCGCTCATTCCGCACTACGTCGCCGAGGTGCCCGTGCCGAGCGGCGCGATCGCCGTGATCGAGGGTCTCGGCACGGTGACGGGCCTGATGCTCTCCACCTCGGCGCTGCGCGAGGCCGACCGCGAGTTCCGCCAGTCGGTCGACGAGCAGATCACCGGCAACCACGAGGTGCTCGAACTCATCTCGTCGCTCGAGCAGCAGCACGACTCCTACCTTGCGAACCTCCCGAACCAGCCGTCGATGATCAATGCAGAGGACCTGCCGACGGCCGACGACCTGGCGCGCGAGCTCGAGCAGTTCCTCGCTCGGACCCGCGACAGCGACGACAAGGGCGACAAAGGGGGACCGGTCGACCGGGATGCAGGCTGACGCCCGTGTGCCTGCCACAATGCGAAGGTGTCGTCACGTCGCTCGCAGCTCGTCTTCGCGGTCGCCGCATTCGCCTACCTCGTCGCGGTGGCACAGCGATCGTCGCTCGGGGCGGCCGGCATCATCGCAACCGAGCGGTTCGAGACGAGCGCGACGCAGCTGGCGGCGCTCGGCGTCATGCAAGTCATCGTCTACGCCTCGCTCCAGATCCCGGTCGGCATGCTGCTCGACCGGTTCGGTCCCTCGCGGCTCATCCTCACGGGAGCGGCCCTCATGGTCGTCGGGCAGGCGACGGTCGCCCTTTCGCCCGATCTGAGCTGGGCGATCGTCGGGCGGATGCTCGTCGGGGCGGGCGACGCGACGACGTACGTCTCGGGACTCCGGCTGATCGGTTCGTGGTTCACGGCGCCGCGGGTGCCGATCATGACGCAGTGGTACTCCGCGACCGGTCAGACCGGTCAGATCCTGTCGGTGCTCCCTTTCGCCGCCCTGCTCGGAGCGACCGGATGGGCGCCCGCGTTTCTGTCCATCGCGGGGCTCGCCGTCGTGTCGCTCGTCCTGGGCGTCGCCGTGCTCCGCGACAGCGCGGGTACCCGATTCGCCGGCACGCCCGTCTCGGCGGCGAACGCACTCCGGAGCGTCAACGAGGCGTTCCGACACCCCGGCACGCGACTCGGCTTCTGGACGCATCTCACGACACAGTTCTCTATGGTGTCGTTCTCGCTGCTGTGGGGCTACCCGATGATGGTCAACGGCCTCGGCTACTCGCCGGCGCTCGGGTCGCTGCTGTTGTCGCTCATTGTGGTGTTCGGTCTCGCGATCGGACCCGTCATCGGCGTGCTCACGGCGAGGTTTCCATTCCGCCGCTCGAATCTCGTGCTCGGCATCAGCGGTCTCACGCTGGCGACCTGGGTCACCTTCCTTGTCTGGCCGGGGGTTCCTCCGCTCTGGTTCGTCATCGTCGTGATCGCCGTGCTCGGCGCGGGCGGCGTCGGCTCCACCATCGGGTTCGACTTCGCGCGCACCTCGAACCCGGCGGCGCGCTTCGGTGCGGCATCGGGCGTCGTCAACGTGGGCGGATTCCTCGCCAGCCTCACGACGATGTTCGTGATCGGGGTCGTGCTCGACCTCGTCGGCCCCGGTGCGGGTGGCGTGCCGACGCTCGGCGACTACCGCGCCGCGTACGCCGTGTACCCCGTGATCCTGGTGGCAGGCATGACGGCGATCATCATCGTGCGGCATAAGGCGCGACGCCGCCTCGAACACGACGAGGGGATCATCGTCGGACGGCTCTGGGTCGCGGTCGCGCGCCGCTGGCGGCAGCGACGAAACCTCGGTGAGTGATGGTCCGAGGGGAATATCGGGCGACGACGTGTGTTGTATGGAGGACATCCGGATGCCCGTGGAGGGACGCGCCGAATGACATTCCGGCCGGGCTCGCGGCGTCACCCGCATGAAGGGCCGTCGAAACGCCGCGCCGCCTGACCGGCCGCAGATTGACGATCGAACGGGGGAGCGCCGGTGCTCTGTGCGGAAGGCCAGCAAATCCGTGAGACACTGGATCCTTGGACCCAGCTTGCCCCTCTTGGGGCTTGACATGGGCCTTCCTTATGCCCGCAGCTTCTTGCGAAGGGAACATTTGATGGCAACCACAACTCAGACGAGCGACGCGACGACTGCCGCGGTCGACGAGGCCACGGCAACGGCGCCGGCGTCCTCGACGCGCTCCCGCGCCGCTTCGACGGCGACGAAGACTGCTGCGCGAACGACGACCGGAGCGAAGAAGCCTGTCGGCGCGAAGAAGCCGGCGTCAACGGCGTCGCGCAAGCGCGCTCCGGAGGCGGACTCGGCCGGGGCCGACGCCGAGGCGACGACCGGTGATGCCGGCGAGGCGGCCGAGGCGACGCCGGCCAAGAAGCCGGCTGCGAAGCGCCCGGCAGCGAAGCGGCCCGCCGCCAAGAAGACGGCGGCCAAGGGCGCATCGACGAAGCGCGCCGCGAAGGACACGGCTGACGACGAGACCGACGCGCCGGAGGCCGACACCGAGGCGATCAGCCCCGAGGTCGTCGCGGGCGACGCCGCCGCCGACGTGACGGACGAGCTCGACGAGGCTGAAGAGGAGCCGGGGGCCAACCAGAGCGAGGCCGCCTCCGCCGCCGTGAAGGCCGCGGGCGCGCTCGTGCTCACGCCGACCGACGACGAGGAGGAGACGCCGGTCTACTCGGCCGCCATCACGGGCGCGACCGCCGATCCCGTCAAGGACTACCTCAAGCAGATCGGCCGTGTTGCGCTCCTCAACGCCGAAGAGGAGGTCGACCTCGCCATGCGGATCGAGGCGGGCCTCTTCGCCGAAGACAAGCTGGCGAACGGCAACATCACCGACCGCAAGCTCGAGCGAGAGCTCAAGTCGATCGTTCGCGACGGGAAGCGCGCGAAGAGCCACCTGCTCGGTGCCAACCTGCGCCTCGTCGTCAGCCTGGCGAAGCGCTACACCGGACGCGGGATGCAGTTCCTCGATCTGATCCAAGAGGGCAACCTCGGCCTCATCCGTGCCGTTGAGAAGTTCGACTACACGAAGGGCTTCAAGTTCTCGACCTACGCGACGTGGTGGATCCGCCAGGCGATCACCCGGGCGATGGCCGACCAGGCGCGTACCATCCGCATTCCCGTGCACATGGTCGAGGTCATCAACAAGCTCGCCCGCGTGCAGCGGCAGATGCTCCAGGATCTCGGGCGCGAGCCCACGCCGGAAGAACTCGCCATCGAGCTCGATATGACGCCGGAGAAGGTCGTGGAGGTGCAGAAGTACGGCCGCGAGCCGATCTCATTGCACACGCCGCTCGGTGAAGACGGCGACAGCGAGTTTGGCGATCTCATCGAGGACACCGAGGCGGTCGTTCCGGCTGATGCCGTGAGCTTCACGATGCTGCAGCGGCAGCTCGAGTCGCTGCTCGACTCCCTGAGCGAGCGCGAGGCCGGAGTGATCCGCATGCGCTTCGGCCTCGGCGACGGGATGCCGAAGACGCTCGACCAGATCGGGGACACGTTCGGCGTAACGCGCGAGCGCATCCGGCAGATCGAGTCGAAGACGATGGCGAAGCTGCGCCACCCCTCTCGCTCGCAGTCGCTGCGCGACTACCTCGAGTAGCGTCGGCGCGCGCTCAACGCACACGAACGGCCCTCGCGATTGCGAGGGCCGTTCGTGTGCGTTGTCGGCTAGCTGTCGGCGCCGACCGGCGCGGTGCGGGCATCGCCCGCGTAGAGCTTCGAGCGCTCATCGTGCCAGTGCACCGCCTCGGGGCGGAGCTTCTCAGCGTGCTTCGCGGCGTGGTGGCCGCAGAAGAGGAACTCGCCGAGGGCGAGTTCCACGCGGACGTAAGCCTGCGCACCGCACGCGTCGCAGCGGTCGAAGGCCGTCAGCGGGGTCGATGCGGATGCGGGGGCAGTCGTGGTGTCGATCATGTGGTGCCTCCTTGTTCCGGGGTCCGACCATCCAAGCACGCGCGGCCGAGATTCGAGACGAAAGTGACCCCGTTTCGCTCAGCGCGCAGCGAACGGGAACCGCTCACTCGCACTTGACATGCGCGCACCCGTCAAGGGCGGGCGTGCATGGGATACTGGGGCACCGTGCCCGCGCGCCGACTCCGGCAACGCGGCTTCACGACGATACGGCGTACCGGGACCTCGAGCGGCCTCTTGCGCCAGGGAGGACTTACGTGGCTCAGTTTGACCGGATTCGACGTGGGGTCGCCACGACGCTCGGGCGTGGCGCCCGGGCCGCGATGCGACTGCGCGGCGGCGGATCGGCCGTGCCGGGGCGCGTCGCCCTCGCGATCTCGCCCGACTTCTTGCGCGCCGCCGTCGAGGGGCTTCCGCTCGGCGTCGTGTTCGTATCGGGTTCGAACGGCAAATCGACCACGACGCACTTCCTCACGACGATGCTGCGTGCCCACGGACTGAAGGTCTTCACCAACTCCTCCGGCGGCAACCTGCCGCAGGGCATCGCCTCGTCGATGCTGCCGGACGTGGGACCCGACGGCCGGCTGCGGGCCGACATCGCCGTGCTCGAGGTGGACGAGGCCTTCGGCCCGCAGCTGCTCGAACACCTCCGCCCGCGCGGCGTGCTGCTGCTCAACGTGCAGGTCGACCAGCTCAACCGCTTTTACGACCCCACCCGCGTCGCGGGTTTCCTCGAGGTGATCGCTCGTGCCTGTCATGACTTCGCTGTCCTCAACGCCGATGACGACTCGCTCCGCGGCCTCGGCGAGCGCCTTGCCCAGCCGGTGACGTGGTTCGGCGTGAACGACGACGTCGCCCGGACCGCGCCGAACGGCCTGTCCAACTTCGAGTCGGCCTCGGGCGCGCCCGCCCTCGTCGACGACGAGTTCCGCACGGTGCAGGTCACCGGGCTCGGCGATCGCCGGACCCACCTGCGCATGGGCGGTGTGACGGAGGAGGTCGCGCTGCCCGCCCGTGGCCTGCACTACGCGGTCGATGCGGCCGGCGCCGTCGCGACAGCGATGCAGATCCTGGGTTCCGACTTCCGCGCCGCGACCGTGCGCGACGCCCTCGCCGTGACGAAGACCGTCTACGGCCGCGGGGAGGTGCTCGTCCATCGTGGCCAGGAACTTGAGATCGTCATGATGAAGAACCCGCCGAGTCTGCAGATGAACCTCGATGCGCTCGACGGCACGCCGGAGCGCGTGCTCGTCGCCGTCGACGAGGGAACGCCGGACCCGTCGTGGATCTTCGGTTCCGACCTGTCAAAGCTTCGCCGCGTCGATCTCGTCTCGGGGACCAAGGCATGGCAGATCGCCGCCCGCCTGGAGTACGGGGGCATCCACGTCGAGCGCGTCGAGCCGAACACCTCGGCGGCCGTCGATGCCTTCCTGCAGCTGCCCGCGCCGTCGAACGGCCGAAAGCTGCTCATCGTCAACTACGAGGAGATGATGGCGATCAGACGCAGGCTCGGCGCATCCGGTCTCGAGGGGAAGGTCAACTCGTGAGCCTCATCCTCCTGCACCTCTACCCGCGCGAACTCGGCATCAACGGCGACGTCGGCAACGTGACGGTCCTGCAGCGCCGCGGCGCCGCGTATGGCCTCGACGTGCAGGTCGTGTCGGCCGGCATCGGCGATGCTCTGCCCGACCGGGCCGACCTCGTGCACGTCGGCTCTGGGCCACTCTCGGCCATCGAGGCGGTCCTGCCCGACGCGTACCGGCACGCCGAGCGCCTGCGGTCCTGGCGGAGTGCGGGGGTGCCCTTCCTCGCGGTCTCGGGCGGCTGGCAGCTCCTCGGCGGCAGCCTCCGAACCGAGGACGGACGGGCCCTCGAAGGCCTCGGCGTCTTCCCCACCCGCGCGGTGCGCGGTGCGAACCACGCGGTGGGGGAGACCGTCCTCGCCACCCCCGGCGGAACCGTCGCCGGCTACGTGAACCACAACGCGGTCACCACGCTCGACGACGGTGCATCGTCGTTCGGCCAGGTCGTGCAGGGCTTCGGCAACCTCGGCGCCGATGCGCCCGACGCGGGTCTCGAGGGCGTCGTCGTCGGGTCGTCGATCGGCACTCACCTGCACGGCACCGTGCTCGCGCTGAATCCGGTCGTGGCCGACGGGATGCTGGCTGCCGCCATCCGGGCGAGAACGGCCGGTGCGGGCGGTTCCCTGCAGCGCCAAGCCGGTCCCGCCGGCGACTGGATCGACCGCGTCGATGACTACGCCCGCCGGGCGCGCGAGGCCATCATCGGCCGCACGGGGGCGAGGGCGACGGCCTAGCGCCACGCCAACCGGGCCGCTCGCGGTGCCCTCTCGCGCTGCCGCTCTCCGACCGATGAACAGCCGGGCGTGCCGGTGCCTGCGAAGGGTCGGGGCGCGCCCGGCGTCAGGCCGTCGGCGCCGCCGTCCGCGGGCCGACGCGGTCGTGAGCGGGCGCGAGGTCGGCGTCGAGGGTCAGCCCGTGTGCGCCACGCGAGGGACCCGCGCGGTGACGCCCGTGACCAGCTCGTCGCCGACCGTGTCGCAGCGTTCAGCCCATTCCTCGGCCGTCGGCGCACCGGCGCCGCCGAACAGTACGACGGTGTCTCCTCGTGCGGCGTCGGCCGGCGACGCCTCCGTTCCGCTCGCCGAGAGGTCGACGACCGCGGTGTCGACGTCCACCTCGACGACGCGCGCCAGACGATCGCCGATGCGTACGAGCGTCTGGGCGTCTCGGGGGCACTGCACCCCGTCGCCGTAGCCGGCGGAGATGAGCGCCCGGCCGTCGGCGACGTGGAGCACGCGCGTCTCGAGCGACATCACCGGCGCCAGCCCGAGGTCGCCGGCCGAGCGGTCGTGGAACGGCGAGATGCCGTAGGCGGCGATGCCGAACCGCACGACGCTGTGGCGGGCCTCGGCATAGTCGATGCCCGCGGCCGAGGCCCCGACGTGCAGCAGTTCGAACTCGGCGCCGAGCGACCTGGCCTCGTCGACGGCGGATGAGAAGCTCTCGAGCGAGCGACGGTCGTCGTCTGGCGAGGTGTCGCTCAGGTGGCTCCACGCGGCGACGACCTGCAGCAGGCCCCGCCGCTCGAGGTCGAGGGCGTGCGACACCAGCCGCGGCCAGTCCTCGCGGTTGGCGCCGGAGCGGCGCAGGCCCGTGTCGATCTTGAGGTGCACGCGCGCGAGGCCGCGGTCCGCGTCCGAGCCGGCGGCCGCGATCGCGTCGAGCTGCCAGAGCGCCGAGACGCCGAGATCGATGTCGCGTTCGATGGCCCGGCGGAAGTCGGCGCGGGTTCCGTGCATCCACGCGAACAGCGGCACCGTGATGCCGCCGTCGCGAAGCGCGAGACCGGCACCGATCTCCAGCGCACCGAGCGACGTCGCTCCCGCGTCGAGACCGGCGTGCACGCACGAGAACAGGTCGTGCCCGTAGGCGTCGGACTTCACCACGAGCATGGTGCTCGCGGGAGCGACCGTGGCCGCGAGCGTCGCAACGTTCCGGCGCAGCGCGTCGAGATCGATACGGGCGACGGCGCGCGAAGCAGGCGCCGCGACGGCCGCGGCCCTCGAAGATTCGGCTCTCGGGCGCGCTTTCCCAGCTGCGGCCGGGGTCGCCCGCGACGGCACAGCGCTCGCCGAAAGCTGCGCGAGGTCGAGCGCGGCCGTCGAGACCGACGGCTCGGCCGAACGCGCGGCCTCGCGCCCGCCGCGCATCGCCACACGGGCGACGACGCTCGACACCCGCGAGGTGATCGCGGGTGCGGGGATTCCTGTCGCCTCGGCCCAGTCCAGCACGTGGGGCTCGCCCATGGCGGGGTCGCCGAACAGCACGGCTTCGTCGCCGACCCGCACGGCGGCGTCGCGCGGATCGGCCGTGGGCGCCACCTCGAGGTCGACCGAGAGCTGATCCATCGAAATCGCGCCGGCGACGGGGTGAAGGCCGCGGCCGATCCGGATGCGCACGCGGTTCGAGGCGCGGCGCACCGCCCCGTGGGCGTAGCCGACGCCGACGAGAGCGAGCGTGGTGTCGCTGCCGGGGCGATAGGTGAAGCCGTACGACACACCCTCGCCGGCCTGCACGGCCTTGAGACCGAGCACCTCGGTGGCGAACCGCATGGCCGGCCGCAGCGAACGGTCGGTGAGTCCGTACAGCTCCGGTCCGATGAACGTCTCGCCGCGCTCGGCCATCGTCGCTGCCGTCATCGCACGAGCGCCCTGCGAGGCCAGGAGGCGACCGAGTGACCCGGTCGCGTCGACGTCGACGTCGGGCGACACCACGAACGTGCGGGCCCCCGCCTCGAGCAACGCCGGCGCCACGACCTCGAGGCCATGGCCGTAGGCGTCCGCGCGCACATCGACCGCCGGGTTCTCGCCGCCCAGTGCGCCGAGGTTCGTGACGAGCGCGTCGAGCGAGATCTCGGCGACGCGGCGCACAGAGTGCGGGATGCGGAAATCGGCGGACACGAGGGACCTTTCTCGAGGGCTGCGCCAGGCTAACAGCCGGTCGCGCGCCGGGCGTCGGGCATCATGACGCGTGTCTCGGCCGGCGACACGCCGCTGCGCCAGTAGGCTCGGAAGGTCGTGCCAGCCCGACAGCACGTTCCAGCCCGAACGCCCCCAGCCCGAATGAAGGAGCAGCGTGGCAGAACCGACGCCCGACCAGTACTCCGCCCGGCATCTTTCCGTGCTCGACGGCCTCGAAGCCGTTCGCAAGCGACCGGGCATGTACATCGGGTCGACCGATTCGCGCGGCCTCATGCACTGCCTGTGGGAGATCATCGACAACTCCGTCGACGAGGCGCTCTCGGGGCACGGCGATCGCATCGCCGTGACGCTGGATGCCGACGGCTCTGTCACGGTCGAGGACGCGGGCCGCGGCATCCCGATCGACATCGAGCCGAAGACCGGCCTGACGGGCGTCGAGGTGGTCTTCACGAAGCTCCACGCCGGCGGCAAGTTCGGTGCGAGCAACTACGGCACGGCGGGAGGCCTGCACGGGGTCGGCGCCTCGGTCGTCAACGCGCTGTCCGAGCGACTCGATGTCGAGGTAACGCGAGGCGGCAAGGTCTACGCCATGAGCTTCCACCGGGGCGAGCCCGGGGTGTTCGACGACGGCGAGGGGCAGCCGCGGCCCGATGCGCCGTTCGCCCCGTTCACGGAGGGGTCCGAGCTGCGCGTCGTCGGCAAGGCGCCCCGCGGTCGCGCCGGAACGCGCGTTCGCTACTGGGCCGATCCGCAGATCTTCATCAAGGGCGCATCGTTCCAGCCCGATGAGCTGGCTGCGCGGGCACGCCAGACGGCGTTCCTGGTGCCGGGGCTCGAGATGGTGATCCGGGATGCCCGTGACGTTTCGGCCGAGCCGATCGACCAGTCCTACCGGTACGACGGCGGCATCGCCGAGTTCGCCGAGTTTCTCGCGCCAGATGCGCCGACGACCGACGTGTGGCGCATCGAGGGGGAGGGGGACTACACCGAGACCATTCCCGTCCTCGACGACGAGGGTCGCATGGTGTCGCGCGAGGTGCAGCGCACCGCGACCGTCGATCTCGCTCTGCGCTGGGGCGTCGGCTACGACACGACCGTGCGTTCCTTCGTCAACATCATCGCCACCCCCAAGGGCGGCACCCACCACGCGGGGTTCGAACAGGGGCTCCTGAAGTTCGTGCGCGCCGAGGTCGAGCGAAACGCCCGAAAGCTCAAAGTGGGCGCCAACGAGAAGCTCGAGAAGGACGACGTGCTGGCGGGCCTCACCGCGGTCGTCACCGTGCGCATCCCGGAGCCGCAGTTCGAGGGGCAGACCAAGGAAGTGCTGGGGACACCACCCGTTCGCGCGATCGTGTCGAGCGTGATCACGAACGGGTTGAAGGAGCGTTTCGCCTCCACGAAGCGCCAAGACAAGGCCGAGGCGTCGATGCTGCTCGAGAAGGTGGTCTCCGAGATGAAGGCGCGCATCTCGGCCCGCGCCCACAAGGAGACCCAGCGTCGCAAGACGGCGCTCGAGAGCTCCTCACTGCCGACGAAGCTCGTCGACTGCCGCTCCAACGACGTCGAGCACTCCGAGCTGTTCATCGTCGAGGGGGACTCGGCGCTCGGCACGGCCAAGCCGGCCCGGAACTCGGAGTTCCAGGCGCTGCTGCCGATTCGCGGCAAGATCCTCAACGTGCAGAAGGCCTCGGTCAGCGACATGCTCAGCAATGCCGAGTGCGCGAGCATCATCCAGGTCGTGGGGGCGGGGTCGGGGCGATCGTTCGACCTCGGTGCGGCCCGCTACGGCAAGATCATCCTCATGAGCGACGCCGACGTCGACGGCGCGCACATCCGCACCCTTCTGCTCACCCTGTTCTTCCGCTACATGCGGCCCATGCTCGAAGCAGGCCGCGTGTACGCCGCGGTGCCGCCGCTTCACCGCGTCGAGATCGTGCGCCGCGGGGCGAAGAAGAACGAGATGGTCTACACGTACTCGGAGGCGGAGCTCGACGGGCTTCTCAAGCGCCTCGCGCGGCAGAACGCCTCCTACAAGGAACCGATTCAGCGCTACAAGGGCCTTGGCGAGATGGACGAAGACCAGCTCTGGAGCACCACGATGGATCCGGCAGCCCGCCTGCTTCGCCGTGTCTCGGTGACGCACGCGGCCGATGCCGAACGCGTCTTCGACCTGCTCATGGGCACTGACGTCGCGCCGCGCAAGGAGTTCCTCTTTGAGAGCTCGAAGAGCATCGCGCCGGAGTTCATCGACGTGTAGTCGGAGGCCCGCCGGCGCAACGGCACGTCGGGCCGCGCAATCTCTGCATGTGGCATGAAGCAACGGCACCCGTCGCCGTCACCGCACCGGTATCGCCTACCGTAGTTCAGTGACCTTCCCCCGCGCCTCCGACCTCGTCGAAGGGACACCCCGCCGGCGAGCCGTCCTCGCCAAGCTGCCGCGCATGACCCGTGCCGACGGCTCGCCCATCCGCGTGCTGCTCGTCGATGACGAGCAGTCGCTCGCGCAGCTCGTGAGCGTTGCGCTTTCGTACGAGGGGTGGCGCGTCACGACCGCGTCCGAGGGGAATGAGGCCATCAGGCGGTTCCGCGCTGAACGCCCGGACGTGGTCGTGCTCGACATCATGCTTCCCGACATCGACGGCCTGAGGGTGCTGCACCGCATGCGGGAGCTGGGGCGGCACACGCCGACGCTCTTCCTCACGGCCAAGGACTCGGTCGACGACCGCATCCTCGGCCTCGCGGCCGGCGGCGATGACTACATGACGAAGCCGTTCAGTCTCGAGGAACTGGTGATCCGCCTTCGGGGGCTCCTCCGGCGCGTGATCGACGAGCCTCCGGCCGGCGGCGAACTCCTGACGGTCGGCGACCTCAGCCTCGACGAAGCGACCTACGAGGTGCGCCGCGGCGACCGGGCCATCGCGCTCACGGCAACCGAGTTCGAGCTGCTGCGGTACTTCATGAAGAACGCCGAGCACGTGCTCTCCCGCGCCCAGATCCTCGACAACGTGTGGAACTACGACTTCGCGGGACGCACGAGCATCGTCGACCTCTACGTCTCCTATCTCAGGAAGAAGATCGACTTCGGGCGGCCCTCGATGCTCCATACGATCCGTGGCGTCGGCTACGCCCTGCGTGCAGCATCATGAGGAGATTTCTGCCGAAGTCGCTTCGGGCGAGGCTCACGCTCGCGCTCGTGGCGCTGACGACCGCGGGCCTGCTGCTCCTCGGCGTCGCGACCACCTGGGTGGCTACGACCGCCGTCTCGAGCATGGTCGACGACAAGCTCGACAACTCGCTGACCAGCCTCGACCGGATGGTCGAGAAGGGGCATTCGGCGCGTCCGCATGACCGGCCCCACAAGCCGTTCGTCGAGTACACCTCGCAGGCAGCCGGCAGTGTCATCGCCGTCATGGTCGACGGCGCCGTCACCGATTCGGCGGTGTTCTCCGATGAGTCGCCTGCCCCGCTCTCCGCCGCCGCGGTCACCGCAATCGAGTCGCAGGAATGGTCGGACGGCGAGCGGACGACCTTCGACATCCCCGGCCTCGGCACGCACCTCGTCGAGGTGCGCGACAACGTGCACGGCGAGCGGCTCATCGCCGCGGTGTCACTCGCCGATCAGCAGACCACCGCAACGTGGTCGACACTGGCCACCGTCATCGTCGGCCTCCTCGTGCTCGCTGGCATGGCGATGGCGACGGTCATGATCGTCCGCTTCGCGACGAGGCCGCTCGAACGGGTCGCGCGGGCGGCCGATGTCGTTTCGTCGCTGCCGCTCCACAGCGGCGATGTCCAAGGCATCCCGAGGCTCGACGACCGCGACATCGACGACAGCACGGAGGCCGGCCGCGTCGCCGGTGCCATGAATCGGATGCTCGAGCACGTCGACGCGGCGCTCGCGACCCGCGCCCAGACCGATCGCAGAATGCGCCAGTTCGTCACCGACGCGAGCCATGAGTTGCGCACGCCCCTCGCCTCGATCCAGGGGTACGCCGAGCTGACACGGCAGGAGAGCGACGTCCTGCCGCCGCTCACGGAGGCCTCGCTCGCCCGCATCGAGTCGGAGGCTGCGCGAATGACGATGCTCGTCGGCGACCTCCTCCTCCTCTCGCGCCTCGACGAGGGACAGGGTGGCCTGCGCTCCGAGCCGGTCGACCTCTGCCACCTCGGTCAGGTCGCCGTGAACGATGCCCGCACCGTCTCACCCGACTGGCGGTGGCGCACGCAGCTCCCCGACGAACCCGTCTTCGTCGACGGCGACCATTCGGCCATCACGCAGATCGTGGCGAACCTGCTTCGCAACGCCACGACGCACACCCCGGAGGGCACGCGGGTGACGCTTCGCGTGCGACCGCCGCGCGACGGCACCGTGGAGCTCGTGGTCGCCGATTCCGGCCCTGGCGTGGATCCCGAGTTCGAACCCACCCTCTTCCAGCGCTTCGCCCGCAACGACAAGTCGCGATCGCGCCGCCACGGCTCCACGGGGCTCGGGCTCGCGATCGTCGCTGCGCTCGTCGACGCCCACGGCGGGTCGATCCGCTACCAGCGCGGCGACGTGACCGCCGACCACGTCGACGCGACTACGCGCGCCGACGACGACGGCACCGGCGCTTCCTTCGTGGTCTGCCTGCCCGTCTCGAACGACGAGCTCACCGAATCCGGCGACCGCACGAACTCGGCCACGGCCTAGCGACTACGCCTCGCCGGGCGCGTCGTCGCGCGCGACGACATCGTCCGAGCCGAGGGCGGCGGCGTCGCCGACCGGGCCGCCGAGCGCGTCGATACTCGCCTCCAGCGCCGCCCCGGACCCGTCGCGCTTCGCGCCGCCGGCCGGCAGGTCGCGGACCGCGCCGTCGGCCGCGACCGCGCGGGGCTCGGCGCCCACCCAGGCAAGCCGCAGCCGGTCCTCGCCTCGCGTGAACCGGTGCGCTCGAACGCCCCCCGTCGCGCGTCCCTTTGCGGGAAACTCGGCGAACGGCGATACCTTCGCCGAGCCCGTGTCGGTGCCGGGCAGCGCGGCCGTCGACGTCGCGATCGTGACCACTTCCGCGCGCTCCGTCTCTGCGGGTGACAGGATGCGGGCGGCGAGCACCCGTGCGCCGTCGGCGAGCTTGATGCCCGCCATTCCGGCCGCCGGTCGACCCTGCGGCCGCACCGCCGAAGCAGGGAAGTGCAGCAGCTGGGCATCGTCGGCGACCAGCACGAGTTCGTCCTCGTCGCGTCCCACGGCGGCGGCGAGCACCTCGTCGCCCTGCTTCAACGTGATGATGTCGGCCTCAGCAAGCTTGCCGAGGTCGCCGAGGACCACGCGCTTGACCACGCCGAGGGCGGTCACGAGCGCGATCGGCTCGGCGCCGTCGACCGGCACGAGTCCCACGACCCGCTCGCCGCGATCGGTCAGCCCCGCGTAGTCGCGCGCCTTCACACCGGCGCTCAGCAGCACGGACGCCGCCGGCGCGGATGGCAGCGCGACGACCGGCAGGCGCAAGAGTCGACCGCGATTCGTCACGATGCCGAACGACCCGTGCACGGTCGTCTCGATGCGGGCGGCGATCGCGTCGTGCTTTGATCGACGTCGGGCGGCCGGGATGGGGGCGCCGGGCTCGGTCACGTCAACGCGAAGGATCCGGCCGGTCGCCGACATGATGACGCGCGTCGGCGCTTCGGCCTGCCGGAGCTCCTCGGCGCTCGGGGCCGCCGACTTCCTCTGTTTGCCAGTGGCGGGGGCGGCCGCCTCGGTGAGCACCGTGCGGCGCGGCGTGGCGAACTGCTCGGCAACCGCTGCAAGTTCGTCGCTGACCTTGCGGCGCAGCATCGTCTCGTCGGCCAGCAGGGCTTCGAGCTCGGCGATCGCCCGACGGAGTTCGTCGGCCTCGGCCTCGAGCTCGATCCGGGAGAACTTCGTGAGGCGTCGCAGCCGCAACTCGAGGATGTACTCCGACTGCGCCTCCGACAGGTCGAACACCTGCTGCAGCCGCGTCGACGCCTCCGCACCGTCATCCGAGCTGCGGATGATCTGAATGACCTCGTCGATGTCGACGATCGCGATGAGCAGGCCTTCGACGAGGTGCAGTCGCTCGCGCCGGCGCGCGAGCCGGAATGTACTGCGGCGACGCACGACGCTCATCCGGTGCTTGAGATAGACGCGGAGGAGGTCGAGAAGGCCGAGTGTCTGCGGCCCGCCGTCGACGAGCGCCACATTGTTGATGTGGAACGTGTCCTCGAGGGGCGTGTAGCGGTACAGCTGTTCGAGCACGGCCTCGGGCGCGAAGCCCGTCTTGATCTCGATGACGAGGCGCATGCCGTTCGTGCGGTCGGTGAAGTCGGCGACATCGGCGATGCCCGCGAGCTTCTTTGACTGCACCCCGTCCTTGATCTTCTCGATCACCTTCTCGGTGCCGACGAGGTACGGCAGCTCGGTGACGACGATGCCCTGCTTGCGCGCGGTCACCCGCTCGATCGACACGGCGGCGCGGGTTCTGAATGCGCCGCGGCCCGACGCGTACGCCTCCCGGATCCCGTCGAGGCCGACGATGATCCCACCAGACGGCAGATCGGGGCCAGGGATGAAGGCCATCACCTCGTCGAGCGTCGCGTCGGGATGCTCGAGCAGATGACGTGCGCCCGCGATGACCTCGCCGAGGTTGTGGGGGGCCATGTTCGTGGCCATTCCCACGGCGATGCCGCTCGCCCCATTCACGAGCAGGTGCGGCCACGCCGCCGGCAGCACCTCGGGCTGCTGGATGGAGTTGTCGTAGTTGGGGATGAAGTCGACCGTGTCTTCGTCGAGGTCGTCGGTCATCGCCATCGCCGACGCATCGAGCCTCGCCTCGGTGTATCGCGGCGCCGCAGGAGCGTCGTCGAGCGAACCGAAGTTGCCGTGCCCGTCGATCGTCCGCACGCGCTGCACGAACGGCTGGGCCAGGCGCACGAGGGCGTCGTAGATGGCCGTGTCGCCGTGCGGATGCAGGCGCCCCATGACATCGCCGACGACGCGGGCCGACTTCACGTGCCCGCGGTCGGGCCGCAGGCCCATCTCGCGCATCTGATACAGGATTCGCCGCTGCACCGGCTTGAGGCCGTCGCGGGCGTCGGGCAGTGCGCGGGAGTAGATGACCGAATACGCGTACTCGAGGAACGATGTCTGCATCTCGGAGGACACATCGATGTCGACGATGCGCTCCTCGGGGGTCGAGGCGGGCTCTGCGGGGGGACGACTCATGGGTACCTTCGAAGGTGACGGCTGTGGAACGGAGCGTGAACGCCCGCTGTGAAAGACTGGGGCACGATGTCGACCATGCTAATGAGCCCCGCGACGGGGCGGCCCACGCTCGCCGACGTGTTGCCGAACTGCGTCGCCGCCATGCGGGGCGAGGTCGGAATGCTGGGCCTTGCGCCCGTGCGCGCCGCCGTCGTCATGCTCGTCGACGGACTGGGGGCGGGGATGCTCCGTTCGCGTGCCGGCCACGCCCGCCGCTTCATGCACGGGTGGGGCAGGAAGCACACCGCCCACAGCTTTCCCTCGACGACCGTCGCGGGGGTCACGAGCCTGACGACGGCGACGGCTGCCGGTGTGCACGGCCTCTGCGGGTACTCGCTCTACGACCGCCCGGCCGGCCTGGTGCGAAACCAGCTCCACGGCTGGGGTGCCGACATGGACCCGTACACGTGGCAGCTGCAGCCGACCGTCTTCGAGACGCTCCGTGACCGGGGCGACCTGCGCCCGGTCGCCATCGGGCTCTCGGCGTACGAGGCGAGCGGCCTCACGCGCGCGTCTCTGCGCGGTGCCGAGTACATCGTCGGCGACACGATCGCGGACCGGGTCGATCGCGCGCTCGACGCCGTGGCATCCGACCGTTCGCTCGTGTATCTCTATGTCGCGGAGCTGGATCAGGCGGGCCATAAGCACGGCTGGGAGTCGGACGCGTGGATCGAGCGACTCGAGGAGACCGACGCTGCGCTCGCGACGCTCGAGGCCGGTCTCCCCGATGACGTCGGACTTCTCGTGACGGCCGACCACGGCATGCTCGACATCCCCCGGGAACGCCAGCGCGACATCCCCGCGGATTCGGAGCTGCTCGAGGGCGTCGTCGCGGTCGCCGGGGAACCGCGGCTGCGGCATCTCTCCCTTGGCGACGACGCGACCCGCGCCGACGCCGAGCGCCTCGCCGCCCGCTGGAACTCGGCGGAGGGGGACCGAGCGACGGCCATCACGCGGCGCGACGCGCTCGCCGCCGGGTGGTACGGCGATCCCGGCCACGTCCACCCCGCCGCCGCCGCTCGCCTCGGTGACGTGATCGTCGCCGCAACGAGGGGCGTCACCTATTACGCCGAGTGGATGCAGGGCGGCCAGCGTGACGTCATCGGCCAGCACGGTTCGGTCTCGCCCGAGGAGACCATCGTCCCGCTCATCCGCAAGGGCGCCTTCACGATCGAGTGAGGCGCACGACCCGCCCGGAGCCCTGCGGTCAGTCGTCGCTGCGAGTGCCGAAGACGATCTCGTCCCAGCTCGGCAGCGAGGCGCGTCCGCGCTTCCGCGACACCGGGCCAGTCGTGCCGCGGCCGACGAGCGCCGTGCGGGACGAGTGACGCGGGCTGTCGTCCGAGGTCTCGAACCCATCCAGCGGCACGTCGACGGCGCGGACCCGGCCGGCACCGGTCGGAGGCGCCACCGCCTCGTCCGGGCCGGAGCCTTCCGTGCCCGGTGTCTCGTCGGCTTCCGCCCCGGTGTCGTCCAGGCCCATGGTCGACGTGCCTTCGCGGGTGCGGTTCGAGCGTTCCCGTACGGAAGAGAGGGATGTCACGGTCGACGGCGCAGCGGGGCGGAGTTCGCCGCCGTCCGGCTCAACGCCATCGCCCAGTTCGCCGTGCGCCGCGTCGAGAGGATCGCCGGTCTCGTCGTCGAACTCCTCGAAGGGCTGGTGCGTTCGCTCACCTCGGCGGCGCCGTAGCTGCTCGAGCAGATCCGCCGTCTCGTCGCGCGGCGAATCGGTACGCTGCTGGCCGATGTCCGCGACGGCAGCCCCGACCCATCCGGCCCCACGCGGGTCTGATGCCCGAGACGGCACTGGGCTCTCGCCGTTGCGAGCCTCGGGGCCCGACGACGCCGCCTGGCTCGCGGGATCGGTCGGCTGCGTTTCGCCCGGTTCGTGGAGCGATCCCGCGAAGTCGGGGAGCTCCGGCTCGACGGCCCGCAGCCGCGGCGCCTGCAGCGATGACAGCTCGCCCTGCTGCGAGAGCGTCACTGCGGCGGGGTTCCGCGGCGACAGGGCGCGGGCTCGCGGATCGTAGGCCCACAGGGCGTCCCGGCTGATGCCCTCAACGGCGAATTCGAGACCGATGCGCCAGCCCTCTTCCGGGTCCTTCCACGCATCCCACTCGATGGATGCGGCGCCGAGCGCCTCCAGGCGGTCATCGATGACCGAACCGAAGGTCGCCGCGTCAGGGTCGAGCGGGTCGGCGTCGGGCTGCACGCGCACCCTGACGAGGCGGGCCTGGTTGACGATATGCGCGCGCTCGGCGCGGACCGGTCCCTCGAAGCGTTCGACGTCGGAGCGCTCGGCTCCCGTCAGCTCGATGACCTCGTCGACCGTGCGGCCGGATCGGATGAGCTGCTGAATCTCGCGCGGAGCGACCCTTGGCGCCTCGGCGCGCACGTGCGGCCTCGGCCGCAGCGCGTCGCGAAGCGCGTCATCGACGATGACGCGGTACTGCTCGCCGGCTTCGTCAGACACGATGAGCGCAGCGTCGTCGGCTGCGATAAACCTGAGTTCCTGCATGTCCGTCTTCCTCGCGGGGCCCTGTGTCGACGCCACTGCGACGTCGTGTCGACGCCACTGCGACGCCTGATTTGCCACAGCATCACACGGCGCCGGACGAATACGGCGATGGCGGCCGGGCGCGCCGCCCAATCTGCCCTGCTGCCTCCTGCTCGCGCCGCGGGCGGGCGGGCACGAGGGAGTCCGCAGGATCGACCTCGACCCGGGTCGCGTGACCGTCGCGAATTGCGTTGACGGCGAACACGCCCGCATCGAGTTGCACTCCTGCATCGCGTCGTGCAGTATGTCGGCGCCGTCGGTGACCCAGCCCGCGGCAGAGAGATTTGGACTGGCATGGCAACGGACTACGACGCACCGCGCAAGACCGACGACGAGGCGGATTCGATCGAGGCCCTGAAGGAGCGCGTTCCCGACCGTATGTCGGGCAGCGTCGATGCCGAAGATGCCGACAACCCGGGCTCATTCGACCTGTCGGCGGCCGACCTCGCCGACGTCGAACTCGAGACGGTCGTCATCCCGGTCCAGGAGGACGAGTTCACGTGCGTGAGCTGTTTCCTGGCCCAGCATCGTTCGCAGCTCGCCGAGAAGACCGCCGACGGCCCCATTTGCCGGGACTGCGCCGGCCTCTAAGCCGTACCGGCCCGTCACGCGGCCAGGTCCGGCATTATCGAAACGCTCGCGGTGCTCCCGACATCGGCGGGCGTTTCGCGTGCCCGCAGTACCGCTCGCGCGCACTCCTCACCGGAGGTCGTCGCGCGCCTGCGTTGCGCGGGCGGCTTCGATGGCCGCGCGCACGGCATCCGGGTTCCGGGTCGAGAACAGCCAATAGGGCACCGGGTCGACGGGATCCGTCACGTCCACGCGAGCCGAGGTCGGAGCCCATCCGCGAAGGCACAGCCACGCCCTGGCGTCGAGGTCCGGGCCGGCAGCCACGCGGGCGGCCTCTCGGGTCGAGTAGGCCGTCACGTCGCCCGTCACCGTGAGGGGGATGCGTGCACTCCCGACGCGCAGTTGCCGATTCGACACCTCGACGACGGGGGACGCCACGATCAGCAGCGCGACGTAGCCGGCGTAAATCGCGATCCCGAGGAACACGCCGACCCACACGTTGATGCGGAGGAACACGAGCACCGTCGCGGGAATCACGAGCAGCGCTGCGATGAACATCCACGCCGAGGGCCAGACGCGCTCGTGGTACCGATTCATGCCCCTATTCCAGCACGTTGCGCCGGTGCGCCCTGGACGCGCGGCCCGCGATCACTGTGCGCCCGGTGAGGAGGCGCTCCATCCCACGACCGATCGCACGTCCGTTCGCCACCCTCAGGCGCCCTCGAGGGATGCTCATCGTCCGATCGCCGTGGCGTACGGTAGTGGTCGTGACTTCCCCGATCCGCGTGCCCGTTGTCGGCGACCAGCCCCGATTCGCACACCCGGATGATGCAGGGGCCGATCTCACGGCGGCGGAGCGCACCATCCTGCCGCCCGGAGCCCGCGCCGTCGTGCCAACGGGGGTGCGGATCGCCCTGCCGTCGGGAACCGTCGGACTGGTCGTCCCGCGCAGTGGCCTTGCGGCGAAGCACGGCATAACGCTGGTGAACTCACCCGGCACGATCGACGCGGGGTACCGCGGTGAGCTCAAAGTGATCGTGCTCAACACGGACGCCGCGCAGACCTACACGATCGAGGCGGGCGACCGGATTGCGCAGCTGATCGTGATACCGATTCCGCCCGTCGAGTTCGTGCCGGTCGGCGAGCTGTCCGAGAGCGAGCGAGGCGAAGCGGGCTTCGGTTCAACCGGATACACGACCACGAAAGAGGCATCCGATGGGGCTGCTTGATTTCTTGCGCCGCGACGACGATACGCCGCGACAGAAGGCCGATCGGCTCGTCGCCGACGACGACCTCGACTCCGACGTCGTCGCTGACGAGGGCGATGACGATGATGACGAACGCTTCGACGACAAGTCTGCGCCCGACGATCGCGAGGAGCGCGGCCCGTTCGACGTGACCGAGGCGAATCCGGCCAAGCGCTACGTCGACCTCGGGGCCATCCGCGTGCCGGCTCGCACCGGTCTCGGCCTCCGGCTCGAGGTCGAGGAGCGCACAAAGCGCCTCGTCGCCGTCGCTCTCGACTATCAGGGATCCACCATGCAGGTGCAGGC
This sequence comes from Pseudoclavibacter endophyticus, assembly GCF_008831085.1. NCBI lineage: Bacteria > Bacillati > Actinomycetota > Actinomycetes > Micrococcales > Microbacteriaceae > Pseudoclavibacter > Pseudoclavibacter endophyticus. The sequence continues at coordinate 1,656,635 of NZ_WBJY01000001.1, forward strand.
GTTCGCCGCCCCGCGGTCGTCGGGACTCTGGCACCCCATCCGTCGTCAGCTCGTGGAGCAGGTCGAGAAACAGGGCGGCCAGGCCGAAGAGGTCGAGGCGGCCCTCGGGACCGTGCTCGACACGAAGCTGCCGGTCGCCAAGGGGGCGTCGGGGGGAGTGGGGCACCGATCGGCCCGGTTCATCGGTGTCGACGGCCCGCGCTGGTTCCTCCGGGGCGTGCTCACGGGCGAGGCCCTCCGCGACGAAGCCGCGCGCGACGCGATGGAAGAGCTCTTCCGCAGCATCGTGGTCGTTCGGGGTGACGAGGCCATGCCGCCGCGCGAGCTCCTCCCGCTCGTCGTTCCGAAGGCCATGGCCGAGCACATGGCCGACGCCAAGCAGCCCCGGGCCGCACAGACCGCGAAGGTGGCCGGCACGGTCGACTCCGGTGGGGCATCCAGCCCCTCACCCGACTCGAAGCGCGCCGAGGGGCGCTCGTCGAAGCGCCGTGACGGCTGAGCCGGACGACCGCGCGCGATCGGCCGCCGACGCTGCGCGAGCGAGCGCACTCGGCCGCGTGGTCGAGGGCGGCCTCGGGGGTCGATCGCTCCTGGCCGCGATGGGCGGGGTGCGCGGCATCGTCGAAGCGGTTGTACCGGGTCTCGCCTTCCTCGTGCTCTTCACGTTCACGGGCGACCTGTGGTGGTCGGTCGGCGTCCCTGCGGCGCTCGGCGTCGTCTTCATCGTGGCGCGACTCATCGCGAGGCAGACCGCCATGCCAGCCATCGCCGGTCTCCTCGGCGCCGTCATCTCAGGATTTCTCGCCATCCGCAGCGGCGACGGCATCGACTACTACCTCACGGGGTTCTGGACGAACGGCGCGTACGGGGCGGCGTTCCTCGTGTCCGTCGTGGTCGGCTGGCCGCTCATCGGCGTCCTCGCTGGACTGCTGTTCAATGCGGGCGGGCGTTGGCGCGCCAACGCCAGGCTGAAGCGGTGGATGACGCTCGTGACGCTCGGGTGGGTCGTGTTCTTCGCGCTGCGGCTCGCCGTGCAGTTGCCGCTCTACTTCGCGGGCAACGTTGAAGCGCTCGGCGTCACTCGACTCGTCATGGGCACCCCCATGTACGGCGTGCTGCTCGTCGTGACGGCGCTGTTCGCCCGCGGCGCGTTCCGGGCGGCTGGCTTCGGCGACGGCGACGCGGAGCGCGGCGCCGTGGAGGCCTCCCGACGAGCTGACGGCGGCTGACGGGTGTACCACGCGGCGCGCGAAACGCCCCGCATCGCGTTCGCATTCTGAGCGCGATCGCGTACAATTATCTCGACGTCGAGATACATCGACGACGAACGCAGCCGCGCGTGCCGAACGCCAGAGCGCCCCTCACGACGGCTGCCGAACGACTGGCGACATAATGGGACTGGGCACCCGAACCGAATGTCGCTACGAAGGAGAACCGACGTGACTGCAGTCAACAGTTTCGGCGCCAAGGACACGCTGCGTGTCGATGGCACCGAGTACGAGATCTATCGCATCGACAAGGTCGAGGGGTACGAGGACCTCCCGTTCAGCCTCAAGGTTCTGCTCGAGAACCTGCTGCGCACGGAAGACGGCGCCAATGTCACCGCTGATCACATTCGCGCGCTCGGGGCCTGGGACCCATCTGCCGAACCGAACACCGAGATCCAGTTCACCCCCGCGCGCGTCGTCATGCAGGACTTCACGGGCGTGCCCTGCATCGTCGACCTCGCGACGATGCGCGAAGCCGTCACCGAGCTCGGCGGCGACCCGAACAAGATCAACCCGCTCTCGCCGGCAGAGATGGTCATTGACCACTCCGTCATCGCCGACGTGTTCGGCACCGAGAACGCCCTCGAGCGCAACGTCGAGATCGAGTACGAGCGCAACGGCGAGCGCTACCAGTTCCTCCGCTGGGGCCAGACCGCATTCGACGATTTCAAGGTCGTTCCCCCCGGCACCGGCATCGTGCACCAGGTCAACATCGAGCACCTCGCGAAGGTCATCTACGACCGCACGGTCGACGGTGTGCTCCGGGCCTACCCCGACACGTGCGTCGGCACCGACTCGCACACGACCATGGTCAACGGCCTCGGCGTGCTCGGCTGGGGCGTCGGCGGCATCGAGGCTGAGGCCGCCATGCTGGGCCAGCCCGTCTCAATGCTCATCCCGCGCGTCGTCGGCTTCAAGCTCTCGGGCGAGATCCCACCGGCGGTCACGGCGACCGACGTGGTGCTGACGATCACCGACATGCTCCGCAAGCACGGCGTCGTCGGCAAGTTCGTCGAGTTCTACGGCGAGGGCGTCGCCGAGGTCCCTCTCGCCAACCGCGCGACGATCGGCAACATGAGCCCGGAGTTCGGCTCGACCGCCGCGATCTTCCCCATCGACGACGTCACGCTCGAGTACCTGCGCTTCACCGGCCGCGAGGAGCACGCGGTGTCGCTCGTCGAGCAGTACGCCAAGGAGCAGACCCTCTGGCACGACCCGAGCCGCGAGCCCGAGTTCAGCGAGTACATGGAGCTCGACCTCTCGACGGTCGTCCCTTCGATCGCCGGCCCCAAGCGTCCGCAGGATCGCATCCTGCTGTCGGAGGCCAAGGAGCAGTTCGAGAAGGACATCGTCAGCTACGCGAGCGTGTCATCGAGCGACGACATCGTCGACCTCGAGTCGCAGGACTCCTTCCCGGCGTCCGACCCCGGCAACGCTCCCGGAAAAGACGACGAGACCAACGGCACCGTGATCATCAGCAGCGGCAGCGTCGCTCACGCGTCCAATCCCGTGCGCGTCGACACGAAGGAGGGCTACTCCTATGTGCTCGACAACGGCGCCGTCACGCTCGCCGCGATCACTTCCTGCACCAACACGTCGAACCCGACGGTCATGATCGCCGCCGGACTCCTCGCCAAGAAGGCGGTGGAGAAGGGTTTGGACCGGAAACCGTGGGTGAAGACGACGCTCGGGCCGGGGTCGAAGGTCGTCACCGATTACTACGAGAAGTCGGGGCTCGACAAGTCGCTGGAGGCGATCGGTTTCTACACGGTCGGCTACGGGTGCACGATCTGCATCGGCAACTCGGGCCCGTTGATCGAAGAAGTGTCGTCGGCCATCAACGACAACGACCTCGCCGTCACCGCCGTGCTCTCGGGCAACCGGAACTTCGAGGGACGCATCAGCCCCGACGTCAAGATGAACTACCTCGCCTCGCCCCCCCTCGTGGTCGCGTACGCGCTCGCCGGCTCGATGCACTTCGACTTCGACGCCGACTCGCTCGGCACGGATCGCGAGGGCAACCCGGTCTACCTCAAGGACATCTGGCCTGCGCCCGACGAGGTGCAACAGGTCATCGACGAGTCGATCTCGCGTGAGCAGTTCATCAAGCAGTACGCGACTGTCTTCGACGGTGACGAGCGCTGGCGCAACCTGCCGACGCCGACCGGCCCGACCTTCGACTGGGACACGAACTCGACGTACGTGCGCAAGGCCCCGTACTTCGACGGCATGAGCACGGAGCTCGAGCCGGTCGCCGACATCACCGGCGCCCGCGTGATGGCGACGCTCGGGGATTCGGTGACGACCGACCACATCAGCCCGGCCGGTACGATCAAGGCCGGCACGCCGGCGGCACAGTACCTCACCGAGCACGGTGTCACGCAGAAGGACTTCAACTCCTATGGGTCGCGTCGTGGTAACCACGAGGTCATGATCCGCGGGACGTTCGCGAACATCCGCCTCAAGAACGAGCTCACCGCCGCCGTCAACAACGGCAAGGTGATCGAGGGCGGTTACACCCGCGACTTCACGCAGCCGGACGGCCCGCAGTCGTTCATCTACGACGCCTGCGAGAACTACCAGGAGCAGGACGTCCCGCTCGTGGTGTTCGGCGGGAAGGAGTACGGATCCGGATCGTCGCGCGACTGGGCCGCGAAGGGCACGCGCCTGCTCGGCGTGAAAGCGGTTATCACCGAGAGCTTCGAGCGCATCCACCGCTCGAACCTCATCGGCATGGGCGTCGTTCCGCTGCAGTTCCCCGAGGGATCCAGCTGGTCGTCGCTCGGGCTCGACGGCACCGAGGTCGTCTCGATCACGGGGCTCGAGCAGCTCAACGAAGGCGTGACCCCGAAGACGGTGCACGTCGTCGCCGAACCGAGCGAGCACTCGGCCGAGGGCAAGCAGACGGTCGAGTTCGACGCGATCGTGCGCATCGACACCCCCGGTGAGGCCGAGTACTACCGCAACGGCGGCATCCTGCAGTACGTGCTGCGGCAGCTCGTCGCTTCCTGAGCTGAAGGGTTCGAAGCTCAGCGAGGAGGCGGTAGCCAGCTGCCGCGGAATGTCGCACAAGCACCCCGTCAGGCTTCGGCCTGGCGGGGTGCTTGCTGTTCCGTGCTGATAGGCAGTGGCCGGTACGGGCAGGTCTTCCAACGATCAGGGCCCGGCCGGGGTGGAACCGCCGAGCGATCGGGAATCCGCGATCAGTGAAGGGGTTGTTTGAGGCCGATCGCCGTGCCGCTCGGGTCGGTGACGTAGGTGACGAGTCCTTGGCCGGGAATTTCATTCACGGCTCCGTCATGCCGCCCGCCCGCCGCTTCGACAGCGGCGACGCTGTCACGGATGTCGTCGACCTCCAGCCAGAGGATCGCCGGCTGTCGACGGTACTCCCGGCTCATGACCGCTCCGTTAATTCCGTTTCCGTCGCCGGTGTCGACGAGGTGATATCCGGGCACGAAGGGTGAGGTCTCGCTCTGCCAGCCGAAGGCGTCCGCGTAGAACCGTGCCGTCGATTCGGGGTCATCGGCAGTGATCTCGAAATGAATGATTCGTCCCATGCAGGCCAACGTAGGACGAATGCACTGCCCCGTCTTGAACGAATCGTTCACTTCGATCGGCGGCAGACCGGTCACCGTGGCGGCATGTCGCGGAACATCATTTCGGCGATTCCGTCCAGACGATCACGGAACGCGGTCGCGTTCATCCCGGTGTGCCGCCGGAACTCGCGCGCGGCGTGCGCCTGATCCGCGTACCCGGCGGCGGCGGCCAGCATCGCCGGGCTATTGCCTCGCGACTGCTCAATCAGCCGGGCCATGAAGCGTTCGTAGCGACGCACTGACAGGTACTCTTTCGGGCTGATGCCGATCCATCGGCGGAATGCGCGATACAGCGTCGCGGTCGACACCCCGAGTGTGGCTCCCAGGCTTGCGACGGTGTGCCCCTCGGTGTCCTGATCCACCATCCGGACGGCGGAGACGACAGTATCCCGTCGCCCTCGCACCGGGCCGGGCGACAGCTCCGCGAGGAGCCATCGGTCGAGCGCGGCGCAGAGATCGTCCTTCAGTGCCGCGTCCGTTGGGTGACCCGTAGCCACGTCACCGATCGGAGTCGGCTCGCGCGGCGCATCGTGCCACGCGGTCGCTGCGCCCCACGGTGTGAATTGCACTCCGACATAGTGAGATGGGCCGCTCTGCACCAGAACATAGGGATCAGTTGTCACGGGCAGCAGCACGTCAGCATTCAGCTCGACCGATGTTGTACCGGGTCGGAGCCGATGACCGGGCTCACCGAGACAGAACTGCACCGTGGCCCTGCCGTTGGGGATGAGCACTGCGCGGATCTCCTCAACGGGTGCTGGCGCGACGATCAGCCAATAGTGTTCCACCGTCTCGCTCAAGCGCGGATCCGGGGCAAACCGCCGATACTCCATGATCACCATTCCACACCAGCGATACGCGACGCCCGAATCCGCGAGAAGAACGGGCTTGGCTCAATCGGTCGAAGTCGAGCCGACGCCGGCACGGTGGAGAGCGCTGAAAAGGGGCAGCGAGGGAGTGAGCGTTCGTCTTGCGGCAGCTGACCGGCGCCGATCGATCACCGTCTCCCGGTGGAATGGACTCCGGGTGATCGGCCGGGGCCCGTCCGCACACCCGCCGTCCACGGCTTCGGCGTCAGCCGCGTCGTCGCGCGTAGACTCATGAGCCCGCTCGGGCACGCCCGCCCCGGCATTGACGACCGACCCCAGGAGCACGATGGCCTGCCAGATCCTCCCGACGATCAGCGGTCCCGCGGATCTGCGGCGGCTGCCGGCGCGCAAGCTCACGCGTTTGGCGGAGGAGATCCGGGCGTTCCTCGTGGACGAGGTCTCTCGCACCGGCGGCCATCTCGGCCCCAACCTCGGAGTCGTCGAACTGACGCTCGCACTCCACCGGGTCTTCGACTCGCCCCGCGACCCAATCATCTTCGACACAGGGCATCAGTCGTACGTGCACAAGCTCGTGACGGGCCGGCAGGACTTCTCTCGGCTGCGCGAGCGCGGGGGACTCGCCGGCTACCCGCAGCGCGAGGAATCGCCCCACGACATCGTCGAGTCGTCGCACGCGTCGTCGTCGCTCAGCTGGGCCGACGGCATCTCGCGTGCCTTCAGCTTGTCCGGACAGGCCGACCGACGCGTCGTCGCGGTCGTCGGCGACGGCGCACTGACCGGCGGCATGACCTGGGAGGCCCTCAACAACATCTCCGACGACAACGCCCGCCGCCTCATCATCGTCGTCAATGACAACGGGCGCTCCTACGCCCCGACGATCGGCGGCGTCGCCCGCTTCTTGAACACCGTCCGCACCCAGCGCAGTTACCGGATGCTCCAGCGCCAGAGCGACGAGGCATTCGGCCGGTTCGGTGGCGCACTTGGCCGGTCCGTCTACCGCGGCATACGGGGCGGGGTGCACGGCTTCCTGAGTCGTTTCACCAACACCGATGAGCTCTATTCGAACCTCGACATCAAGTACCTCGGCCCGGTCGACGGGCATGATCTCGGCGCCCTCGAGCACACGCTCCGTCAGGCGCGCGACTATGGCGCTCCCGTAATCGTTCACGCGATCACCCAGAAGGGGCGCGGCTACCAGCCCGCGATCGACGACGCGGCCGATCAGTTCCACGCGGTCGGCCAGATCGATCCCATCACAGGGGAGCCCGTCTCGGCCGCGGCCGGGCAGTCGTGGACGGGCGTCTTCGCCGACGAGATCGTGCAACTGGCCACACAGGACCCGCGTATCGTCGGCATCACTGCGGCAATGCTTCGCCCCGTCGGGCTCGCCAAGTTCGCGGCGGCGTTTCCCGATCGTGTCCTCGACGTCGGAATTGCCGAGCAGCATGCGGTCACCTCGGCCGCCGGCCTCGCCTTCGGGGGGATGCACCCCGTCGTCGCGATCTACGCCACCTTCGCCAATCGAGCGTTTGACCAGATCCTCATGGACGTCGGACTGCATCGCGCCGGCGTCACCTTCGTGCTCGACCGCGCAGGCATCACGGGCCCGGACGGTCCGAGCCACCACGGCATGTGGGATCTCGCGCTGCTGCAGTCCGTGCCGCACATCCGCATCGCGGCTCCCCGCGACGCAGCGCGTCTCCGGGAGGAGCTGCGCGAAGCCGTTGCCGTCGACGACGCACCGACCGTCGTTCGGTTCTCGAAGGGCAGCGTCGGTCGCGAACTGGTCGCGAGCGCGCGCCTGCGCGACGGCGTTGACGTGCTGCGCTGGGGTTCGAGGCGGGACGTGCTGTTCGTCGGTGTCGGCCCGATGGTCGAGCTCGCGATCGAGGTCGCTGAGCGACTCGAGGCGCAGGGCATCGGCGCGACCGTCGTCGACCCGCGCTGGGTCGTCCCCGTGCCGGCGACGGTGCTCGAGCTCGCGAGCTCGCACCGCCTCGTCGTGACCATCGAAGACGGCATCGTCGTCGGGGGAGTCGGCACGCGCATCCGCCAGGATCTGCGTGCGGCCGCCATCGACACGACGGTCACGGAACTCGGACTGCCCGACGCGTTCATCCCGCACGGCTCGCGGGCGCAGATCCTCGCCGAGGCCGGGCTCACGCCCCAGCGCATCGCGCGCGACGTCGTCGCACAGGTGCTCGGCATCCGCGTTCCCCATGCCCGCCCCGAGCGGGGGGTCGAGAGCGAGCGAGCGCGCGACGCCGAGCGAGCGCCCGACGCGGCGACCCGCAGCGTCTAGCCTCGCCCGCCCCGGCGGCCGGCGTCGCGAGCCCGTGGTCGGGCCATCACCCGGGCTAGCGACCATGGCGCTCCGCCGCGCGTACATGGCTACCGAATCGTCTCGCACCGGTAGCGCGAGCCCGTTCCCGAAGCGAGGCGCCCGGCGCGAGCGCGTCAGCGGTGCGCAGCCCCTCGAAGCGGCGGGTGATGGAAGGTGTCGCCGAACGCCCGCTGCGAGGCACCGGCACGGTCAAGATACGGCGTGATGCCGCCCGCGTGGAACGGCCACCCGGCCCCGAGGATCATGCAGAGATCGATGTCCTCCGCGGCGGCAACGACGTTGTCGTCGAGCATTCGCTTGATCTCGTCAGCGAGGCCGACCTCGACGCGCTGCTGGAACTCCTCGGCCGTGATCGGCTCGCTCCCGCCGGCGACGATCTTGCGAGCCTGCTTGTCGAAGCCCTTGATCTTGCCTTTGCCGTCGCGATCGAAGAGCTTCCCGTAGTCGGCGAGCCGGTGCAGGTTCTCCGACCGGTAGAAGCGGTCGGGGAACGCGGCATGGTTGGTGTCGAGCACGTGCGCCCCCACCTTGAGCCCGACCAGCTCGAGCAGTTCGAAGGGCGACATGGGCATGCCCAAGTCGTCAAGCGCGTTGTCGACGACCTCGAACGGCGTTCCTGTGTCGACGGCGCGCATCGCCTCGCCGAGGACCTTGGCCAGAATGCGGTTCACGACGAAGCCAGGCGTGTCACGCGTGATGATCGCCGTCTTCTTCAACGCCTTCGCCGTCCTCATCGCGGTTGCGAGCGTCGTGTCGTCGGTCGTTCCCGTCTTGACGACCTCGATGAGCGGCATGACCGCCACCGGGTTGAAGAAGTGGAAGCCGACGAGGCGGTTCGGATGCTCGAGCACGCTCGCCATGTCGGGAATCGATAGTCCCGACGTATTGGTGGCGAGGATGCAGTCGTCGGCGACGATCTGCTCGATGTCGCGGAACACCTGCTGCTTGACCTCGAGCTCTTCGAAGACGGCCTCGATGACCCAGTCGCAGTCGGCGAACTCGCGGCGGTCGGTCGTGCCGCGCAGAAGACCGATCAGGCGGTTGTGCTCGTCCGGACCGATGCGCCCCTTGTCGGCCAGTTCCTGCAGTTCCCCACGCACGGAGTCGAGGCCCTTCTCAACGCGCGCCTGGTCGACATCGGTGATCACGACCGGCACCTGCAGACGCCGGACGAACAGCGTCGCGAACTGGCTCGCCATGAGCCCCGCGCCGACGATGCCGACTTTCGTGACCGGCTTCGCGAGCGTCGCATCCGGTGCGCCGGCCGGCTTCTTGGCCCGCTTCTGCACGAGGTTGAACGCGTAGATCGAGGCAATGAACTGGTCACCGGAGATGAGGTCGGCGAGCGCGTCGTCTTCGGCTGCGAACCCCTTCGCCCGGTCATTCGACTTGGCAAGCTTCAGCAGGTCGAGCGCGCGGTAGGGCGAGGCCGGCGTCGTGCCGATCTTCTCCTCGAGGGACTTGCGCGCGATCCCGATCGCGATGTCCCACTTCGCGAGACGCTCGAGCTTGCCCGGCTCGTGCGGGCGCGAGGGCGTGCGAGCACCGGTGATCACCTCGTCGGCCCAGCGCAGCGAGTCCTCGAGGAAGTTCACCGGCTCGAACATCACGTCGGCGATGCCGAGCTCCGCCACCTGGGGGCCCTTGAGCATCCGGTTTTGCTTGAGTGGGTTCTCGATGACGACCTTGAGCGCATTCTCGATACCGATGAGGTTCGGCAGGATCGTGGCCCCGCCCCAGCCGGGAACGAGGCCGAGGAACACCTCTGGCAGTGCGAACGCCGGAACCGACGCGTCGATCGTGCGGTAGTCGCAATTGAGGCCGATCTCGACGCCGCCTCCGAGCGCCAGCCCGTTGTAGAAGGTGAACGTCGGCACGCCGAAGCCCGTGAGCGCCCCCAGCACCTCGTGCCCCAGACGACCGAGGAGTGCCGCGACCTCGCGTGAGGGGATGTCATTGACCCGCGAGAGATCTGCGCCCGCGGCGAAGTTGAACCGCTTGCCGGTGATGGCGAGCGCGTCGATCTCGCCGCGTGCGGCCCGCTCGCGCTGCTGGGCGAAGGTCTCGCCGAGCCCCACGAGCGAACGGGGGCCAAGAGTGTTGGGCCGCTTGTAGTCGTGTCCGTTGTCGAGGGTGATGAGCGCGAGCGTCGCGCCGCTTGGCAGGTCGACGTCGCGCACGAGCCCGCGCGTGGCGACCTCGTCGTCGGCGACTGCGAGCAGGTCGGCGTATCGAGTGCGCAGATCTGTCACTTGTTGCGTCCCTTCTTGGGGGTGCTACCGGTGGCGGCGGCGCGGCTGTGCTTCTTGCCGTTCCAGTTGAGGTTCTCCCAGATGACCGTTCCGCCCTGGCCGAGGCCGACGCACAGGGCCGTGATGCCGTACCGAACCTCCGGGTGGGCTTCGAACTGACGCGAGAGCTGGCTCATGAGGCGCACCCCGGATGAGGCGAGCGGGTGACCGAAGGCGATCGCCCCGCCCCAGCGGTTGACGGCGGGATCATCGTCTTCGATCCCGAAGTGGTCGAGGAACGCGAGCACCTGCACCGCGAAGGCCTCGTTGAGTTCGAACAGGCCGATGTCGTCGATCGTGAGCCCCGCACGACGCAGGGCCTTCTCGGTCGAGGGGATCGGGCCCATGCCCATGATCTCGGGCTCCACGCCGGCGAACGCGAATTGCACCATGCGCATTCGCGGCTCGAGGCCGAAGTCCTTGACCGCCTGGCTCGAGGCGAGGATGCACGCGGTCGCGCCATCGTTGAGTCCGGAGGCGTTGCCGGCCGTGACGCGGCCGTGCGGGCGGAACGGGGTGCTCAGCGTTGCGAGCGTCGCCATGTCGGTGTCGGGGCGCAGCGTTTCGTCGCGCGAGGCGAGCCCCCAGCCCGACTCGCTTTCGAGCGCGACGGGCACGAGGTCGGGCGGAATGTGTCCCTCCTCGTATGCGGCCGCCGCCTTGTGCTGGCTTCGCATGGCATACCGGTCGGAGCGCTCGCGCGTGAGATGGGGGAACCGGTCGTGGATGCGCTCCGCGGTCTTGCCCATGTTGAGCGCGTCTTCGCTGACGAGCTTCTCCGACACGAAGCGAGGGTTCGGGTCGATCCCCTCGCCGAGGGGGTGGTGGCCCATGTGCTCGACCCCGCCGGCGATCGCGACGTCATAGGCGCCGAACGCGATGCCGGAGCCCATCGCGGTGGCCGCCGTCATGGCGCCAGAGCACATGCGGTCGATCGCGAGACCGGGCACGGTGTCGGGCAGGCCGGCGAGGATGCCAACCGAGCGGCCGAGCGTCAGCCCCTGGTCGCCCTGCTGCGTCGTCGCCGCGATGGCGATGTCGTCGTAACGATCGCGCGGGATCGACGGGTTGCGCTCGAGCAGGGCACGAACGGTCTTGACGGCCAGATCGTCGGCTCGGGTCTTCCAGTACATGCCCTTTTCGCCGGCGCGCCCGAAGGGGACTCGAACGCCATCGACGAAGAGGACGTCGCGGTCGCGATTGCCCACGCTGCCTCCATTGGTTGGATCGTTACCGTCATCCTAGAGAGGGAGCGGGTGAGTGACGCATGGCCGTCATGGGATCACGAACGAGGCGCGGGTGCGGCCCGGTTCGCTTGGACACCTTCCACAAGCCGCATCGGCCCATCGCCGAAGGCGGTGCGCCGTCACTCAGCGGAGGACGTCGGAGAACCGGCCGCGCGCTCCGCCGTTTCCGCCTCCTGCGAGCCCGTCGCCGCGAGTGCCGGCGCGTCGCGGAGCGCGGCGGCGATGACGGCAGCCGTGGCCTGTACCTGCCACGGGCGCGCGCCGTACTCGCGGAGTATCGCGCCGACGCTCTCGGGCGTGGGATCCGCCGGCGGCGACCAGCAGACCCGGCGCAGCGTGTCGGGCGTCAACACGTTCTCGACCGGCATGTGGAGCACCTCAGCGAGTTCGGCGAGTTCGGCGCGCACCGATTTGAGGCGCAGGTCGGCGTCGGGGTCGCGTTGCGACCACGTGCGATGCGATGGCATCCCGTTGCCGCTCGAGACGCGACGGGACGGCAGCTCGTCGGTCGCGCGCCCACGTTCGATCGCGGCCCACCACCGCGGAAGCTGCGACCGCGACTCGCGGCCCGTGAACTCGCGTAGCGCCTGCAGCGCGCCCATGGATGAAGGCATCGCCAGCGCCGCCGCCGCGAGCGCCCGGTCGGGGACGATGCGCCCCGGAGCACGATCGGTTTGCCTCGCGTACTCATCGCGGGCGTGCCATAACTCGCGTGCGACCGCCAGCTGTCGCGGCGTCTTCAGCTTCGAGAGACCCGTCAGGCGACGCCATGGCTCTTCGCGCTTCTGCTGTAGTTCGCGGGTGAGGATCGAGTCGAATTCCTCCTCGGCGATGCGCGCCTTGCCCGCCTCGTCGAGGAGCTCCGCCATGATGTCTCGGACATCGAGCAGGAGCTCGACATCGAGGGCGGCGTACTCGAGCCAATCGCGGGGGAGTGGCCGCTTCGACCAGTCGGCTGCGGAGTGCGCCTTGGCGAGGTGCACCCCGAGGAGCTCTTCGACGACGGCGCCGAGACCGACGCGCTCCATGCCGAGCAGCCGGGCGCCGAGCTCGGTGTCGAAGATGCGTTCCGGGTCGAGGTCGATCTCGCGCAGGCAGGGAAGGTCCTGCGTCGCGGCGTGGAAGACCCACTCTTCGTCGCCGATGACGTCGCCGAGGTCGCCGAGCGAGCCGAAGGGGATCGGGTCGATCAGGAACGTGCCGGCGCCCCTCCGGTAGAACTGCACGAGATAGGCGCGGTCGGAGTACCGGAACCCGCTCGCGCGCTCGGCATCGACCGCAACGGGACCAATGCCCTGGCCGAGGCGCCGAATCGCGTGCTCGAGCAACGGTCCGGTGTCGACGACGGCCAGTCGGTCGACGGCCGGCCGTTCGCCCGCGGGGTGCTCGGCGGCGGGATGCTCCGCGCCCGAAGGCTCGGGCCCGGAGGACGTCCAGGGGGTCAACGGCTCAGCTGCCACGGGGTCCCCGGCGCGGGCGAAGCACGGCGACGTCGTCGGTTTCGACCGGTGGCAGCCCTGCCAGCAGGCAGAGCAGGTCTCCCCAGGCTTCGGCATGCGCCGCGAACGCCGTGTCGCGCGGGGTCCACGAGGCGCGGATCTCGATCTGCGCGCCGACGCCCTGCGATTCGAGCTCACCGAACCCTCGTGAATTGATGATGGTCGCCGTGCCGGATGCGTGCGTGTAGTCGGCGCCACGCGCGGCGAGGGCGTCGACCAGCCATGCCCACGCCACCTCCGAGACGAACGGGTCGACGCCGATCTCGGGTTCCAGCGGCGCTTGCGCGAACGTGACGACGCGGAAGTCGCTGTGCCACGCGTCGGGCTCGTCGGGGTCGTGCAACAGGATGAACCGTCCGGTTCCGACCTCGGAGTCGCCTTCGTCGGCCATGGGGTCGACATCGCCCGCGAACGCGATCGAATTCGGCGCCAGTCCGGCGGGGGAGCGGATCTCGTGCACGCGGACCTCGGACCTATAGGTGGCCCCGCGCACCGAATCGGCCGCGGCCTCGAAGGCTCCGGGCGGGACATGCAGGCTCACTACCACGCGTCGAGACTATGCTCGTCGGGTGCCCTCCCGGGGGCGGCACGCCGCGTGTGCGGCGACGCACCGAGCACCGCATCGACTTCGACGAGGACGGTACGTTCATGCCCGGATTTCGACGCAGCACCGGACGGCGCGATCGCACGGCGACGTGGGGGGCCGAGGTCGCGCGCGCCGCTGCCGGACTGTCGCTGGCGGCCACCGTCGTGATGTCCACCATCGCCGCCGTGGGCAGCACGGTCGGCGTCCTCGTCGGACGAGCCGTCGTAACGCCGCCGGATCAGCGTCGCGACCCTGTGCGTCTGCACGCCATCGATCCGGCCGCGAGCACCGTGACCCTGGCGCGCACGACGGAATCGGCAGCTGCCGGGAACTACACCCTGGTGTATGCGGCCGGCCGCGGCAGCTGCCGTCTCGGTGAGATCGTCTCGGAGAACGAGCGCACCGTCACCCGCCGCTACTCCGACGAGACGGGCGCCGCCCTCGAGGAGCAGCAGTTCGTGCGCGTCGCCTCTGCGCCCGAACGCTCGATCGACGACGTCGGGGTTCCCTGGGGTGAACGTCGCGTGCCAACCGAGCTCGGCGACGCTCCGGCATGGCTGTTCGAGGCTCCAGGTTCGCGTGACTGGGCGATCCATGTGCACGGGCGAGGCGCCGTGCTGACCGAACCGCTGCGGTCGGTGCGGCTCCTGCATGACGAGGGCTGGACTTCGCTCGTGATCTCGTATCGAAACGATCTCGGCGCACCCCGGTCGCCCGACGGGAAGTTCGGTCTCGGCGCGACGGAATGGCGCGACGTCGAAGCGGCCATGGCGTTCGCGCTTTCTCGTGGCGCGGAGCGCCTGTTGCTCGTCGGCTGGTCGATGGGCGGGGCGACCGTGATGCAGGCACTTTTCGCGTCGGCGCACCGCGACAGGGTGATCGGCGTCGTGCTGGAGTCGCCAGTCGTGAGCTGGCGCGCGACGCTCGCGCTGCAGGGGCGCCGGCTGAAGCTGCCGTGGTGGGTCATCCGATTCACCACGTGGCTCCTGGCCTCGCCGCTCGCGCCGCTCCTGGTGCGAACCGCCGCGCCCATCCCGATCGACGCGATGGAGCTGACGCGGCGGGCGGGCGATCTGCGCGTGCCGGTGCTGCTGTTCCACTCGACGGGCGACACCGTTGTGCCGTACCACCCCAGTGCCCGCCTGGCCCGCGCCCGGCCCGACCTGGTCACGTACGAGCAGTTCGACGAGGCGCTCCACGTGCGCAATTGGAACGTCGACGCCCCCCGGTGGGAGCGGGCGTGGCGCCAGTGGGTGCGTCAGTTCACCTCGGTCGAGGAGGCGTCAGCGGTTTCGGCCACGAGCCGCGAGTAGACGAATCCGAGGTCGTCGGCCGCGAGGAGGGCGCGCCGGTATCGGCGCGGCGCCGTCGAGCCGGGAAGCCCCGGCGAGTCCGGATCGCCGAAGACGGGCGCCTGTGTCAGGCACACCTCGTCGATGGCCTCCGCGTCGAGGAACTGGGCGATGAGGCCGGAACCGCCCTCCACGACCAGCCGGTCGAGGCCGTGTGAGCGACACCACTCGACGACCGCGTCGACGCCGAAGCGCTCGCCGGTCGGATGATGCATGGACGCTCCCGGCATGGTGCGCGCGACGGTCGGGGCGGCGCTTCGCGGGCACACCACCGTGACGCGCTGTTCGGCGATCGCCGGGCTGATGTGGTGGCCTGTGAGATCGCCGCTGTTGGTCACGACGACGAGTCGCCGCGGGCCGGTCGCCATGTGCACTTCCTGCCGGACGGTCTCGGCGCCCACGATGATCGCGTCGCTTGCGAGCCGGATGCGTCGCAGAATCGCTCGGTCGGCGCGGTTCGAGATCGAGTCGCTCGTCCCGTCCGGCCCGGCCGCGCGGGCGTTGAGGGTGCCGAGCATGTTCATGCGCACCCATGGCCCCGGGGGCGGGGCGTAGAGGCGATCAAGCTCGGCGAGCGCCTCGTCAGTGCCGACGTCGATCACCGACCCGGGCGTGATGGGCGGGGCGACGCGACCGTCGCTCCAGAGCAGGCGGAACTCCCGGGGCGCCGGCATCGGCAACGTCACGACTCGTCTCCGGGCGGGGCCGAAGCCGCACCGGCGGCCGCCGCCGCCCGCTCATCGAGCCGCAGCCGCGCCTGGCGCTTGGCCCGTTCGAGCATGCCGACCATGCCGCGCAGACGAAGCGGCGAGACGAGCTCGGTGAGTCCGAGGCCGAAGGGCATATCGCTGTCGATCGCGAACAGCTCGTCGACGCCGATGCCCTCGGTGCCCTGCTGCAGGATCGACGCGAAACCCCGCGTCGTCGGGGCCTCCTCGGGGGCCGACGCGAACATCCGCACCTCGTCGCGATCGTCGACCTCGACGAACAGGAACACGGGCGACTGGCACTCGAGGACGCGCTCGAGCAGGTCGGGATGATCGGCGTAGCGGGACGGCAGATCCGGCAGCTCGCCGGCGAATTCGAGCAGCAACGTCAGCCGCTCCGACGCGGGAAGGTCGTGAAACTCACCGCGGATCTCGGCAAGCGGCGCGGGCAGCCGGTCACGGCCCCCCGCGACGCCGGTCTCGTTCGCGCCGGTCACGCGGGAACCTCACCGCGGGCGGAACCCTTGACGACCGGGGCCCCGACGAGACTGCCCCACTCGGTCCACGACCCGTCGTAGTTGCGGGCGCTCTCGATGCCGAGCAGGTGATGCAGGGCGAACCAGGTGTGGCTGGAGCGTTCGCCGATCCGGCAGTACGCGATCACCGGCCCGTCGGGGTCGACGCCCGCGCCACCGGCCTCGGGGCTGCCGAAGTAGATCGACTCGAGCTCTGCGCGCGGCTTGAAGCGCCCATCCTCGCCGACGGCCTTACTCCACGGGACAGAGGCGGCCGACGGGATGTGTCCCGCGCGAAGCGCCCCCTCGTCCGGGTACGCGGGCGCCGTGGCGCGCTCGCCCGAGTACTCCTCGGGGCTGCGCACGTCGACGAGCGGCTTGCCGAGATGCGCGACGACGTCGTCGCGGAACGCCCGGAAGGTGGCGTCATCGCGCACGACAACGGGATAGTCGGTGGGAGGACGCCGCGTCGCCTCGGTCGTGAGCTCTCGGCCTTCAGCGATCCACGCGTCGCGGCCGCCGTCCATGAGCCGCACGTCTTCGTGCCCGAAGAGCGTGGCGATCCACAGCGCGTACGCCGCCCACCAGTTGTTCTTGTCGCCGTAGATGACGAGCGTGTCGTCGCGAGAGATGCCGCGTTCGCTCATGAGCTTGGCCCACCCCGCGCCGTCGACGAAGTCGCGCGTGACCGGATCGTTCAGGTCGACGTGCCAATCGAGCTTGACGGCGCCCGGGATGTGACCGACCTCGTACAGCAGCACGTCTTCGTCGGACTCGATGATCACGAGCCCGTCCTCGCCCAGGTGCTTCGCCACCCACTCGGTCGAGACGAGTCGCTCGGGATGCGCGTACTCGGCGAAGCGGGGATCGCGGTCGATGTCGACGGGCATGGCTGCTCCTTCGGTGTCTGATGCGCCGACGCCGCGGGCGGCGGCGGGGTCGGCAACCGCATGTCTCAGCGGCGGCCACGCGGGTTGCGCGACCTCACCCATCTTAGAAACACCCGCCGACACTGCATCCTTCCCGATCCGACTACGCTGTTGTCGCCCGATCGCCCGTCGCTGAGATCGCCTCGATCAGCCGGCCGGGCCGCAGCCGGCGTCCGCCGGCGACAACGCGAAGGAAGTGCATGAGCAACGGTCGCATCGTTCACCTGTCCGAACGCGTGCCTGAGGTGTCGGCCGACGAGATGGTGCGCGCGCTCGTGCCACCGCGGCAGTTCAATGAGGCCCGTTTCGAGACGTACCGGCCCGACGACGAGTACCCGTCGCAGGCCGAGGCACTCCTCGCCGCACAGCGGTTCAGCGGGCAGAAGGTCGCCGCCGCGGCCACGGGCGGTCGATCCTTCTTCGACCGGTTCAAGCCGCAGCCCGCCGTCAAGCCGGGGCTCTACCTCGACGGCGGCTTCGGGGTCGGCAAGACCCACCTGCTCGCCTCGATCTGGCACGCGTATCCAGGCCGCAAGTACTTCGGCACGTTCATCGAGTACACCGCGCTCATCGGCGCGCTCGGATTCAGCGAGACCGTTCGCACGCTCCGCGGAACGAAGCTCATCGCGATCGACGAGTTCGAGCTCGACGACCCCGGCGACACCATGATGATGTCAAAACTGCTCGGCGAGCTGGTCGAAACGGGAACCAACGTCGCCGCAACGAGCAACACCCCGCCGAACGCTCTCGGCGAGGGGCGGTTCGCGGCGCAGGACTTCCTCCGTGAGATCACGAAGCTCGCCGACGTCTTCCAGACCATCCGCATCGATGGCACCGACTACCGGCGTCGCACGATCGCGGGGCACGCCGAGGTCACGCCGCCGAGCGCGCTCGAGCGCGAGGTCGACGCCCGCGTGTCGGCCGGTCAGATCGTGGCGCACGACCACTTCGGCACCCTCATCCGCCACCTGGCCCGCGTACATCCTTCCAAGTACGTCCGCCTCGTCGCCGGCATCGACGCGCTCGCCCTGGACGACGTCTACGAACTCACCGACCAGGCCGATGCCCTTCGCTTCGTCGCGTTCATCGACCGCATCTATGACGCACAGGTGCCGGTGACGGCGTCGGGCACGGCGCTCGATGAGATCTTCGGTGGCGGGATGCTCGAGGGCGGCTACCGCAAGAAGTACCTGCGCTGCGTCTCGCGTCTCATCGCCTCGACGGCCGCCGCCGCCGAGTCGCGCCCGTAGTCCAAACCGAGTCGCGCCCGTCGTCGAAACCGAGTCGCGCCCGCCGTCGAAACACAGACGTAACGCGCTCGCCTGCATCGAAACACGTTCGAAACCCGACCGCAGCGCGGATGACACCGCAGCGCCGTTGACTCCTTGACAGCGGACCCGCGTCACGACACCGCCACCGAACCAGTGGCACCGCGGGTCACGAAAGGACTCACGATGGATACTGGTGGAATGGCCTGGCTGCTGATCAGCGCAGCTCTCGTGCTCTTGATGACGCCCGGTCTCGCGTTCTTCTACGGCGGCATGGTCAAGGAGAAGAGCGTCATCTCGATGATGATGCTGAGCTTCGGTTCGATGGGGCTCGTAATCGTCCTGTGGATCCTCTACGGCCACAGCATGTCGGCCGTCTCGGGCGAGTCGTTCTTCCAGTTCGCGGGGAACCCATTCGAGGACTTCGCGATGACGAGCCTCGTCGACGACAACGAGGGCCTCGCCGGCTCGGCCTTCGGCGCGACCTTCGCCATCATCACGACGGCTCTGGTCTCCGGCGCGATCGCCGACCGCGCGAAGTTCAGCTCCTGGATGATCTTCGCCGGCGTGTTCGCGACGCTCGTGTATTTCCCCGTTGCCGCCTGGGTCTGGGGCGGCGGCTGGATCATGCAGCTCGGCGAGGCGATGGGCTTCGAGGGCATCGAGGTCATCGACTACGCCGGCGGGACCGCGGTGCACATCAACGCCGGCGCCGCAGCACTCGCGCTGGCCATCGTGCTCGGCCGTCGCCACGGCTTCGAGAAGGGAATCCTCAAGCCGCACAACGTCCCGCTCGTGCTCATCGGGACCGCCCTGCTCTGGTTCGGCTGGTTCGGGTTCAACGTCGGCGCGGAAGGCACGGCCAACCTCATCGAGGGCGTGCCGGGGCTCATCTTCATCAACACGATGGCCGCCCCCGCCGCCGGCATCCTCGGCTGGATCCTCATCGAACGCATCCGCAACGGTCGTCCCACGTCGATCGGCGCCGCGTCGGGCGCCATCGCCGGCCTGGTCGCTATCACGCCGGCCTGCGCGGTACTGACCCCCGGCTGGGCCCTCCTGCTCGGTTTCGTCTCCGGCGTGCTGTGCTGCCTCGCTGTCGAGCTGAAGTTCAAGCTCGGCTTCGACGACTCGCTCGACGTCGTGGGCCTGCACCTCGTCGGCGGCCTCATCGGCTCGATCTTCCCTGGCCTGTTCGCCTTCGAGACCGGCCTCTTCACGGGCGGCGACGCGAGCCAGCTTCTGGTCCAGGTAATCGCCTCGGTCGCGGTGCTCGTCTACTCCTTCGTTGTGTCGTTCGTCGTCGCGTCGGTGATCCAGAAGACCGTCGGATTCCGCATCCGGCATGAAGACGAGGTGGCGGGCGTCGACGTGGTCGTGCACGGCGAAACCGGGTACGCGCTGGCGCGGTGACCACGCGTCCATAACGCGCTCGCGGAACCCGTGCGTCCGCCGCCTCAGCATCGGGGGCCATTCGTCCAGCTAGCCTGGAGGAATGGCCCCCGATGTCATCGCCGCGATCGTCGCCGGCATCCTCGCGATCGTCGGCGTGCTCGGCATCATCCTCCCGGTCCTGCCCGGCTCCATCACCGTGCTGATCGGGCTGCTCGTGTGGGCGATCTGGGGAGGCTCCGGATGGGCCTGGGCGGCCTTCGCGATCGGCGGGGTTCCCGTGCTCATCGGCATGATCAGCGGCTGGGTGCTGGCCAAGCGCGGGCTCGACAAGCGCAAGATCCCGAACTGGCCCGTGCTCGTCGCTGCGGGGGCCGGCATCGTCGGTCTCTTCGTCATCCCGCTGCTCGGGCTCCCCATCGGATTCATCGTCGGCCTCGTCGTCGCCGAGTACTTCCGGCTCGGTGACTGGAAGCAGGCGCTCGACACGTCGTGGGTCGCGATGAAGTCGCTCGGGCTCGGCATGCTGATCGAGCTCGCGTGCGCCTTCTTCGCGTTCATGGTCCTCGCGATCTCGATCCTCGTGCATTTCGCGACCGGGGCGTGACGACGCCGCGCCGGCGTTCGCGGGCATGCCGCGGCCGCCACGTGTCGCGTCCACGCGGAGCGGCAACACCCCGCGCGCGTGGATTAGGCTGTCCTGGTTGCGCAACGCCCTGGCCACGGTCCGGATGAGGTGCGCGCCCCACGAGCAATCCCGGCGCCCGCCGTGCGCGGTGTCCGGGAGGAAACAGGCATGACGTCTCAGCGACACGACCACCGGAACGCCACCGCGCGCGCTCGTCCGTCGTCACTCCGTGAGGGATCGACGGGAACGGGACGCGGGCACGGCAAGGCGATCCTGCTCGGCGAGCACTCGATCGTGTACGAGGGACCGGCGATCGCGCTCCCGCTCCTGGAGATGAACGCGACGGCGAGCATCCGTGCCGCACCAGAGGCCCGCATCGCGAGCGATCTCTACGAGGGCGCCGTCGACGGCGCCCCCGCGCGCTTCGCGCCCATCGTCGAGGCTGTTCGCGCCGCCCGCGCCGTCCTCGCACCCGGTGCCGGCCCGTTCGAACTGACCCTGCACAGCGACATTCCGTACGAACGGGGACTGGGCTCCAGCGCCGCAACCGCCGCCGCCATCGTCACGGCGGTCGCCGACGCAGTCGGTGCCGCGCCGGACGAGGACACGCGCCACGAACTCATCCAGCGCGCCGAGCGGGTCGCGCACGGCGCGCCGAGCGGGCTCGACGCGCGCGCCGTCGTCGCGCCGACGCCGATCCGCTTCGACCGGGGGCGCGCCGAGCCGGCCGGCGTCGCGTCGCCCTTGACGTTCGTGGTCGCCGACACCGGCGTGCGCGGCTCGACCCGTGAGGCGGTCGCCTCGGTCCGCGCGCGCCGCGAGGCCGACCGGGCCGGGATCGACGCGGTCATCCGGCGGCTCGCAACGCTTGCCGACGAGGCCGCCGCCGATCTGGTCGACGGGCGCGCGGATGCGCTAGGTGACCGGATGAACGAGGCGCACGCCCTGCTCGTCCGCATCGACGTCTCGAGCCACGAGCTCGACGCGCTCGTGGTCGCCGCCACCGCCGCCGGCGCCCTCGGTGCGAAGCTCACCGGGGGAGGACGGGGCGGCTGCGTGCTGGCGCTCGCCCCCTCCCGTGAGGACGCACCGCCGCTCGCGTCGGCGCTCGTCGCCGCCGGGGCGGCGAGGGTCTGGACGACGACCGTGGGCGCAAGCTCGAATCAGGAGGCGGAATGACGACGGTGGCGCCATCGGCAGGAGCGGGCGATGAGCGCGCCCAGACCTCGAACGCATCGGCGACCGCGCGCGCCTACCCGAACATCGCGCTCGTGAAGTACTGGGGCAAGCGCGACGAACGGCTCATGCTGCCGGCAGCCGGAAGCCTCTCGCTCACCCTCGACGTCTTCCCGACCGAGACCACCGTGACGGTTGATCCCGGCGCCGATCGTGACCGGTTCGAGCTCGACGGCGCGCCCGCGAGCGAGGAGCAGACCGGTCGCGTGACGCGCTTTCTCGATCTCGTCCGCGAACGCGCCGGGACGACGGCGCGCGCGGTCGTGCGCTCCACGAACGCTGCCCCGACGGGCGCGGGCCTTGCGAGCTCGGCGTCGGGGTTCGCGGCTCTGGCCGTGAGCGCCGCGGCGGCTTACCGTCTCGACGCCGACCGGCTCGCGCTCAGCCGCCTCGCCCGCCGAGGCTCTGGATCGGCCGCGCGATCGATCGTGCCCGGCGTCGCCGTGTGGCATGCGGGCGAAGACGACGGGTCGTCGTTCGCGGAGCCCGTCGACGCGCCGCCGCTCAGCATGGTGATCGTGACGATCGACCGGGCGATGAAGGCCGTCTCAAGCCGCGAGGCCATGCGCCGAACGGCGCTCACGTCGCCGTTCCACGCTGCCTGGATCTCCGACACGGCCCAGGCGCTCGAGGCGATGCTGGTCGCCTGCCGCGACGGCGACTTCACACGGATCGGCCGCATCACCGAGACGAACGCCCTGCGAATGCACGCCGTGATCCAGTCGGCCGACCCACCGATCCAGTATCTCGCCCCCACGAGCGTCGCGGCGTTCGACGAAGTGCGCCGCTTGCGCGCGGAGGGACTCGAGGCGTACGCAACCGCCGACGCGGGCCCCAACGTCGTCGCGCTGGCGCGCCCCGCCGACGCCGAGGCCGTCGCGGACGCGCTCGCGCACCTCGGCGAGACCACCATCGCAGGTCCCGGGCCCGGTGCCGCGTTGGTCGAACCGGCCGGAGGCACCGCGTGATCGAGACCCGCGCACCCGGCAAGCTCTTCGTTGCCGGCGAGTACGCGGTCGTCGAGCCGGCGCAGCCCTCGGTGCTCGTCGCCGTCGACCGGTACATCACCGTCGGCGTGACGCCGAGTGAGGACGAAGGCCGCGTGCACTCGTCCGAATACGGGCGGTTGCCGCTCGTGTGGTCGCGCGACCCCGACGGGGATCGCATCGTCATCGAGCACCAACCCGCCGACTACGTCATGAGCGCCATCGCGACGGTCGACCGCCTGCGGGTCGAACGCGGGATTCCCGGGCACTACTTCGACCTGCATATCTCCAGCGAGCTCGACGACGCCGACGGCCGCAAGTTCGGGCTCGGATCGTCGGCCGCCGTCACGGTCGCCGTCGTCGCGGCGCTCGATGAGCTCTACGGCATGTCGCTCAGCCGCACCGAGCGTTTCCAGCTCGCGCTGCTGGCGACGATCACGATCGCGCCGGGCGCATCCGGCGGCGATCTCGCCGCCAGCACCTACGGCGGGTGGATCCGGTACTCGGCCCCCGACCGTTCCCGGCTCGCATCGCACGTCGATCAGCACGGCATCGCGGCGACGCTCTCGGATGCCGAAGCCTGGCAGGGATTCGACGTCGCGTCGCTCGAGCCCCCGGCCGGCCTGAGGCTGCTCGTCGGCTGGACGGGCTCGCCAGCCTCCACGGAGCGGTTGGTGAGAGGCGTGCGTGGTGGCGCCGGGGGACGCGCCCACCGCCGCGGCCCGGACTACGAGACCTTCCTGGCCGAGAGCGCGAGCTGCGTCGCGGATCTCGTCGATAACCTGACGCCGAGCGGCTCGCCCGCCGTCGCGCTCGACGCGATCCGCCGGGCCCGCCGCCTGCTGCAGGCGCTCGGCGACGCGACCGGAATCGAGATCGAGACGCCGACGCTGCGGAGACTCTGCGACAGCGCCGAGCGCGGCGGAGCGGCGGGCAAACCCTCGGGCGCCGGCGGGGGCGACTGCGGCATCGTGCTGGCACCGGGCCACGTCGACGCCGACGCGATGCACGACGCGTGGCGCGCCGCGGGCATCCGGCCGCTCGAGCTCACCGTGCACCCGACGGAGAAAGACCAGCATGAGCGCTGACCGCCAGGGGCCGTCACAGGCCTCACGCCGCAAGGACGAGCACATCGAGCTCGCCTCGTCGCAGTCGCCCGCGGCCGCCAACGACTTCGACGACGTCGAGCTCGTGCACCACGCGCTCGACGGCGTGAACGCGGAGCGCGTGTGCCTCGACACCAGCATCGACGGCTGGCGCTGGCCCGTTCCGCTCTTCATCAACGGCATGACCGGGGGGTCGGCCGGCTCGGAGCGCATCAACCGCGCCCTCGCCGTCGCGGCGCGCGAGCACGGCATGCCCGTGGCATCTGGATCAGTCGGCGTCGCCCTCGACGACCCCGAAACGGCGCGGACCTTCCGGGTGCTCCGCGACGAAAACCCCGACGGCATCGTCATCGCCAACCTCGGCGCCGGGCGCAGCGCCGACGAGGCGCTGCGAGCCATCGAACTCCTCGAGGCGGATGCGCTGCAGGTGCACCTCAACGCCGTGCAGGAGACGGTCATGCCGGAGGGCGCGCGCGACTTCTCGGGTTGGGCCCCGCTCATCGAGGCGATCGTCGCCGCGTCGCCCGTTCCGGTGTTCGTGAAGGAGGTCGGGTTTGGGCTCAGCCGGCGAACGCTGCACCGGCTGCGCGACCTCGGCGTGCGCGTCGCGGATGTCGCCGGGCGGGGCGGCACCGACTTCGCGCGCATCGAGAACGACCGCCGCGATACCGGTGACTTCGCCTATCTCGCCGGGTATGGCCAGTCGGCGGTCGAGTGCTTGCTCGAGGGCCGGGGCGTGCTGCCGGCCCTGCTCGCCTCCGGCGGGGTTCGCACGCCGCTGGACGCCGTCCGCGCGCTCGCGCTGGGGGCCGACGCGGTCGGCGTCGCCGGCGTCTTCCTTCGCGCGGCGATGCAGAGCGAGACCCGTGCCGTTCAGGTGATCGGCGCATGGCGCACCCAGCTCGCTCAGCTGCTCGCGATGCTCGGCGCCGAGACTGTCGCCGAGCTCGCGTCGCACGACGTGCTCGTGCGCGGACGCGTGCGCGAGTTCTGCGAGCTGCGGGGGATCGACCCCACCCGCCGCCGGGCGCCCGACGCACCGAGCGCGCGGTGAGAGTTGTGAAACGGAACGCACGAAGCGACCTGGAGGTATGACCATGTTGAGCGCAACCGAGGTCACCCCGATCCCGACCAGCTGGGTCGGCCCGATCCGCGTGAGCGGGAACGCCGTCGACGACGAGGTGCGCGTGCCCCTCGCGACGTACGAGACGCCGCTGTGGCCATCGGTCGGCCGCGGCGCGCGCATCTCCCGCCTCGTCGAGGGAGGCATCCAGGTCACGGTCGTCGATGAGCGCATGACGCGCTCGGTCATCCTGACCGCGACCAACGCCGCACAGGCTCACGCGGCCGCGCAGCGCATCAGGGAACGCCAGGACGAGCTCGCCGCAGCCGTCTCCGCGCAAAGCTCCTACGCCCGGCTGCTCGAGGTGCACAGCGAGATCGTCGGCAACCTGCTGTTCATCCGCTTCGCGTTCGCGACGGGCGACGCGTCGGGCCACAACATGGTGACGAACGCCGCGGACGCGCTCATCGCGCTGGTGCGCTCGTGGGAGTCGGGACTCGAGTACGGCTCGATCTCCGGCAACTACTGCTCCGACAAGAAAGCGACGGCGGTCAACGGCATCTTGGGCCGCGGCCGCAGCGCCGTCGCCGACATCCTCATCCCGCGCGAACTCGTCGAGCAGCAGCTGCGCACGACCGCAGCGCGCATGTGCGACCTCGTCGTGCGCAAGAACCTCGTGGGGTCGACCATCGCGGGGGCGCTGCGCTCTGGCAACGCCCACTACGCGAACATGCTGCTCGCCTTCTACCTCGCGACGGGGCAGGACGCGGCCAACATCGTCGAGGGCTCGCAGGGCATAACCTACGCCGAGAACCGCGACGGCGATCTGTACTTCTCATGCCAGCTGCCGCACCTCATCGTCGGAACGGTCGGCAACGGCAAGCACCTCACCGGCGTCGAGGCCGCACTCGAGCGGCTCGGCTGCCGCGAGCCGCGCGAACCGGGCGAGAACGCGCGACGGCTCGCGGGCCTCATCGCGGCGACGGTGCTCTGCGGCGAGCTCTCGTTGCTCGCCGCGCAGACGAACCCCGGCGAGCTCATGCGCGCCCACGTGCAGCTCGAGCGAGCCCAGAAGGAGCAGGCATGACTGAGATCGGCATTCACGACATCCAACTCGCCACCGCGCACCACGTGCTCGACCTCGGCGACCTCGCCGAGCATGCCGGCATCGACCCCAACAAGTACCGCATCGGCCTCGGGCAGGACGAGATGAGCGTTGCTGCACCGGACGAGGACATCGTCACCATGGCGGCGGAGGCCGCGGCGCCCATCCTCGAACGCAACGGAACCGGCGGCATCCGCACGCTGCTCTTCGCTACCGAGACGGGCGTCGACCAGTCGAAGTCGGCGGGCGTGTTCGTACACCGTCTGCTCGGACTCTCGCCGACCGTGCGCGTCGTCGAGCTCAAGCAGGCCTGCTACAGCGCGACGGCGGCCCTCCAGATGGCCGCCGGCATGATCGCCCGCAACCCCGACGAGCGCGTGCTCGTGATCGCGAGCGATATCGCCCGCTACGAGCTCGATTCGTCGGGGGAGCCGACGCAGGGGGCCGGTGCCGTCGCGTTCCTCGTGAGCACCGACCCTGCGCTCGTCGCCATCGAGCCCGTCTCCGGGGTCAGCACGACCGACGTCGACGATTTCTGGCGGCCGAACGGTTCGACGACCGCGGTCGTCGACGGCGCACTGTCGGTCACCGCGTACCTCGACGCCCTGCATCAGGCGTGGAGCGACTTCGCCGCGCGCGGCGGCGCGCCGATCGGCGAGATCGAACGGTTCCTCTACCACCAGCCGTTCACGAAGATGGCCCGCAAGGGGCACCGCCACCTCGCAAAGGTCACGGGAGCGCCCCTCGACGAGTCAACGCTCGAGTCGAGCTTCGCCTACAACCGGCGCATCGGGAACACCTACACGGCGTCCATCTACGGCGCACTCGCCGCGCTGCTGGACCTCGATGAGGGACGGGGTGCCGCGCGCGGCCTCGAGGGCGCCCGCCTCGGCTTCTTCAGCTACGGATCCGGCGCGGTCAGCGAGCTCTTCACCGGCATCGTGCAGCCAGGGTACCGGGCGACGCTCGACCCGGCCCGGGCGGCCGCGGCGATGGATGCTCGCACGCGCATCGACGTCGCGACGTATCGTTCGCTCCACGCCGCGATCGGCACCGACGACGGGGACGTCGAGACGCCGCGCGTGACGACGGGGCCGTTCCGCTTCGCCGGTCTTCGCGGCCGCGCGCGGCAGTACGAGCGCACCGCCTAGGGCCCGGGCGGAGCCGCCCCGCGCCGACGAAACGGGGCTCGAGGTCACCGACCTCGAGCCCCGGGTGAGTCGGCCGCCCACAGCGCACGAGCGCTCCGCGGCGTCAGCCACCGCGCGGACCGTGCTAGCTCGTGAGCTGCGTTCTGCTTCCGCCGCGTTCGATGCTGATCTTCCGCGGCTTCGCCTCTTCGGCAACCGGAATGGTGACGCGAAGCACGCCGTCCTCGAACGACGCCGAGATGCGGTCGGTCGCGAGGCTCGTGCCGAGCGTCATCTGGCGGGCGACGCTCCCCGCCGGGCGCTCGCGAACGAGCCACTCGAACCCTTCACGCTGCTCCTCGTCGCGGCGTTCCGCGCGGATGGTCAGCGTGCGGTCCTCGACGTCGACGTCGATGGACTCTGGGGCGACACCGGGCAGGTCGACCTTGACGACGAAGTTCTCGCCGTCACGGAAGACGTCCATGGGCATCGCGAAGGTCCCCGAAGGCCGCGCCGCGTCAGAGAGCAAGCGCTCGATGTCGCGGAACGGGTTCATCAGCATGGTGTTCGACAACTCTCAATCACTCCTTCTCCGTCAGCGCCGCGTGTGGCGCGATTACCCGAGGGACACCCATCCACTCGGTTCCTTTGCAGGTGGCTCCATTATGCGACGCCGCAGGCCGCGAAGGTTCAAAACTTGATAGAGATGCACTCAATGTTCGCTGGATCCCGTGATCAGCGGGAACTCCACGGACGATCAGGCAACCGCCGGCGACAAGCGGGATCGTCCATGTCATGGCACCCTGCGTCGCGCCCATTCGATCCTTGGTGAGCGACTCATGGTCGCTCCCAGCGTTCCATCTCGCCGGAAACGACGATGAAGAGAGGGTGTGGGGACGGGCCGGAGTGCTCCCAGCGGTGGGCATCCTCCGGACTTCGACGCATCAGTTTTTTGCCCAGGTGATGCCATTCGAAGGTGATTTGACCCTGCGTAACGGGGATCTGTGCGACCTCGGCGGCGGGTTCGAGAATCCGGCTCGCGTCGAATTGGTACCCGCGCAGCTCCGCTTCATCCCGAAGACCGGACAAGAACGCCCCGATTGACTCCAGGGGCTTGGGCGTCGCCGTGAAGCGCACCAACTGCGGGTGATGCCGATAACCCTTCGTTCGCCCGGCGAGCACCGCCTGGGCAAGCAGGGCTTCGCGCCATCCGGCGACGAGGCCCGCCCGATCCAGGTGCTGCGGATGCAACGACCAGAGCCTCATCGCGGGTGCGCGGTGTGGCTCGGGCTCAGCTTCGAAGACCGCCGCCGGATCGAGCACCCAATGTCGGAAAACACGGGTACGACCAAGGTTCGCACCACAAAGGTATCCACGAGCACGCCGGAGGCGACGTTGAACGCCGAATCGTGCTCGCGCAGGCGGCCGCGAGAATGCGGCGTGTGGGAATGGTCGGTCATGCGTTGCTCCATTCGATGATCAGCAGGAGCGTAGTGAGAAAACTGGCGAAGAAGTCCGGCGCGACGAAGCGCCGCCAGGCACGGTTGGTGACGGCGGAGGTCCCATCAGACACGCACCAGGAGGGCGCAGTTGAGGAAGCGGGAAGGGCGATGAGCACGGCGAGCGGACCGGGCCACGACGCGAACAGCAGCAGCGGGGGAAGCAAAGACACCAAACGGGAACCCGCTCGATCTCTCGATGTCGTGTTCCCGTAAGAATGCTTGGGTGGGCGATGCCGGGCTCGAACCGACGACCTCTTCCGTGTGAAGGAAGCGCGCTACCAGCTGCGCCAATCGCCCAGATGCGCGTGAAGCGCAACGACGAATCATCTTGCCACACGATCGGTGCGCGGGCGAGTCCGGCTCGCCCGTGCGTGTCGCACTGACCGCCGTCGATGAGGCAGTGTCCGGATGGCAGACGTGAACGCACGGGGTGGTCGCGTGATTGAACGGTGCGAAGCGGGTGAATGACACCGGTGTGAACAGCAATTTTCCCGACGGTGATCTGGGGTTTGCGTACTCGCGGCCGGGGTGGTTTTGCGAAGCCGTGGAACTTCCGTTAGAGTCAATGACGCGCTGAACGAGGGATGCGAAGCCCGGGAAACCGAGCAACGCCGACCACGTCGGAGCATGCGGATGTAGCGCAGTTGGTAGCGCATCACCTTGCCAAGGTGAGGGTCGCGAGTTCGAGTCTCGTCATCCGCTCGAGTGTGACATGCACTGCAGCGGGACCAGTTTGACTGCGGCGAAAGCACGCAGGCCAAGCGGTCCCGCTCAGTCGTGAAGCACGGGTATGAAAACCCACACGGTGACGTGGCCGAGAGGCGAGGCAGCGGCCTGCAAAGCCGCGTACACGGGTTCGAATCCCGTCGTCACCTCGGCCGCTCCCTCGGGAGCAGCTTGCGGTAACGCACCTGACAACAGCATCACAGAGCACATCTCTACTGACGGCGTTCGGCAGAACTGGCGGTTCAGCGGAGGTATGCGCGATTGGCGCAGCGGTAGCGCGCTTCCCTGACACGGAAGAGGTCACTGGTTCGATCCCAGTATCGCGCACGGATGGAAAGCCCCCTGGCGGACAAGCCAGGGGGCTTTTCTGCGTCGTCTCGCACCTCGGTGACCAACCGGGTCACCGTCGGCACCCAGCATCCTCACACGCGATATATCGCGAAGCGGGCGTACGATTGCCCGGCGCGATGGCCGCGCGCCTCGACGACCCGGCCACTTTGGAACCGCGGAGGGTGCCATGACCCAGCAGTCCGACAGCACCGCGCGCGACGGCGCACACGGGCACACGCCCGACGGCTCGACGTCGGGGCGGAAGTCCCACGCCGTCAATCAGCGTGTCGATCAGCTGCGCGGCGGTCTCGAGAAGGCGGTCGTCGGCCGCGAGACCGCCATCAAGGTGAAGGCGGTCGAGTGGGCCGAGCAGCTCGACGAACGATGGCAGGGGCGGCACCATAACAAGCTGTTCGTCGCGCTCAAGGCCATCGAGTTCGTCGTCGACCACGCACGACGAAGCCCGGGCGATACCGCCGCCGGCCATGAGGCTCCCGACGCCGAGCACCTCGGCGAGTTCCGGAACGTGAGTGACGACGGGCGGGCGTCACGGCCCGCGTAGACGCGGCTCGGCCTGGCGCGACAGCGCGGCGCGCGGGCGGATAGACTGGGAACTTGGTCCGCATCGCGCCCGGGTATGGCGCGAACCGCACGCCGAAGGAGCCCTCGAATGGCCGAAGCCGCTCAGCTGAGCGCACACGCATCCCCGTCACACTCGAACGACGGCCGCGTCGACACGACGAATCCCGCGGCCGGCGTGACGGCGACGCCCGAGGCGATCGTCGCGGCGACCGGGCAGACCGGCTTCGACCTCTTCAGCGATCGCAGCATCATCGCCATGCGGGTCAACGGCGAGCCTCAGGACCTGTTTCGGGAACTCGCCGACGGCGACGAGGTCGAGCCGATCGAGATCGGTTCGCCCGACGGCTTGAAGATCCTGCGCCACTCGACCGGCCACGTCGTCGCCCAGGCCGTGCAGCGAATCAACCCCGAGGCCAAGCTCGGGATCGGTCCGCCCATCGAGGACGGCTTCTACTTCGACTTCGACGTCGCGGAGCCATTCACGCCCGACGACCTCAAGGCCATCGAGAAAGAGGCGTCGCGAATCGTGCGCCAGGGGCAGCGCTTCGCCCGACGCGTCGTCACCGAAACCGAGGCACGAGCCGAGCTCGCGAACGAGCCGTACAAGCTCGAGCTCGTCGGGTTGAAGGGCTCGAGCGCCGACGCTGATGACGCCGGCAACGGCGAGGATGTCGAGGTCGGAGCCGGCGAGCTGACGATCTACGACAACGTCGACCCCAAGACGGGAGAGCGGTACTGGAGCGACCTGTGCCGCGGGCCGCACCTTCCGTCGACGCGACTCATCGGCAACGGGTTCGCGCTCACCCGTTCCTCGGGCGCGTACTGGCGCGGCAGCGAGCGCAATCCGATGCTGCAGCGCATCTACGGCACCGCCTGGCCGACCAAGGACGAGCTGCGCGCTTACCAGGCCCGCGTCGAGGAGGCCCAGAAGCGCGATCACCGACGTCTCGGTCGCGAGCTCGACCTCTTCAGCTTTCCCGACGAGATCGGCTCCGGTCTGCCGGTCTTCCACCCGAATGGCGGCATTATCCGCACCGAGATGGAGGAGTACTCGCGAAAGCGCCACATCGCCGAGGGGTACAGCTTCGTCACCACGCCGCACATCACGAAGGGCCAGCTCTTCGAGACGTCGGGTCACCTCGACTGGTACGCCGACGGCATGTACCCGCCCATGCAGATCGACGAGGAGCGCGACGCCGAGGGCAACGTCACCAAGCCGGCGCAGGACTACTACCTGAAGCCTATGAACTGCCCCATGCACACGCTCATCTACCGCAGCAGGGCGCGGTCGTACCGCGAACTGCCGCTGCGGCTGTTCGAGTTCGGCACGGTCTACCGCATGGAGAAGTCAGGCGTTGTCCACGGACTGACCCGCGCGCGCGGCTTCACCCAGGACGACGCGCACATCTACACGACGCACGAGTCAATGCGCGATGAGCTCACGACCACGCTCGACTTCGTCCTCTCACTCCTGCGCGACTACGGTCTCGACGACTTCTACCTCGAGCTGTCGACGAAGAACCCCGAGAAGTTCGTCGGGGGCGACGACATCTGGGAGGAGGCGACGCGCACGCTCCGCGAGGTGGCCGAGGCATCCGGCCTCGTCCTCGTCCCCGATCCGGGCGGCGCCGCGTTCTACGGCCCGAAGGTCTCGGTGCAGGCGCGCGACGCGATCGGCCGCACCTGGCAGATGTCGACGATTCAGCTCGACTTCAACTTTCCCGAGATCTTCGACCTCGAGTATGCGGCGTCGGACGGCACTCGCAAGCGGCCCGTCATGATCCACCGCGCCCTGTTCGGGTCGATCGAGCGGTTTTTCGGCGTGCTCGTCGAGCACTACGCCGGCGCGTTCCCCGTGTGGCTCGCGCCGCAACAGGTGGTCGGCATCCCCGTCGCCGACGAATACGTCGAGTACCTGGGCGACGTGATCGACACCCTCAAAGCACAGGGCGTCCGCGCGCACCTCGATGACGGCGACGGCCGCATGCCCAAGAAGATCCGCAGCCATACGACTGCCAAGGTCCCGATCATGCTCATCGCGGGGGAGCAGGACCGTGACGCCGGCACAGTGAGCTTCCGCTTCCGCGACGGCTCCCAGCGCAACGGCGTCGACGTCGATGAGGCGGTCGCGCGCATCCTCGCCGCGATCAAGCGCCACGACCTCGTGAACGGCGAAAGCGACCTCTGATGCTGACGGGCGACGAACGGGGCGCGACGGACGTCCCCGCCGCCGACGGCGCTGCTGCGGCCGCCGGCACCTCAGGTGCGGCGTCCGGCCGCCTTCGCTTTCCGGCCGGGATGGGCGCGAGGGGCGGACTCGGGTTTCCGGCCGAGGAACTCGAGGACGTCGAGGTGCAGACATCGGACGAGCTCATGGGCGTTCCGGACGAGTACCAGCGGCTGTGGACGCCCCACCGCATGACCTACATCACGGATGGACAGGATCCCCACGAGGATGTCTGCCCGTTCTGCCGGGGACCGGAACGGCCCGATGAAGAGGTCCTGATCGTCGCTCGCGGCGAACACGCGTTCGTGGTCATGAACCTCTATCCGTATAACAATGGACATCTGCTCGTGTGTCCCTATCGTCACATCGCGATGTACGACGAGGCGACCAACGACGAGATCCTCGAGATCGGCCGACTCACGCAGACCGCAATGCGGGTGATGCGGGAGCAGTCGCACGTGCAGGGCTTCAACCTCGGCATGAACCAGGGCCGGATCGCGGGTGCCGGCATCGCCGGTCACCTGCATCAGCACATCGTGCCGCGGTGGCCACTCGACGCGAACTTCTTTCCCATCATCGCAAAGACCAAGGCATTCCCCGTGCTGCTCGGCGACCTCCGCAACCACCTTGCGGCGGCGTGGCCGAAATAGGGCACGAGGCTCGCCCCGCCACACCGCGCGGAACACCACAACGCCCGATGACCCGGGCACCAGAAAGGACATCATGACCGACGAAAGCACCCAGGTCGTCACGACCGGCTCGAGCCGGGTCAAGCGCGGCCTCGCCGAGATGCTCAAGGGCGGCGTCATCATGGACGTCGTCACGCCCGAGCAGGCGCGTATCGCGGAAGACGCGGGCGCGGTCGCCGTCATGGCGCTCGAGCGCGTCCCCGCCGACATTCGCGCGCAGGGGGGCGTCGCCCGCATGAGCGACCCCGACCTCATCGAGGCGATCATCGCCGAGGTGTCGATTCCCGTGATGGCGAAGGCGCGCATCGGCCACTTCGTCGAGGCGCAGGTGCTCGAGGCCCTGAGCGTCGACTACATCGACGAATCCGAGGTGCTGAGCCCGGCCGACTACGTCAATCACATCGACAAGTGGCAGTTCGACGTGCCATTCGTCTGCGGCGCGACCAACCTCGGCGAGGCCCTGCGCCGGATCACCGAGGGCGCGGCGATGATCCGCTCGAAGGGCGAGGCCGGCACGGGCGACGTGAGCGAGGCCACGAAGCACATCCGGCAGATCTCCGGCGAGATCCGCGCCCTGCGGTCGAAGAGCGCCGACGAGCTCTACGTGGCCGCCAAGGAACTGCAGGCGCCCTACGAGCTCGTGGCCGAGATCGCCGAGACCGGCAAGCTGCCCGTCGTGCTGTTCACGGCCGGCGGCGTCGCAACGCCCGCGGACGCGGCGATGATGATGCAGCTCGGCGCCGACGGCGTCTTCGTGGGTTCTGGCATCTTCAAGTCGGGGGAGCCCGAGAAGCGGGCCGCCGCGATCGTCAAGGCCACGACCATGTACGACGACGCGAAGGCGGTCGCCGAGGCGTCGCGCGGCCTCGGCGAGGCCATGGTCGGCATCAGCGTCGCCGATCTCCCGGCGCCGCACCGCCTTGCCGAGCGCGGCTGGTAGTCGGTGACGCCCGAGTCACCACCGGATACGGCCGAGCCGCAGTCGCACGCAGCGCCGCCGCGTGTCGGCGTGCTCGCCCTCCAGGGCGACGTGCGCGAACACGTGGCCGCGCTGCGCTCGCTCGGCGCCGAGGTGGTGCTCGTGCGCACGCCGCACGACCTCGGCACCGTCGACGGCCTCGTCCTCCCCGGCGGCGAGTCGACCACGATCGACAAGCTGTCGAGGATCTTCGGCCTGCGCGAGCCGATCCGGGATCGCGTCGCGGACGGCATGCCCGTGCTGGGCACGTGCGCCGGGCTCATCCTGCTCGCGGACCGCATCGTCGACGGCCTGCCCGATCAGCAGACGTTCGGCGGGCTCGACGTCACCGTGCAGCGCAACGCCTTCGGCTCGCAGCGCGACTCCTTCGAAATCGATCTCGACATGCCCCTCGTGTGCGACGACCCCGTGCACGCCGTGTTCATCCGCGGACCGCTGGTCACCGAAGTGGGTCCGTCGGCCACCGTCCTCGGTGCGCTGCCGGACGGCCGCGTCGTCGCCATTGAGCAGGACAATCTCATCGGCATCGCCTTCCACCCCGAGGTCGCGGGCGAGACGCGCCTGCACCGCCACTTTCTCGCCAGAGTCGCGGCCGGCGACGCCGACTGACCGACCACCCGCCAGCATCTCGCAACCGTCGACGATCGAAGGAGCCCACCATGGCCGCCGCACGACGCCGCAATTCCCACGTTCAGCGTCAGCGCGCCTGCGCCGACTCGCTCGCGGAGTTCGTGGAGCGATCGCCGAGCTCCTTCCACGCCGCTGCGGCAGTGGCCGACCACCTCGCCTCCGCGGGATTCGCCCGCGTCGAGGAGCGTGACGAGTGGCCGGCCGAACCGGGTGACTACGTGTTGCTGCGCGATGGCGCGGTCGTGGCCTGGCGCATCCCCGAGGAGATCGACGACACCGCGCCCTTCGCCATCGTCGGCGCGCACACCGACTCGCCGGGGTTTCGGCTGAAGCCGTCGCCCGACCGTGTCGCGCACGGTTGGCGTCAACTCGCGGTCGAGGTCTACGGCGGGCCGCTGCTGAACTCGTGGCTCGACCGCGAGCTGCGCCTCGCGGGACGCGTGTCGTTGACGGATGGCTCGACCCGGCTCGTGCAGACCGGCGCCATCGCGCGCATTCCGCAGCTCGCGGTGCACCTCGACCGGCAGGTGAACAGCGAGGGGCTCAAACTCGACCCCCAACTGCACACCGCCCCCGTCACCGGGCCCGAGAACGGGCCCGATGCCCGCAGCATCATCGCGGCCGCCGCCGGCGTCGAGGCGGAGGACCTCGTCGCGTGGGACCTCGCCCTCGCCGACACGCAGGCACCCGCCTTCCTGGGCTCGGACGAGACGATGCTCGCCGCAGGCCGCCTCGACAATCTCGTCAGCGTGCACGCGGCAATGCGCGCCATCGTCGACACCGTGCCCTCCGGCGTGATCCCCGTCATAGCGGCGTTCGACCACGAGGAGGTCGGTTCCGGCACGCGCTCCGGGGCGGCGGGCCCGCTCCTCGAGCAGGTGATCGACCGAATCCAGGATGCGCGAGCCGTCTCACCCAGCCACCGCGCGCGCGCACTCGGGGCATCCTGGTGCGTCTCGAGCGATGTCGGCCACAGCATTCACCCGAACTACCCCGAGCGGCACGATGACGGCGCCCGCCCGATCGCGGGGGGCGGGCCGATCCTGAAGGTCAACGCCAACCAGCGCTACGCCAGCGACGCCAGGGGAGCGGCGCTCTGGGCGGGCGTCTGCTCGAACGCGGGGGTAACCACGCAGCCGTTCGTGTCACGCAATTCGATCCCCTGCGGCTCCACGATCGGACCGATCACGGCGACGCGGCTCGGCGTCTCGACCGTCGACGTCGGCATCCCGATCCTCTCGATGCACTCGGCGCGCGAGGTATGCGCGATCGCCGATGCACACGCGCTCGAGCGCGCACTGGCGGTGTTCCTCGCGGGCGGCTGGCCCGAGCACGCCTGACACCTGGACGCTAGCCTCATCGGATGGACGAGGCGCACCTGCTCATCGACAACCTGCTCTCGATGTGGTGGATCGGCCTCGCGGCAGTGCTCGCGCCGATCCTGGCGCTCGTCACGCGCCGCGTGATCCCCGACGTGGTGTGGCTTCTCGCGTTCGGCGTCGTGATCGGCCCCAATGTGCTCGGCGTCGCCGAATCGACCGGGTCGGTCGCGTTCATCCGTGAGCTCGGAATCGGGTTCCTCTTCCTCCTGGCGGGCTTCGAGGTCAACACGACCGACATGCGGGGCCGGCAGGGACGGCATGCGGCGCTGACCTGGTTCATCTGCGCCGCGCTCGGCGTCGGTGCGGGGATGCTGCTCGTGCAGGGGGACTGGCACGTCGCGATCGTGCTCGGAATCGCCTCGACGTCGACCGCGCTCGGCACGCTGCTGCCGATTCTCAAGGACGCCGGGACGCTCCCCACCCCGCTCGGCCGGGCCACCCTGATGCACGGCGCGTACGGCGAGCTGCTCCCGATCGTCGCGATGTCGCTCCTGCTGTCGGCGCACGGCACCGGTCTGTCGGCGCTGCTGCTCATCGCCTTCGCGCTCGCCGCCGTGCTGACGGTCGCCGTGCCCGGTCGCATCTTCCGTCGCGTGCCGCTGCTCGGACGGGCCTTCGTCGCCGCCTCGAACTCCACGATGCAGACGACGCTTCGCGTCACCGTGCTCGTGCTGCTCACGCTCATGCTGCTCACGGCGGTCTTCGAGCTCGACGTCGCCCTCGGGGCGTTCACCGCCGGCCTCCTGCTGAACGCCATGATCAAGGGCGCGGCTCCCGACCACGCGACCGAGATCATGCACAAAGTCGAGGTCGTCGGCTTCAGCCTGCTCATCCCGGTCTTCTTCGTCACGAGCGGCATGGGCATAGATCCGGTTGCCGTGCTCGAGGAATGGCCGCTGCTCGTCGGCTTCGTGGTCGTGATCGCCCTCGTGCGGGGCTTGCCGGTGTTCCTCCGCGAGCAATGGACCGAAACGCACTCGGGGCTCACGCGCACGAGCGACCGCGCGGCCCTCGGCCTCTTCGCAGCGACGGGGCTGCCCATCATCGTCGCCGTCACGCAGGTCGCCGCCTCGTCCGAGGTCATCACGGATGCCACCGCCTCCATCATGGTGACGGCAGGCGCGGTCACGGTCCTGGTGTTCCCCCTGCTTGCCGGGGTGCTCCTTCGGACCCGCCACGGCACGCCTCCGCGCCGCCCGGCGGCGACGCCCTAGCATTGTGAGCTACGTACTCACAATCGAGGAAGCCGTATGTCAGGACACTCCAAGTGGGCCACGACCAAGCACAAGAAGGCCGTCATCGATGCGCGCCGTGCCAAGTCGTTCGCCAAGCTCATCAAGAACATCGAGGTCGCCGCGAAGACGGGCGGCCCCGACCCGTCGGGCAATCCGACGCTCGCCGACGCCATTCAGAAGGCGAAGAAGACGAGCGTGCCCAACGACAACATCGATCGCGCCGTCAAGCGTGGCGCGGGCCTCACGGGCGAGTCCATTGAGTACGCGACTATCATGTATGAGGGATACGCGCCTGGCGGCGTCGCCCTGCTCATCGAGTGTCTGACCGACAACAAGAACCGCGCCGCCGCCGAGGTCCGCACCGCAATGACCCGAAACGGCGGCAACATGGCCGATCCGGGCTCGGTCGCTTTCAACTTCGAGCGCAAGGGCATCATCGCGGTGCCGCACGGCGAGACGCCCACCGAGGACGAGGTGCTCGAGGTCGTGCTCGACGCAGGGGCCGAAGAGGTCATTGACCACGGCGAAGCCTTTGAGATCCGCACCGAGGCGAGCGACATGGTGGGCGCCCGAAGCGCGCTCCAGGCCGCGGGCATCGACTACGACTCGGCCGACGCCGAGTTCGTGCCCGGCGTCAAGATCGAGGTCGACGCCGAGACGGCGCGCAAGGTCATCCGCCTCGTCGACGCGCTCGAGGACAGCGACGACGTGCAGAACGTGTACACCAGCATGGAGCTCACGCCAGAGGTGCGGTCGCAGCTCGACGAGGACGACGAGTAGCGGCGGGGTCGCCGGCATGGCGCGCATTCTCGGTATCGACCCCGGTCTCACCCGCTGTGGGATCGGGGTCATCGACGTGGATGCGCGCCGCCGCGTCTCCCTCGTGCACGTCGAGGTCGTGCGGTCGAGCGCCGACGCCGAACTCGGCGATCGCATCCGGGTCATCGGCGAGGGGATCGAGCGAGCGCTCGACGCGCACGCGCCCGACCGCGTCGCGCTCGAACGC
Organism: Pseudoclavibacter endophyticus; assembly: GCF_008831085.1. Lineage (NCBI taxonomy): Bacteria > Bacillati > Actinomycetota > Actinomycetes > Micrococcales > Microbacteriaceae > Pseudoclavibacter > Pseudoclavibacter endophyticus. Next base: position 1,695,001 of record NZ_WBJY01000001.1, read on the forward strand.
GTCTTCGCCCAGCACAACGTGAGCACCGTCATGGCCACGGCGCAGATCTCGGGCGTCGTGCTGTACCAGGCGGCGAAGCGTCGCCTGCCCGTCGCCCTCCACACCCCCAGCGAGGTGAAGGCCGCGGTCACGGGCTACGGTTCGGCCGACAAGCCGCAGGTCGGCGTCATGGTGCAGCGCATTCTCGGCCTCGCCGAGCAGCCGAGACCCGCGGATGCCACCGACGCGCTCGCGCTCGCCATCTGCGCCGCCTGGAAATCGCCCGTCGCGGCCGCCGCCAGCGAAGCCGCGGCCGAACGCCGTGGCCTGCTTGCTGCGCGGGCGTCAGGCTCAGAGACCCTCACACCGGCCCAGCGCGCGTGGGCGGACGCGGAGCGGCGCTCCCGCGGACGCTGAGACGCCCTCGCGAGGGAATGCTCCCGTCACCGGGCTCGGGTGACGGCCGAAGAGCCCCGTGTTGCTGCGGCGGAGCGCGGGCCGGACGGCCTAGTGTGACGGGGTGATCGCCTCACTCCGCGGCACGGTGCTCGCGCTCGGCGCGCAAACCGTGCACCTCGACGTCCAGGGCGTGGGCTACCGGGTCCACGTCACGCCGAGGCACGCCCTCGACCTCCGCGTCGGCGACGAGGCATACGTCATCACTCACCTCGTCGTCCGGGAGGACGCGTGGACCCTCTTCGGATTTCGCGACGACGACGAGCTCGAGATCTTCGAGCACCTGATCTCGGTCTCTGGCGTCGGGCCGAAGTCAGCGCTGGGCGTCCTCTCGCAGCTGAGCCCCGATGACGTCGCGCGGGCCGTCACCAACGAGGACGTCGCCGCGTTCAAGCGGGTGAGCGGCATCGGCCCCAAGAGCGCGGGCCTCATCATCGTCTCGCTCAAGGGGAAGATCGTCGCTCCCGTGACGAGGGGGGCGACGCCGCAGCACCCAGAAGACGCCGTCGACGGCGCCGCCCCGGCCGGCCTCCTTGCCCCGAGCACGCGCGCAGACGTCGTCGAAGCGCTCGTCGGCCTCGGATACGCCGAGAAGATCGCCGGCCCTGCGGTCGACGACGCCGCGGCCACGCTCGTCGACGCTCCGGACGCTCCCGACGACGGACGTCTCTTCGACGTCGCCTCGCTCCTGCGGGCGGCCCTGCGCATCCTGTCCGCACCGAAGGGACGCCGATGACCGCCCCCGGCGACGACGGCGCATCGCGCGCTCCACAACCGGCGGGCGTCGTGGAGTCGGCCGCGGAACTCGCGTTCGAGGGGGCGCTGCGACCCGCGTCGTTCGCCGAGTTCGTCGGTCAGCAAAAGGTGCGGTCTCAGCTCGATCTCTTGCTGCGGGCAGCAGCGCTCCAGCAGCGAGCGCCCGACCACATCCTCCTCGCGGGCCCGCCGGGGCTGGGCAAGACCACCCTTGCGCTCATCGTCGCCGAGGAGACGGGGCACCCGATCCGCCTCACGAGCGGGCCGGCACTGCAGCATGCGGGCGATTTGGCGAGCGTGCTCTCGAGCCTCGTGCCGGGCGAGATCCTCTTCATCGACGAGATCCACCGGACGGCGCGCACGGCCGAGGAGATGCTGTACCTGGCGATGGAGGACTTTCGCATCGACATCATGGTCGGCAAGGGCGCGGGGGCGACGAGCGTGCCGCTCGAGCTCGCGCCGTTCACGGTCGTGGGCGCGACGACGCGGGCGGGCTTGCTCCCGACCCCGCTCCGCGACCGTTTCGGATTCACTGCCCACCTCGAGTTCTACGCCGACGATGAGCTGGAGAAGGTGGTCGCTCGCGCGGCCGGGTTGCTCGGGCTCGACGTCGAGCGGGCGGCGATCCGCGAGATCGCGAAACGGTCGCGCGGAACGCCCCGCATCGCGAATCGACTGCTGCGGCGCGTTCGCGATGTGGCCCTCGTGCACGACACGCCGGCCGACCTTGCCGCAGTGCAGCACGCATTGCACGTGTATGACGTCGACGAGCTCGGCCTCGACCGCCTCGACCGCGCCGTGCTCGAGGCGCTCATCGCCCGGTTCGAGGGCGGACCGGTCGGCATCCGCACCCTTGCCGTGACCGTGGGGGAGGAGGCCGAGACCGTCGAGGCGGTCGTCGAGCCGTTCCTCGTGCGTACCGGGCTGATCGCGCGCACGCAGCGCGGGCGAATCGCCACGCCCGCGGCCTACGCTCATCTCGGATACGCTCGTCCGGGCGCCGCCACCGGCGGGAACGTGCCCCTCGACGGCGTCTGATTCACGGTTCGGCGCACGGGCATGCGTATACTCGGCGTGTTTGCCGTTCGCTCGGGGTGGCCTCTCCACCCAGCCGGCTATTGAAAGGTTTCGCCGATGGACCCAATGCTCCTCATCCCACTCCTGCTGATCGCGGTCCTGCTCGTCTTCATGTGGCGCGGCAACAAGAAGCGTGCGGTGCAGCAACAGTCGCTGCGCGAGCAGATGGTGGTGGGCGCCGAGGTCATGACGCAGGCCGGCATCTACGGCACCATCGTTGCGCAGGACGCGGACAACAACGTCACGACGCTCGAGACCTCGCCGGGAACGACCCTCCGGGTGCACACGGCGACCGTGATCAATGTGCTCTCGCCGACCGTGCCGGATGACGCTTCCGCGCTGGACGACGACGGCCTTCCCCAGCCCGCCGGGGCTGCGGCGCCCGCAGATGGTGACGCCCTGGACGCGGATGACACCGAGGCGTGGGACGACGACGAGCGCGAGGATGATCTCGAGGAGACCGACGACGAGCTCGGCGCGGAGTTCGAGAACGCTGACGATGGGCTCGACAACCGCGAAGCCGACATCGACCCCGACGCCATCGAGGCCGATGAGGTGGAGTCGGCGAACGGCGACGACCCGCTCGGTCAGTACCGCGGCGACGACAACGGCCCCGCGAAGGCCTGACCCACCTCACACCTGCCCCATCGGGCGAAAGGCATAACTGCGTTGGCGAAGTCCTCATCGACAGGCACGCAGCGGAGGTACGGCGCCAGCGCCGCGACCAAAGCGGTGCGTACCCTCACCTGGTTGCTCCTGCTCATTCTCGTGCTCGGAGGGCTCAACTGGATCGCGGTCGCGTTCCAGGGCGGCACATGGGCGCCACAGCTCGCCCTCGACCTCGAGGGCGGTACGCAGATCGTTCTGGAGGCGCAGCTGCCTGAGGGCGCCTCTGACCCATCCGCGGAGCAGATGCAGCAGGCCGTTTCGATCATTCGCCAGCGCGTCGACGCTGCGGGTGTCTCGGAGGCCGAGATCACCACGCAGGGTGGCCGCAACATCGTGGTCGCCGTGCCGGGCGAGATGGATGACCAGACCCGCTCCCGCATCGAGAGCTCGGCACGCCTCGACTTCCGCCCCGTGCTCGTGACCGACGCTGCCGCGAACACGCAGGTGATCCCGCCGGAGATGCTGCCGGACGACCTCTCGACGGCGCCGGCCACCGAGCCCACCGACCCGAGCGACCTCGTGCAGGTCTACGACACGCTGTACGTCGATTTCCTGCAGTTCAACTGCGAGACCGATCTCAGGCCGGCCAGCGAGATCGACCCCGCAGAGCCGCTCATCACCTGTGACGAGACCGGGGAGCAGAAATTCATCCTCGGACCCGTCGAGGTGTCCGGCGCCAACATCAGCGACGCCAACGCCGGGCTCGTGCAGTCCTCGACGGGCGCGACGACGAACCAGTGGGCCGTCAACATCGAGTTCGATGCCGCGGGCACCGAGGCGTTCGCCAGCATGACGCAGCGCCTCTACAACCTGACCGAGGCGCAGAACCAGTTCGCGGCGACCCTCGACAATCGCGTCATCGTCGCTCCCACGACGAACGCCATCATCACCGACGGGCGTCCGCAGATCTCCGGTTCGTTCACGGAGGAGGGCGCACAGGCGCTGGCCGACCAGCTCAAGTTCGGTGCCCTCCCGTTCACCTTCGAGACCCAGTCGTCGCAGACGATCTCCGCGACGCTCGGGACATCGCAGCTCATCAGCGGCCTCATCGCCGGCGCGATCGGCCTCGCGCTCGTCGTGGTGTACCTGGTGTTCCAGTACCGCGTGCTCGGGCTCGTCACGATCGCCTCGCTCGCGATCGCCGCGGGCGTGGCATATCTCGTCGTGACCTGGCTATCGAGCCAGGAGGGCTACCGCCTGTCGCTCGCCGGTGTCGCGGGGCTCATCGTGGCGATCGGCATCACGGCCGACTCGTTCGTCGTCTACTTCGAGCGCATCAAGGACGAGCTGCGAGACGGCAAGAGCCTGCCGTCCGCCGTCGAGACCGGCTGGTCGCGCGCCATCCGTACCGTCCTGGTGTCGAACGCCGTGACGCTGCTCGTGTCGCTGGTCCTGTTCTTCATCGCGGTCGGCAACGTTCGCGGCTTCGCGCTCACGCTCGGCCTCACGACGATCGTCGACGTGATCATGGTGACGATGTTCACGCACCCGGTCATGCGCCTGCTGGCTCGCACGCGCTTCTTCGGCTCCGGGCATCCGGCGTCCGGCCTCGACCCCCGCGCGCTCGGCGCCGTGTACCGCGGGCGCGGCTCGTTCCGCGGCTCGGCCGGGGGCCGCAAGGGGGCGGCCCGCGAAGCCGCTCGGCGGCGAACGCTCGCCGAGCGCAAGGCGGCGGAAGCCCGCGGCGAAGTGCTCGAGGACGAGCCCGTCGAGGCGCCGCCGAAGAGGCGACGAGGCAGAAAACGCGCCGAGGCGCCGTCCACACGCACCCGCGAAACCGAGGCGGCCGAGCGCACGTCGACCGCAACCCTCGAGCGCGACGACGACACCGACGAGCTCACGAGCGAGGACGACCTCCGCGAGGACGATCTCCGCGACCGGAACCTCGCCGACGATGAGGCCCCTGGCGCGACGGATGCCGCGCTCGATGAGGCGGACGACGCAGATGAGCCGGACGCAGCCGAAGACGAAGCCGCCGACGAAGCGGACGCGGACGCGGCCGAGTCCGGCGAGGCAGAATCCGACGCGGACGACGCCGAGGCCGACGCAGTCGAGGCAGACGCAGACGCGGAAGAGCCCAGCGCGGCGAACACCGAGGATGATGCGATCGCGTCGCCGACGGGCGTCGACGACGCCGCCGACGAGAGCCCCGCACTGCAACGCGCACGGCGGCGACGCGCACGACGCCGAGCCGCCTCGACGAACGGGGAGGACGCCTGATGGCCAGCTTCCAGAAGCTCGGCAACAAGCTCTACACGGGGGAGCGGTCGATCGATTTCGTCGGGCGTCGCCGACTGTTCGTCCTGATCGCCGCGCTCCTGATGGCCGTCGCCATCGCCGCGCCGTTCGCGCGCGGCGGCCTCGAGCTCGGCATCGAGTTCACGGGCGGGAGCGAGTTCACCGTCTCCGGGTCGACCACTCCTGACCAGGCGGTCGGCACCGAGATCGCCGAGCAATACACCGACACACCCCCGCGGGTGTCGGTCGTCGGCGACGGCTCCGTTCGCGTGCAGACGGAATCGCTCACGGCGGAGGAGAACGCGCAGCTGCGCCAGGAACTCGCAGACGCGTTCGGCGTCGACGTGACCGAGGTCGCGGTCTCCACGATCGGTCCGTCGTGGGGCGCCGACATCACCCGGCAGTTGCTCGTCGGCCTCGGCGTGTTCATCCTGCTGGCGGCCGCGCTGATGGCCCTGTACTTCCGTACCTGGAAGATGGCCGTCGCCGCGTTCGCGGCATTGGCGCACGACATCGTCGTCACGGTCGGGGTCTACGCGATCACCGGGGTCGAGCTGACCCCTGCTGCCGTCATCGGCTTCCTGACGATCCTCGGCTATTCGCTGTACGACACGGTCGTGGTGTTCGACAAGGTCCGCGAGAACACGGAGGAGCATCTGCCAGACGGCTCGCGCACGTTCGGCGAGCTCGTCAACCTCGCGATCAATCAGACGCTCGTGCGTTCGATCAACACGTCGGTCGTCGCGATTCTGCCCGTCGCCGCGATCCTGTTCATCGGCGCCGTCGTGATGGGCGCGGGCACGCTTCGCGACATCGCGCTCGCGCTGTTCATCGGCATCCTCGTCGGTGCACTCTCGACGATCTTCCTCGCCGGTCCCGTCTACGCCTGGCTCCGGTCGGGCGAAGCGCGGATCAAGCACATCGACGCACGCGTCAGGAAGCTGCGCGGCGAAGATGTCGAGGTCTCAGAGGAGCCGGTCGAGGAACCGGTCCGCCGACGCCGCCCGACCGCGGTCGCGGGGGATCCTGATGCCGAACGCGAGTCCCGCGCGAGCAAGGACGCGGACAGCCCGTGGGAGCTCGAGGGCGCCGAGGTGGACGAGGAGCCGGGCGACGAGCCACTCGACGACGAGCCACTCGACGACGGAGTCGACGGCGTCCCGGGCGACGACGAGTCAGCTGACGACGAGCCGGGCGACGACGAGGATGTCGATCCCGACGCGACGGTCGAGGAGGGCACCGCGTCGGGCCGCGAGAAGGCGGAGGCCGGGGTCGGCAACCGTGGCCGACAGCGGCCGAACGCGCGCAAGCGCAAGCGCCGGCGGCGGTAGCGGCGCCGAGAGCGAACATCGCCCCGGCCGCGTCACGACCCGCGGCCGGGGTGGTGTAGTTTTATCGCACCCCGCCGGGGCCGACCCTCGAGCCCAGTCGCGCGGGGCGCAGAATCCCGGGAGGTGACGATGAGCGATACTTCGCCGTCGTCACTGCGATGGCTCGTACCGCGGCTCTTCACGCGCGCGAGCGAAGCACCGGAGATCGACGAGCTTGTCCGCACGCTCCGACGGCAGGATGCTCGCGCAGACGTCGCGCTCGTGCAGCGCGCGTTCGAGGTGGCCAAGCGGGCGCACGAGGGGCAGTTCCGTCGCAGCGGCGAGGCCTACATCACGCATCCCATCGCCGTCGCGCAGATCCTCGCCGACCTGGGGGTGGGCGCGGTGACCGTCTCGGCTGCGCTGCTCCACGACACGGTCGAGGATACGGAGTACACGCTCGACAACGTTCGCACCGACTTCGGCGATGAGATCGCGATGCTCGTCGATGGCGTCACCAAGCTCGACAAGGTGACCTACGGCGACCACGCCCAGGCCGAGACGGTCCGCAAGATGGTCGTTGCCATGTCAAAAGACATCCGCGTGCTCGTCATCAAACTCTCCGACCGCCTGCACAACGCCCGCACCTGGGGCTTCATGAAGCCCGAGTCGGCGAAGCGCAAGGCGAAGGAGACGCTCGAGATCTACGCCCCGCTCGCGCACCGCATGGGAATCCAGACCATCAAGAACGAGCTCGAGGACCTCTCGTTCGGTGTGCTCTACCCCAAGATCTACTCTGAGATCTCGAATCTGGTCGCGCTGCGGCGACCGGAGCGCCAGCAGTACGTCGACCGGGTGCTCGCCCTGGTCCGGGCCGACCTGGCGGCCATGCGCGTGAAGGCCGAGGTCTCCGGCCGGCCGAAGGAGCTCTACTCGATCTACCAGAAGATGATCCAACGAGGGCGCGACTTCGACGAGATCTACGACCTCACGGCGATTCGCGTCATCGTCGACACGGTTCGCGACTGCTACGCCGTGCTGGGATCGATTCACGCTCGCTGGACGCCGATGCCCGGGCGGTTCAAGGACTACATCGCGACGCCGAAGTACAACCTCTACCAGTCACTGCACACGACGGTCGTCGGGCCCGATGGCAAACCCGTCGAGATCCAGATCCGCACCGAGGACATGCACCGCCGCGCCGAGTACGGCGTCGCGGCCCACTGGCGATACAAGGAGCAGGGCAGGAACAGCGGTGCCCCCTCGTCGTCGCCGAAGCGCACCGAGATGGCGTGGCTGCAGCACCTCAACGACTGGCAGGCGGAGACGACCGATCCGAGCGAGTTCCTCGACTCGCTGCGGTTCGAGATCGGCGTCAAGGAGCTCTACGTCTTCACGCCCCAGGGCAAGGTCATCGGGCTTCCCGCCGATGCCACGCCCGTCGACTTCGCCTATGCGATCCACACCGACGTCGGCCACCGGACTATGGGGGCCAAGGTCAACGGCCGGCTGGTACCGCTCAACACCGTGCTGAACATCGGCGACGTCGTCGAGGTCTTCACGTCGAAGAGCCCCGACGCCGGGCCGAAGCAGGACTGGCTCGGCTTCATCACGTCGGCTCGTGCGCGCAACAAGATCCGGCAGTGGTTCTCGAAGGAACGCCGCGATGAGGCCATCGAGCAGGGCAAAGACGCCATGGCGAGGGCGCTGCGCAAGGCCAATCTGTCCCTGAGCGGTGACGGGGTCGCCGAAGCGTTCCGAGGGGTCGCCTCCCGGCTTCGCTACAACGACGTCACGGCGCTCTACGCGGCCGTCGGTGACGGACACGTGTCGTCGCAGTCGGTCATCGAGAAACTGCAGCAAGAGCTGCGTAGCGACCCTGAAGGCACCGCGACCGCGAGCATCCCCGTCGTCGGCGCGCGCCCGCCGCGCACGGGCGACTCGGGAATCCTTGTGCGCGGCTCGCCCGACATCCTCGTCAAGGTCGCCAAGTGCTGCACCCCTGTTCCGGGCGACGAGATCCTTGGCTTCATCACCCGCGGGCAAGGTGTCAGCGTGCACCGGATCACCTGCTCGAACGCCGCAGACCTGCAGCAGTCGCCCGAACGGCTCATCGACGTCGAGTGGGCGCCGTCGAGCACGAGCGTGTTCCTCGTGAACATCCAGGTCGAGGCCCTCGACCGATCGGGCTTGCTGTCGGACGTGACGCGCGTGCTGAGTGAACACCACGTCAACATTCTTTCTGCTTCCGTGCAGACCACGACCGCGCGCCTGGCGACGAGCCGATTCTCGTTTCAGATGGGCGAGACCGTGCACCTCGACCGGCTGCTCAACGCCGTGCGCCGCATCGACGGCGTCTACGACGTCTACCGCATCACCTCGTAGGCGCCGCCCGGTCAGGCCGGTCCCACTCTGGCCCGAGCGCCGCGCGCAGGCGGCCGGCGGCGCGCTCGGCCCCGCGACGCCGCCACATGGCGGCACGGCTCTCCTCGATGAGCTCCGCGCGCTCGTCGTCGCTGCGGACGCCCGCGACCGACGACCACAGGGCCGCCAGGCGGTTCACGTCGCAGGCGTCGGCGACCGCGAGGTCGACAAGCGTCCGGGGGATGCTCGTTAGGCGCACATCAGCGATCGTCACGACATGCCGCTCTGGCGCGCGGGCGAACCGGATCACCAGGTCCGGCCGGCGGACAGGGCGACGTCGCCGTCGCTCGGCCACGAGCTCGAGCCGCCTGCCCGGGCACAGGCCGTCGTACACCCACGCCGCTGTCGCACCCGACACGACGCAGCCCGCCGGCACGAGCGGCCGGAGGAGCGAGGCCCGGAACCCCGGGTCGTCGGGCTGGTCGGGCGGAATCCAGACGGCCGCGTCGGCCGGGCCGGCCACGATCACGTCCCCGTCGAGCCGCATAGCCTGACGTTCGACCTCGGGCAACGCAGCAAGTGGGATCGCACGCACGAACGCCATCGTCGCATGGTCCGCGCCGCGCGCGTGGCGCAGGTCGGCGGCCTGTGGATACTCCGCGTCAGGCCTCAGGCGTCAGGCCTCAGTTGCCGAGCGCCCCGAGCCAGGTCTTCCGGGCTTCGAGGGCCTCCTCGGCCTCCTTGAGCCGCTTTGCATTGCCGCTCGCGGCCGCCGCGTCTCGCTCGGCCTCGAGCTTGGCGATGGCCTCGCTGAGCTGCGACTGCAGTCCCTCGTTGCGAGCCTGCTTCGCCGGGTTCGACCGGGCCCAGTGCTCCTCTTCGATGGTGCGCACGTGCTGCTCGATCTTTCGGAGGCGATCCTCGACCTGGCGGAAACGATCACGGGGAACGTGACCGATCTCATCCCACCGGCGTTGGATGTCGGTGAGCTTGGCACGGGCATCCCGGTGGTCCTGCGCTCGCAAGAGCGGCTCGGCCTCGGTGAGGAGCTGCTCTTTCCGCTCCAGGTTTCCGCTGAGCTCCTCGTTCTCCGCGGCGTCGACCTCGTTCTTCGCCTGGAAGAGCACGTCGCCGGCCGCCTTGAACCGGTTCCAGAGGGCGTCGTCGTGCTTGCGGCCGGCACGTCCCGCGGCCTTCCACTCGTCGAGCAGGCGGCGGTACTCGCCGACGCCGTCTGCGCCCTTGGGAGCGAGCGCCTCCGCCCTGGCGATCAGCTCGTTCTTGGCCTCGCGCGCCTCGCGGTGCGCCGCATCGAGCTTCGCGAAGAATGCACGCCGCTCGGTGTCGAGGGTCGAGCGGGCCTGACGGAACCGCTTCCACAGGGCGTTCGCCTCGCCCTTCGGCAGTTTCGGTCCCGTCTGCTGGTGCGCCTGCCAGCGCGCGAAGAGCGCCTCGATGGCCACCTGCGTCTGCTTCCACTGGATGCTCGCGGGATCTTGCGCCGCGAGCTGCTCAGCCTCCACGACGATCGCCTCGCGCTCGGCGATGGCCTCCTGCAGCTGGGCTCGCGACGCCTCCTGCTGCAGCTCGGTGAGCTCTGAGACCGTGCCGCCGAGCGCCGCGACGCGCTCCTTGAGACTCGCGAAGTCGCCGACAGCGTTGGCGCCCACGAGCTGCTCCTGCAGGTGCGCCACCGAACGGGCGACCGCATCGGCGGGGGCGCCGTTGCGAACGCGCTGCTCCAGCAGCGCGACCTGACCTTCGAGATCGGCGAACTTACGCGTGAAGTAGGCGAGCGCCTCTTCCGGCGAGCCGTCCGGGTATTGGCCGACGGCGCGCTCGGCGCCATTCTCGATGACGTAGACCGTACCGTCGTCGTCGACGCGGCCGAAAGGGGAGCCAGTGAGCTCGGACATGAGTGGAGGTTCCTCAGGGATAGGCGTGACGCAAGTGCGACAAGCCTAGGGCACGGGAGCGACTCGGCCCACCCTGGCCCCGCCCCCGGGATACCGCCGCGACGGCGTCCCGGCACGCCCAGCGCGCGGGAGCGGCGGCCCGGCGAGCCGCTACTCGAGCGTCAGGTCGGTGATCACCGCGGGGGCGACGGGCGCACCGTCGGTCGCCCCGCCCTCGACGCCCTCGTCGACGATCTGCGCGACGAGGTCGTCGAGCCCGCTCGTCACCTGGCCCATGACGGTGTAGCCGCCCGCGGAATCCGCCGGCAACTCGGTGTCCTCGTAGACGATGAAGAACTGGCTGCCCATGCTGTACCCGTCGTTGCCGACGCGCGCCATGGCGATGGTGCCCGCGGGGTAGACGCCGTCTTCCGGCGCGTTCTCGACGGGGCCCCACGAGTAGCCGGGGCCGCCGGTCCCCGTCCCCTCCGGATCGCCGCACTGCAGCACGAACAGCCCGGAGGTGGTGAGTCGGTGGCACGACGTGCCGTCGAAGTAGGACTCCTCGCCGAGCGCGATCATGTTCGACACCGCCTGCGGAGCCGACGACCCGTCGAGCTCGATGCCCAGCTCGAGCTCGTCGTTGAACGTCATGGTGCCCGTCCAGGAGCGGCCCTCGGCGAGGTCGGCCGACGGCACGTTCGGGTCGAGCTCGGGTTCGGTGGCGTCGGGAGTCGCGGGCGCCGTCTCGGTCGTCGCGGGGTCGCTCGTCTCCGCCGCCGTCGACCCCGGCCCGCCCGTGAAGTAGTACACCTGTGCACCGGTCACGAGCACGACGACGACGGCGAGGGCGACGAGGGCCGCGATGTTGTCGCGCCTGTTGCGCTTGACCTGGCGCTCGTTCACCACTACGCGCGCCTCGTACTCGCGCTTGCGCCGACGTTCTTCCTTCGTCTTCTTGGAGCTCGCCACGGTTCCTCTTCGCTCGGCCTGTCTCGCGCCGGGCCCGGCGCCGCAGCGAGTTTACCCGCAGCCCGGTCGGCGCCCCGTTCGCCTGACCTGTCGGGACCGTGCGCCGGTCGGAGGGCGGGCCGGTTCGTCGTCTCGCCGGCGCAGCGCCTACCATTGCCGATCATGACGAGCGGCGCGGTGGGCCTCACGGGGGCGTCGGCGACGGCGCCGCTCGCCGTGCGGATGCGCCCGCGCTCGCTCGACGAGGTCGTCGGCCAACGTCACCTGCTTCGAGCCGGATCACCGCTCCGCAAGCTGGCCGAGCCCGGAGATCCCCACTCGGCGGGGACCTCGGTCATCCTGTGGGGCCCGCCCGGCACCGGGAAGACCACGATCGCACAGGCGATCGCCCACACCGCCGACCGTTCGTTCGTACAGTTGAGCGCGATCTCGGCAGGGGTCAAGGACGTGCGCGCGGCGATGGACGAGGCGCTCGGCCGCAGAGACCTGTACGGCCGGCAGACCGTCCTCTTCCTCGACGAGATCCACCGCTTCACGAAGGCGCAGCAGGATGCGCTGCTCCCCGGTGTCGAGAACGGCTGGGTCACGCTCGTCGCCGCGACCACCGAGAACCCGTCGTTCTCGGTCATCACACCACTGCTCAGCCGCAGTCTGCTGCTGACGCTGCACCCGCTCGACGACGCAGACCTCGAGGGTCTGCTCGACCGGGCCATCAGCGACGATCGCGGCTTCGGCGGCGCGATCGACCTTGACCAGGATGCTCGCCGCGCGATCGTACAATTCGCCTCCGGCGACGCCCGGCGGGCGCTCACGACCCTCGAGGCCGCCGCCGCGACCGCGAAGGCATCCGACGAGTCCCGCGTGACGGGTGAGCACGTCGAGGCGGCGTCCGACCAGGCGCTGCTTCGCTACGACCGGGACGGCGACGAGCACTACGACGTCATCAGCGCGTTCATCAAGTCGGTCAGGGGCAGCGACCCGGACGCGGCGGTGCATTACCTCGCGCGCATGATCGTCGCCGGAGAGGACCCCCGGTTCATCGCCCGCCGGCTCATGATCCTGGCCGCGGAGGACATCGGGCTGGCGGACCCGCAGGCGTTGCCCATCGCCGTGGCCGCGGCCCAGACCGTCCAGCTCATCGGTATGCCGGAGGGTCGCATCCCCCTCAGCGAGGCCACCATCTACCTCGCGACCGCTCCGAAATCGAATGCGGCCTACACCGCGATCAATGCGGCGATCGCCGACGTGCAGGCCGGGAAGTCGGGACGGGTGCCGAAGCACCTGCGCGACGCGCACTACGCGGGCGCGAAGCGGCTCGGGCACGGAAAGGGCTACGTCTACCCGCACGATCACGCGAACGGGGTCGTGCGTCAGCAGTACCTACCGGACACGCTCGAGGGCGTCGAGTACTTCACGCCCCGCCCCCTCGGCGCCGAGCGCGACCTCGCGGCGCGGCTCGAACGCATCCGCCGTATCACCCGCGCCGATTGAGGTGCGCACCGCGCCGCCCCGTACTTCGCTGCATCTGGTAATGTGACACGGTCGCCGATTCGTGTCGCCTGCGGCTGGGCGCCGAAGGGACGGCGGAGCCCTGTAGCCGGGCGCGCCACGCGACCGCCTCGTTTGACGCATCCTCAGGGTGCGCCCGCATCCCTCGTGCGGGCGAGCATCCGGATGCGGAGCACCTCTGCGCGCTCACGCGCGCCGAACGACCGATAAGGAACTCATGTCCAAGACCTCACGCACCCGCTCGAAGGTTCGCCTTTCCCGTGCCCTCGGTGTCGCACTGACCCCGAAGGCCGCTCGCGCCCTCGAGAAGCGCCCGTACGCGCCCGGCCAGCACGGCCGCACGCGCCGCAAGACCGACTCCGACTTCGCGGTTCGCCTTCGCGAGAAGCAGCGCCTCCGGGCGCAGTACGGCCTCCGCGAGAAGCAGCTGCGCATCACCTTCGAAGAGGCGCGCCGACACCCCGGCCTGACGGGTGAGAACCTCGTCGAGCTGCTCGAGATGCGCCTCGACGCGCTCGTGCTGCGCGCGGGCTTCGCCCGCTCGACCTCGCAGGCCCGGCAGTTCGTCGTGCACCGCCACATCATGGTCGACGGCAAGATCGTCGACCGTCCCAGCTTCCGCGTGAAGCCGGGGCAGACTATCCAGGTCAAGCAGCGCTCGGAAGAGCTCGAGCCCTTCCAGGTTGCCGCCGCGGGCGGTCACCTCGACGTGCTGCCCAAGGTTCCGGGCTACCTCTCGAGCGACGCCGCGACGCTCACGGCCAAGCTGGAGCGTCGCCCGAAGCGCGCCGAGGTGCCCGTCACGTGTGAAGTGCAGCTCGTCGTCGAGTACTACGCCGCTCGCTAATCCCGGCCAAGCCGACGGACCGAGCGCCGCTACGATGGGGCGGGTCATGCGCAATCCGCGCGTGGCCCGCCCTTCGTGCACGCTCGGCGGACCCGGGACGACGATGGCCTCCCGGGCCGGCTCACTCAAGGAGAATTGGGGTTCGATATGACCGGAGGTGACATCGCCGGGCTCATCGCCGCAGGTGTGTTCCTCGTCCTGACCGCACTGCTCGCGGTGCCGCTGCTCAAGCTCGGCGGCGTCTTCGACGAACTGCGCGCGGGTATCCGCGAATCGGTCGATGCGCTGACGCCGACGCTCGCCGAGACGCAGGTCACGGTGAAGGAGACCAACAAGCAGCTCGAGAAGGTCGACACGATCACGACCAACGTGGCGGACACGACGACGAACGTCTCGAGCCTCGTCGCGCTCACCGCAGCGACGCTCGGTGGGCCGCTGATCAAGCTCGCCGGGTTCACCGCCGCGGTGAAGGCCGGGCTTTCCTCGCTGCGCAGCGCGCGCAGGGGACGTTAGGGGTCGCCGTGAAGTCCGCGCTCTTCCTCATCGGCGGCGTCGCCCTCGGCTTCGCCGCAGCCCACATCATCAACTCGACGGAGCGCGGCCGCGCCGTCTTCGGGCGGGTGAACGAGCGCGTCGACGAGTTCGTGGGCGCCGTCAAAGACGGCTACAACGCCCGCACGGACGAGCTGCTCGACGCGATCGATCGCTGACTCGCACGGACGCCCGCGGGTCGTTCGAACGACCTGCCGGGCTGACGACACCCCAGCCGCCCTCACAGCCAAAGGCACACCCGATTCTCAATGCGCACGCCCAATGAACACCGTCGAATGACGATGACCGAATGAAGACCGCCGAGATCCGACAGCGCTTCCTCGACTACTTCGAGCGAAACGGTCACACGCCCGTCCCGTCCGCGTCGCTCGTGAGCGACGATCCGACGATCATGTTCACGATCGCGGGCATGGTTCCCTTCATCCCGTACCTCACGGGCGTGGTGCCCGCGCCGTATCCGCGCGCGACGAGCGTGCAGAAGTGCATCCGGACGAACGACATCGAGGAGGTCGGCAAGACCCCTCGCCACGGCACCTTCTTCCAGATGTGCGGCAACTTCTCGTTCGGCGACTACTTCAAGCGCGAGGCGATCGCCTTCGCCTGGGGGCTACTGACGACCCCGGAGGCCGACGGCGGTCTGGGGTTCGATCCCAACGACCTCTGGGTCACGGTGTACCTCGACGACGACGAGGCGCACGACATCTGGCGCTCCATCTCAGGCCTCCCCGAGGAACGCATTCAGCGGCTCGGCATGGGCGAGAACTTCTGGTCAGCCGGCGGCGCCGGCAGCCCGGCGGGCCCGTGCTCCGAGATCTTCTTCGACCGCGGTCCGGAGCACGGCGCCGACGGTGGCCCGGCAACCGACGACGACCGCTACGTCGAGATCTGGAACCTCGTGTTCATGCAGTACGTGCGCGGCGAGGGCACGTCCAAGGACGACTACGAGATCATCGGCGACCTGCCGACCAAGAACATCGACACCGGCATGGGGCTTGAACGCATCGCGTTCATCAAACAGGGCGTCGGCAACATGTATGAGATCGATCAGGTGCGCCCAGTACTCGACGCCGCGGCGGAGCTGGCTGGCGTTTCGTACGGCCGCACCCACGAG
Source organism: Pseudoclavibacter endophyticus (assembly GCF_008831085.1). NCBI lineage: Bacteria > Bacillati > Actinomycetota > Actinomycetes > Micrococcales > Microbacteriaceae > Pseudoclavibacter > Pseudoclavibacter endophyticus. The sequence goes on from NZ_WBJY01000001.1 coordinate 1,710,736, forward strand.
GATGACGTGCGGCTGCGGATCATCGCCGATCACGTGCGCAGTTCGCTCATGCTCATGTCGGATGGCGTGCAGCCGGGCAACGAGGGCCGCGGCTACATCCTCCGGCGCCTGCTGCGGCGCGTCGTGCGCTCGATGCGTCTGCTCGGTGTCGAGGGCGCGACCTTCCCCGTGCTGTTCGCCGCGTCGCGCGACGCGATGCGCGACGCCTACCCCGAGGTCGCGACCGACTTCGACCGCATCGGGCGCCTCGCCTTCGCAGAGGAGCAGACCTTCCTGCGTACCCTCTCCCAGGGCACGGCCATCCTCGACGACGCGGTCGCACGCACCCGCCACGAGGGCGTTTCGACACTTCCCGGCAACACGGCGTTCCTCCTCCATGACACCTTCGGGTTCCCCATCGACCTCACGGTCGAGATGGCAGAGGAAGCCGGGTTGCAGGTCAACCGCTCCGCCTTCGACGAGCTGATGGCCGAGCAGCGCGCTCGTGCCAAGGCCGACGCCAAGTCGAAGCGCACCGCCCTCGCCGACCTCGGGGTCTACAGCAAGTTCCGGGCCCTCGGCGAGACCGGCTTCGTCGGCTACACGGACCTCGAGCACGAGGCCGAGGTACTCGGCATCCTGCGTGACGGCCACCCGGTCGCAGAGGCGGTGTCCGGCGAGCAGGTCGAGCTCATCCTCGACAGCACGTCGCTCTACGCCGAGTCGGGCGGCCAGGAGTCCGACTCCGGCACGATCGTTGGCCACGCGGGCGACTTCGCCGCCGAGATCGTCGACGTGCAGCGGCCTGTGCCGGGGCTCGTGAGTCACACCGTCACGGTCACCAGCGGTCACGTCGCCGTCGGCGACCGCGTCGAGACCATCGTCGACGCCGCCTACCGGCGCGGTGCGAACCAGGCGCACTCGGCGACCCACCTCGTGCACGCGGCCCTGCGCGATGTGCTCGGGCCCGACGCCCTGCAGTCAGGCTCGTACAATCGCGCCGGCTACCTGCGCCTCGACTTCTCGTGGTCGCAGCCGCTCTCAGGTCAGACCCGCAGCGAGCTTGAGGAGATCGCGAACAACGCGATCCGGCAGGACTACGAGGTCGTCACCCGCGAGCTGCCCATCGATGAGGCCAAGGCGCTCGGGGCCAAGGCACTGTTCGGCGAGAAGTACGGTGCCATCGTGCGCATGGTCGACATCGGAGGCCCCTGGTCACGCGAGCTTTGCGGCGGCACGCACGTGGCGCACTCGAGCGAGATCGGCCTCATCAACCTGATCGGTGAGGGATCGGTGGGCGCGGCCAACCGCCGCGTCGAGTCGCTCGTCGGCCGGGAGGCATTCAAGGAGTTCGCCGCGGAGCGGGCGATCGTCCAGACGCTCGCGTCGAATCTCAAGACGCCTCGCGTCGAGCTCGAGTCGCGCGTCATGAGTCTCGTGAACGACCTCAAGCGGGCCGAGAAGCGCATCGCCGACCTTGAGGCGGCGGCCCTGCTCACACGCGCGCCGTCGCTCGTGTCCTCGGCACGCTCGGTGGGCGCGGTACGGCTCGTCGCGGCGGAGCTCGGCGACGTGCGCGGCGGCGACGACGTGCGCAAGCTCGCCATCGACGTGCGTGAACGGCTCGGGTCGGCACCGGCGGTCGTTGCGCTCGGCGCGGTCTCGAACGGCAAGCCGGTCGTGCTCGTCGCGACGAATGCGGCCGCCCGTGAGGCGGGGGTCAAGGCCGGAGCCCTCGTGCGCGTCGCCGCGCCGGTGCTTGGCGGCGGGGGCGGCGGGAAGGACGACCTCGCGCAGGGCGGGGGACAGGACCCCACGAAACTCCGTGACGCGCTCGCCGCCGTCGAGCGCGAATTGGCCGGCAACTAGCGTGCGGACCGGTACCCGCCTCGGCATCGACGTCGGAAAGGCCCGCATCGGCGTCGCGCGCTCCGATCCGCACGGCCTCATCGCGACCCCGATCGAGACGGTCGCGCGAGACCGCGGCGGTGGGGTCCACGTGGCGGCGATCGCGGCGCACGCACGCGAATCGAAGGCGGTCGAGGTGCTCGTGGGGTTGCCGATCGCGCTCAGCGGGAACGAGACGGCCTCGACGCAGGATGCCCGCGATGTCGCGCAGGAGATCGCCGCCGCGGTCGACATCCCCGTCCGTCTCGTCGACGAACGGCTCACGACCGTGACCGCGACGCGGCAGCTGCGCGAGGTGGGGCGAAAGGCCAGCACGTCGCGAGACCGTATCGACCAACTCGCTGCAGTTGTACTGTTGCAGAACGCCCTCGACGGCGAGCGATCCACGGGTTCACCGCCTGGAACGCTCGTCACCGGAAAGGACGACCATGCCTGACACCGAGAAGCGCGACGACTTTGCCGGGCTGCTCGATGACCGCGATGAAGATCGCGCCGGCGCGACCGCGGCGTCCGGTGGCCGCCGTCATCGTCGGCGAAGCGAGCAGCGCCGCCGAGCGGTGAGGCACCGCATCATCATCGTCGTGATCGTCGTGATTGCCCTCATCGCGGCGGGGTCAATCGGGTGGGTCGTGTTCGGCGACCGGATCGGCTCGATGTTCGGGGCCGACGACTACAGCGGCCCCGGGAACGGCACCGAGGTGACGTTCACGGTGCAAGACGGCGACACGGGCACCTCGATCGGTGAGCGCCTCGCCGAGGCTGACATCGTGAAAACGAGCGACGCCTTCGTCGCCGAGGTGGTGAGCCGTGACCCGGAGCCGACCTTCATGCCGGGCACCTACGGGATGCAGGAGCAGATGAGCGCGGCAGCCGCCGTGGATGCGCTCACCGACGCGAGTAATCTGCAGCACGGCTCGTTCGTCGTGCCGGAGGGCACGTGGATGAAGGATATCTTCGCGATCATCGAGGACGGCCTCGGCATCCCGCTCGCGGACCTCGAGGCCGCGGCAGCGGACGTGGCGTCGTACGGCCTGCCCGCCGAGGCGACGACCCTCGAGGGATTCCTCTTCCCGGCGACCTACGAGTTCCCGCCGGAGACCGATGCCAGCACGGTCCTCGCGACCATGGTCGACCGTTCCTTCCAGTCGCTCGACGCCGCGGGCGTCGCCCCCGAGGAACGCTGGGACGTGATCCGCATGGCATCGCTCGTGCAGCGCGAGGCCGGGCTGCGCGACGACTTCTACAAAGTGTCGCGCGTGTTCTTCAATCGGCTCGACATCGGCATGCCGCTGCAGGCGGATTCAACCGTCCACTACGGCGTCGGCAGGGATGACCACGTGGAGACGACGGAGGCCGAGCGCGTCGACGCGTCCAATCCGTACAACACGTACGTGCATCCGGGCATGATCGTCGGTCCCATCTCGAATCCCGGCGACGTGGCGATCGACGCCGCCGTAAATCCCGTCGACGGCGATTGGCTCTACTTCGTGACCTGGAACCTCGAGACGGGGGAGACGATCTTCTCGACGACGTACGAGGAGCACTTGGCGGCGGTCAACAAGTGGCAGGCGTGGATGGCGGACCACCCGGAGTACCAGTAGCCGCATGCGCACCCCGTCACCGCAACGGCTCGCCGTGCTCGGCTCGCCGATCGCGCACTCCAAATCGCCGCGGCTGCACGAGGCGGCCGCCCGGGCGCTCGGCGTCGAACGGCAGTACTCGGCCGTCGAACTCCGCGAACACGAACTCGCCGGGTTTCTGGCCTCGCGGGAACCCGGGTGGCGCGGATGCTCGCTCACGATGCCGCTGAAGTCGGTCGCCGTTCCCATGTGCCGCACTGTCTCGCCCGTTGCGCAACGCGCGGACGCTGTCAACACGATCGTGTTCGACGGCCCCGAGCCCGATGCGCCCTTCGACGGCTTCAACACGGACGTGGAGGGCGTCCGGCGCGCCCTCGATGAGGCGGGCGCCGGAACGGCGCGCGTCGAACTGCTCGGTGCGGGCAGCACGGCGTCGAGCGTGCTGCTCGCGTGCGCGGAGCGCGGGGCGACCGAGCTGGTCATCCGTGCCCGCGCGCCAGAGCGCGCCCGCGACGCCGAGCGGCTCGCCGCGTCGCTCGGCATGTCCGTGCGCGTGGTGCACCTCGACGATGACCCGGCCCGCACCGGTGACGGCATGGACGACGTCGACCTCGTCATCAATACGATCCCGGGCGGCGACCGACTGCGCGTGCGGTATCCCAAGCCCGTGCGCCGAACGGCGACCCTGTTCGACGTGATCTACGACCCCTGGCCGACGTCCTTGGCCGCCCACTGGCTCGACGCCGGCGGGCAGGTCGTGAGCGGGCTCGACATGCTGCTGTACCAGGCGATCGCGCAGGTGCGACTCTTCACGCGTCCGGAGGATGGCGCGCGGGCTGTCACGGACGCCGAACTCCTCGCCGCGATGCGCGCTGCGCTCGGGAGGTGACCGGGTCCGGCGGCTCCGAGCTGCGGCCGCGCTAGAACGCCGACAGGTCGACGTCGATCGCGCCGTCGGTGCCGACCGTCACCGCCAGCTCGAGTCCGTCCGCGGACCCCCATGGCGATCGCTCGACGAGCGTGTTCGGCACCCATGGATCGCCCTCGGCCGCGCGGTCATCGAAGTCGATGCGCAATTCACCGCCCTCGACGACGACGAACGCGTCGCCATCGCCGCGCTCCTCGGCGCCGCCCCCCGCGGGAACTGCGCGGTGGCCGCGGCACCGGCCGACAACGGCGTCGCCGCATCGCTGCCGGTGGCCGGCGGAACGGACGTGTCAGGGGACCTGATCGGTGTGGTCCTGCGGTTCGGCATCGTCACTCGCTGCTGTCCTCGGGTTGCGCTCGGCGCTCAGCCTATGGCCTCGGGCGCCGCCCCGCGATGGCCGACGGGCGCACCCCCGACATGGAACAATGGCCGAATGCTCAGATGGCTCACGGCCGGTGAATCGCACGGCCCAGAACTGCTCGCCATTCTCGAGGGGCTTCCCGCCGGCGTGCGGCTCTCACTCGACCACGTCCGCGCCGACCTGGCGCGCCGAAAGCTCGGCTACGGGCGGGGCGCGCGCATGAAGTTCGAGCAGGACGAGCTCCACCTCTCGGCGGGCGTGCGCCACGGGCTCACGATCGGGTCGCCGATCGGCCTGCGCATCGGCAACACCGAATGGCCCAAGTGGACCGAGGTCATGAGCCCGGACCCCGTCGACGACGCGGTGTTCGAGACCGGCCGCGGCCAGCGGCTCACGCGTCCGCGCCCCGGTCACGCCGACCTCACCGGCATGCAGAAGTACGGCTTCGACGAGGCACGCCCGGTCCTCGAGCGCGCGAGCGCGCGGGAGACCGCGGCGCGCGTCGCGCTCGGCGCCATCGCCAAGCGTTTCCTCGCCGAGCTCGGCATCGAGACCGTCAGCCACACCATCGCGATCGGCGAGGTGGAGGTGCCGGACGACGCGCGCGTGCCGACGCTGGCGGATCTCGAGGCCATCGACGCCGATCCCGTCCGCATCCTCGACCCCGAGACGTCGGCCCGCGCGGTCGAACTGATCGACGAGATCCGCAAGGACGGCGATACGATCGGCGGATCGACCGAGGTGGTGGTCACGGGCCTTCCCAGCGGCATCGGCTCGTACGCGCACTGGGATCGCCGGCTCGACGCCAAAGTCGCCGCAGCGCTCATGAGCATCCAGGCCATGAAGGGCGTCGAGATCGGCGACGGGTTCCGCACGACGCGCAGACGCGGTTCGGCGGCACACGACCCCCTCTACGCGACCGGTGACGGCATCGCGCGTTCGAGCGACCGGGCTGGCGGGATCGAGGGCGGCATGACCACGGGCACCCGGCTGCGGGTACGGGTGGGCATGAAGCCCATCGCGACCGTGCCCCACGCCCTGCATACGGTCGACGTCGCCACCGGGGGCGACGCGACGGCGCACCACCAGCGGTCCGACGTCTGCGCCGTGCCCGCGAGCGGGGTCGTGGCCGAGGCGATGGTCGCGCTCACGATCGCCGACGCGCTGCTCGACAAGTTCGGCGGCGACAGCGTCGGCGAGACCCGCCGCAACCTGGAGGCCTACGTCCGGTCGATTCCCGCGCACTTGCGCACGACACCGGAACTCGCCGATCCCGCGTCCGCCCGCCCGGCCGAGGCCGAGGTGGACGAGTCGCCGATGGGCGACTCGCTGAGCGAGTGGCGCGTATGACCATCGCGTTCATTGGTCCACCCGCCGCCGGGAAATCGCGCGCGGGCCGGCGCCTCGCGCGGCGCTTGGGCGCGAGTTACGCCGACACGGACCGGCGCATCGCCGCGGATCACGGCCCCATCAGCGAGCTCTTCGCGACGCGGGGCGAAGCAGCGTTCCGGGCGCTCGAGCGCGATTATGTCGCGCGCGCACTGCGAGAGGTCGAGGTCGTGTCACTCGGTGGCGGCGCCGTCATGGACGACGCGACGCAGGCGCTGCTCGGCCATCACACGGTCATCCAGGTGCTCGCTTCCCCTGCGGCGATCGAACAGCGCATCTCCGGCAGCACGAAGCGGCCGCTCATCAAGAGCCTCGACGATTGGCGCGCGATCTACGAGCGTCGCCGCGAGGTCTACGAGCGGCTGGCCGACGCGACGTTCGACACGTCGTTCCGGCCGATGAGCCGCGTCGTCGACGACATCGAGGCGTGGCTCCGCGAAACGAATCACGCGGTGCTCGGCACGGCACGACACGAAGGGACGAGCACGATATGAGCCACACCACGATCGAGGTGTCCGGCGAGCACGGGCCGGTTCTCGTCGGCAGCGGGCTCATCGCGTCGCTGCGGGAACTCCTGCCTCCGCTCCTCGGCAGCAAGGTCGAGAAGCTGCTCATCGTGCACGCGCCGACGCTCGCCGCGATCGCTGACGACGTGCGAGAGACGCTCGCGGCCGAGTACGCGCAGGTCCTCGTGGCCGAGATCCCGGATGCCGAGGGCGCCAAGCGCGTCGAGGTCGCCGCGTTCTGCTGGCAGATCCTCGGTCAGGCCGACTTCACGCGCTCCGACGCGATCATCACCATCGGCGGGGGCGCGACCACCGACGTGGGCGGGTTCATCGCCGCCACGTGGCTTCGCGGCGTGAAGGTCGTGCACGTGCCGACGACCGTGCTCGCGATGGTCGACGCGGCCGTCGGCGGCAAGACGGGCATCAACACGAACGAGGGGAAGAACCTCGTCGGCGCCTTCCATCCGCCGGCCGGCGTGGTCGTCGACCTCGACGTCTTGGCAGGCCTCCCGCGCAACGAGCTGCTCGCCGGTTTCGCAGAGGTCGTCAAGGCCGGGTTCATCGCCGAGCCCGAAATTCTCGACCTCATCGAGGCCGACCCCGACGCCGCGACCGACCCCGGAACGCCCGCCTTCCGCCGCGTCGTCGAGCTGAGCATCCGCGTGAAGGCCGACGTCGTCGGCGACGACCTCACCGAGCAGGGACGGCGCGAGATCCTGAACTACGGCCACACCCTCGGGCACGCGATCGAGCTCGCTGAGCGCTACCAGTGGCGCCACGGCGCGGCCGTCGCGATCGGCATGCGCTTCGCCGCGGAACTCGGCCGGTTGTCGGGCCGGCTGAGCGACGAGACCGCCGATCGCCACACACGCATCCTCGGGCTGCTCGGCCTGCCAATGGGATATCCGGCCTCGCGCTGGCCGACGCTGCTCGCCGCGATGCGTCGCGACAAGAAGGCCAGAGGTGCGATGCTGCGCTTCGTCGTGCTCGACGGCCTCGCCAAGCCGACCGTCATCCAGGCGCCGGACGAGTCGCTGCTCTTCGCGGCGTATCAGGAGATCGCCACGTAGCGCAGCATCCGCCGTCGCGCCGCGAGTCCGGCGCGACCCGCGGATGCCCCCGGCCAACTTTTGGTTGACGTTTCGCGTCACCGGGATGACTTGGCGCGGTCGGCCCCTACCGTCGTGCAGAATAGAGGGCGAGCCCCGACTTGCCGGGGCTTCGCCGTTCCGCAACACTCCCAGGAGACTTCCTCATGACCCAGCCTGCCCCCTACAACGCCGGTGGCGTCGCGCCGCAGGAGAAGACCAACACGATGGCGATCATCGCCCTCGTGGGTTCGATCCTCATCCCGATCGTGGGCATCATCTGCGGCCACATCGCGCTCAACCAGATCAAGAAGACGGGCGAAGGCGGCCGAGTGCTCGCCATCATCGGCCTCGTCATCGGATACGTGTACACCGCGATCGCCATCATCGGCATCATCATCGTCTTCGCCGGCATTGGGGCCGCGGTCACCTACAACTAGTCTCCGGGCGGCGCGGCCCGCACGCTTCGGGGGCCGCGCCGCCCCTCTACACGAAAGGTTCCGTCGTGTCGAACAACGACCCATACGGCCAGCCCAATCAGGTCCAGCCCGGACCGCCTCCTCCGCCCGCCTACGGCGCTCCCGCTCCTGGCGGCTACCCGGGCGCGAGCCCGGCGCCAGCGCAATCAACGAACACGATGGCGATCATCGCGCTCGTCTCGTCGTTCTTCATCTCGATCGCAGGCATCATCTGCGGCCACATCGCGCTCAACCAGATCAAGAAGACCGGCGAGCAGGGACGCGGTCTCGCGATGGCCGGCCTCATCATCGGCTACGTCATGCTGGCGATCACGGTGATCGTTGTCATCCTCTACGTGGTCTTCTTCGCCTGGGTCTTCAGCTACTCGACGACGTACTCCTGAGCGGCAGCAGCCGCACGCTTCGGCAGAAGCACGGCTGACCGACAGAAAGGCACCGCGTGACCACGAGCGGCCCCCACGGGCAGTCCATCGAGGGCGCACGCCACGACCCGGGAGCCGGCGGCGCCCAGGCCCCATCGCACGGCGCTGTGCCGCCGGCTCCGGGCTACGCGCCCGTGCCGTATCAGCCCCAGTCCTACGCGGCCCCGCGGCCGACGAACACCATGGCGATCATCGCCCTCGTCGGTGGCATCCTGACCGGCGTCGTCGGCATTGTCTGCGGCCACATCGCCCTGAACCAGATCAAGCGGACCGGCGAAGACGGACACGGCCTCGCCCTCGCGGGACTCATCATCGGCTACGTCTTCACCGCAGTGTGGGTCGGTATCGTGCTGTTCTACCTGTTGTACGTGCTGGTGTTCATCGGCATCTTCGGGGCCGTCCTCGTCGGCTCGTCCGTCTAGCTCCGGATCACCTTCGTTCTCTCGCTACCATGGCGCCATGCGCATCCTCGTGCTGAACGGCCCCAACCTCAATCGACTCGGCACCAGGCAGCCTGACGTCTACGGCACCGACACGCTCGACGACATCCACGCCGCCCTGCAGAACGCCGCGGGCGACGACGTCGAGATCGACGGCCGGCAGACGAACCATGAGGGAGACCTCGTCGGCTGGCTGCATGAGGCCGCCGACACGGGATCGCCCGTCATCCTCAACGCTGGCGCGCTGACGCACACGTCAGTCGCACTGCACGACGCCATCGCCATCGTCATCGAGACCGGCACGCCGGTTGTCGAGGTGCATCTCTCGAACCCGCACCGGCGGGAGGCCTTCCGACAGGTCAACTTCGTCGCGAGCGCGGTGACCGGCAGCGTCACCGGTTTCGGTCTCGGCTCGTACCTCGCGGCGTTGACGGCGATCCAGCACGCCGCCCGGCCGGGCCGCCGTGGCGGCGCGCCCTCGCACGCCACGGCGACGCGGTAGGCTGGCCCGTCGGGCCGCCCGCCCGCACGGCACGCAGATCACAGGGCACAGAACCGAGAGGCACACGGTATGGCATCGACCGCGGACATCAAGAACGGCGTCGTCATGAAGATCGACGGCCAACTCTGGCAGGTCGTCGAGTTTCAGCACGTCAAGCCCGGCAAGGGCGGCGCGTTCGTTCGCACGAAGATCAAGAACGTCGTCTCAGGCAAGATCGTCGACCGCACCTACAACGCCGGCGCCAAGATCGAGACCGCGACGGTCGACCGACGCGACTACCAGTACCTCTACCGAGACGGTGACGGCTTCGTGTTCATGGACACTAGCGACTACGACCAACTCACCCTGAACGAGACCCTTGTCGGCGACGCCGCGGGCTTCCTGCTCGAGCAGCAGCAAGTGCAGATCGCGCTGCACGAGGGCGAGCCGCTGTACATCGAACTGCCCCCGTCGGTCGTGCTCGAGATCACCTACACGGAACCCGGCCTGCAGGGTGACCGGTCGAACGCCGGCACGAAGCCCGCGACCGTCGAGACCGGTGCGGAGATCCAGGTGCCGCTGTTCGTCGACGCCGGCACGAGGGTCAAGGTCGATACGCGAACGGGCGAGTACCTCAGCCGCGTCAACGACTGATGGGCGCACGCACCAAGGGCCGCAGGCGCGCGACCGACGTGCTCTACGCCGCCGACGTGCGCGGCGTCCCGGTCGCCGAGATCCTGGCCCAGGAGGCATCGCGAGCGGAGCACGAGCCCGAGCGCGCCACGTCATGGGCGTTCGCGCGGCAGATCCTTCTCGGCGTCGGGGAGCACCGCGACGAGATCGACGAGCTCCTCACGACGTACTCGAGGGGCTGGCCGCTCGATCGCATGCCCGCCGTTGACCGCGCGATCCTGCGGGTTGGCGTCTGGGAACTCCGCTGGAGCAGCGACGTGCCGCCGTCCGTCGCCATCACCGAGGCCGTCGAGAGCGCGAAGACGCTCTCGACCGAGGACTCGGGCCGCTTCGTACACGGCGTCCTCGGCCGCATCGCCGAGCTGCCGACGTCGCCGTGATCCCCAGGTCGGGGCTTGTTTCCCGGCCGCACCGCCTCTCGACGGCATCGAGAGCGCCCGTCCAGCGGACGCTCGCGCGGGTGCTACCCTGATCGTCGTTCCGACCAACCTTTTAATGCCGTCCAGTGAGGCGGGGAAGGGAGGGTCGACGTGAGCCAGCGCACCGTGCTGCTTCCCGCCGACATCGAGCGCGCGCTCGTCCGCATCGCGCACCAGATCATCGAGCACAACCGGGGCATCGACGGTGTCGTGCTCCTCGGCATCCCGACCCGAGGCGTGGCCCTCGCCAAGCGGCTCGCCCGCAACCTCGCCAGCATCGAGCAGCAGGCCGGCAACGAGCTCGATCCCGCGTCGATCACGGGCCAACTCGACGTGACCATGTTCCGCGACGACCTGCGACGCCGCGCCCCGCGCGCCCCGCAGCCGACGCGGATCCCCCCGATGGGCGTCGACGACAAGACCGTCGTGCTCATCGACGACGTGCTGTACTCGGGGAGGACCGTGCGCGCCGCCCTCGACGCGGTGAGCGCCGTCGGGCGGCCGCGCGCCGTGCAGCTCGCCGTGCTCGTGGACCGCGGTCACCGCGAGCTGCCGATCCGTGCCGACTTCGTCGGAAAGAACCTGCCATCCGCGCGCAGCGAACGGATCGGCGTCGAGCTCGCCGAGATCGACGGTGCGGATGCCGTGGTCATCACGGACGCGACCGACACACAGACCAGGGAGGCGGAGTGAAGCATCTGCTCGCCACGCGCGATCTCCGTCGCGACGACGCCATCATGCTGCTCGACACGGCCGAGGACATGGCTGACGTCAGCGACCGCGAGGTCAAGAAGCTCCCCGTCCTCCGCGGCATCACCGTCGTGAACCTCTTCTACGAGGACTCGACGCGGACCCGCATCTCGTTCGAGGCCGCCGAGAAGCGTTTGAGCGCCGACGTCATCAATTTCGCCGCCAAGGGCTCGAGCGTTTCGAAGGGGGAGAGCCTGAAGGACACCGCGCAGACGCTCCGCGCCATCGGCGCAGATGCGGTCGTGATCCGTCACCCTTCATCGGGCGCGCCGCAGCTGCTGGCCGAGCGCGACTGGATCGACACGCCGATCCTCAATGCGGGCGACGGCATGCACGAGCATCCGACCCAGGCGCTGCTCGACGCGTTCACGCTCCGCCACCGGCTGCACGGCCGCGACGGCGCGCGCGGCACCGGCCTCGATGGCGCCCACGTCGTCATCGTCGGCGACATCCTGCATTCCCGCGTCGCCCGCTCCAACGTGTGGTTGCTGAGCACGCTCGGGGCGCGCGTCACGCTCGTCGGGCCGCCGACGCTGTTGCCGGCCGACACGTCCATGTGGCCGGCGCGCACGACCTACGACCTGGACGAGGCGCTGGCCGACGATCCGACGGCCGTCATGCTCCTGCGCATCCAGGCGGAGCGCATGCGCGACGCCTTCTTCCCGAACACGCGCGAGTACGCGACGTTCTGGGGCCTCAGCGAGGCGCGCTTCCACGCCCTCGGCTCGGAGGTGGCCATCATGCATCCCGGGCCGATGAACCGTGGCCTCGAGATCTCGTCGGCCGCCGCCGACTCCAGCCAGTCCACCGTGCTCGAACAGGTCGCGAACGGGGTCGCCGTGCGCATGTCCGCGCTCTACCACCTTCTCTCAGGATCGCAGGAGGGCGCCGCGTGACCAGCATCCCGATCACCCCCGACGGCACGGACGTCGCCATCCTCATCGAGGGCGGCCTCCTGTACGGCGACGACACCCGCGACGTGCTGATCGAGGGCGACCGCATCACGGCGATCGGCGAGCCTGGCTCGCTCGATGCACCCGCCGACTGCACCAGGCTCGACGCGGGCGGACTCGTCGTCCTTCCCGGCCTCGTCGACCTCCACACGCACCTGCGCGAGCCTGGCTCGGAGTCGAGCGAGACGGTCCGCACCGGCACGCAGGCGGCGGCCCGCGGCGGCTTCACGACCGTGTTCGCAATGGCCAACACGTCTCCCGTGCAGGACACGGCGGGCGTAGTCGAGTCGGTCGCCGCGCTCGGGCGCGAGGCCGGGTATGCGGATGTGCGCCCCATTGGAGCGGTCACCGTCGGCCTCGAGGGCGAACGCCTCAGCCAGATCGGCGCCATGGCCACGAGCCGTGCCCGGGTCCGCGTGTTCTCCGACGACGGCAGGTGCGTCTTCGACCCGCTCATCATGCGACGCGCCCTCGAGTACGTGAAGACGTTCGGGGGAGTGGTGGCGCAGCACGCGCAGGATCCCCGCCTCACACCGGGTGCCCAGATGAACGAGGGCGCTCTCGCCGCCGAGCTCGGCCTCGAGGGATGGCCCGGGGTCGCGGAGACCTCCATCATCGCGCGCGACGTGCTGCTCGCCGAGCACGTTGGGTCGCGCCTGCACGTGTGCCACGTCTCGACGCGCGACTCGGTCGACGTCGTCCGCTGGGCGAAGGCTCGCGGCATCGACGTGACCGCCGAGGTCACGCCGCACCACCTGTTGCTGACCGAGGAGCTCGTGCGCGGGTTCGACGCCCGGTTCAAGGTCAATCCGCCGCTTCGCACGGAGGACGACGTGCATGCGTTGCGCGACGCGCTCGCCGACGGCACGATCGACATCGTGGCGACGGACCATGCGCCCCATCCGGTCGATGCGAAGGACACCGAGTGGGACCAGGCCGCAATGGGCATGGTCGGGCTCGAATCCGCGCTGCGCGTCGTGCACGCCACGATGGTGGCGACCGGCAGGCTCGACTGGCGCGGCGTCGCGCGCGTGCTGTCGGAGACGCCCGCCCGCATCGGGCTGGACGACGCGGCCGGGCGCCCGATCGCCGTCGGAGAGCTCGCGAACCTCGCGGTCTACGACCCGGACGACGGCGGCGAGTTCACGACCGCCGATCTCAGCGGCAAGAGCATCAACTCGCCGTTCCTCGGTCGCCAGTTGCCCGGCCGCGTCGTACACACCGTCTACCGGGGCGGCGTCACGCTGGTCGACGGCGAGCTCGTCGACCCGTCGACGGCCGCCGACCGGGCCCGTACCCGTCATGCCATGCACGCGAGGGGCGTTTCCGCATGAGCGATCTCGACGCGCGCTGGCTGATCGGCGCAGCAATCCTCGCGGTCTTCGTGCTCCTGCTCTTCGCCCTTCGGGCTGGGTGGCGGGCAAAGGGCCGCGCCCAGGCCGACATCTGCCCGCCTCCGCCCGGAGACGCCGTCGGAGGCCGGCTCGTCGAGCGCCTCGACGACGTGCACTACGTCGCCACGACGCTCGACGGACGCCCGCTCGAGCGCATCGTGCACGCGCCCCTCGCGTTCCGCGGCCGTTGCCTGCTCGAGGTGCTCGTCGACGGCGTGCGCGTGACGATCCGCGGCATCGAGAGCTTCGCGATCCCGCGGTCGTCGATCGTGGCCGTCGGCGCCCGCACCGCCACGATCGACCGCGTCGTCGAACGCGACGGCCTGACGACCGTCTCCTGGCGGCTCGCGACCGCCGAGGGCGGCGCGCGCGCGTCGGCCCCGCCCGTGGCCGCCGCCGACGCCGACGCCGAGTCGATCGTCGTTCACACCAGCTTCCGCGTCGTCGACAGCGCCGAGCGCGACCGCCTCGAGGCGGCGCTCGCGACGCTCCGCCCGGCGACGACACCATCGAACGAGGAGTCACGATGACCACTTTCACTCCAGCCGTGCTCGTACTCGAGGACGGCACCCGCTACGAGGGCGAGGCGTTCGGCGCCGTCGGCACGACGCTCGGCGAGGTCGTCTTCTCGACCGGCATGACCGGCTATCAGGAGACCCTGACCGATCCGAGCTACGCCGGGCAGATCGTCGTCCAGACAGCCCCGCACATCGGCAACACCGGCATCAACGCCACCGACATGGAGTCGCACCGCATCTGGACATCCGGCTACGTCGTGCGCGACCCCAGCCGCGTCGTATCGAACTGGCGCGCGGAGGGCACGCTCGATGACGCCCTCATCACGGGCGGCGTCGTCGGCATCGCCGGCATCGACACGCGCGCGGTGACACGTCGCATCCGGTCGGAGGGCGCGATGCGCGGCGGCATCTTCTCGGGTGAGGCCGCCGACCGCGACCCCCGGCAACAGCTCGACGATGTGCGCGCGCAGGACTCCATGACCGGGAGGAACCTCTCGGACGTCGTCACCACCGCCGAGGCCTACGTGCACCCGGCTACGACCGACCGCATCGGCTCGGTCGCCATCGTCGATCTCGGCATCAAGGGCGCCACGATCCGCGCCCTCGCGGCGCGCGGCTTCGACGTGCACGTCGTGCCGGCAACGATCACGGTCGAGGAGCTGCGCGAGCTCGCTCCAACCGCCGTTTTCTACTCCAACGGTCCGGGAGACCCCGACGCCTCCGACGACCACGTCGAGCTGCTGCGGGGCGTTCTGCGCGACGGCGTGCCGTTCTTCGGCATCTGCTTCGGCAACCAGTTGCTCGGGCGCGCCCTCGGATTCGGCACGTACAAGCTGCCGTTCGGTCACCGCGGCATCAATCAGCCAGTGCGCGAGCAGGCGACGGGCCGCATCGAGATCACGGCGCAGAACCACGGCTTCGCGGTCGACGCTCCAATCGGCGAGGTCGTCGAGACCCCGGCGGGCTTCGGCCGGGCAGAGGTCAGCTACGTGGGCCTCAACGACAACGTGGTCGAGGGCCTGCGCTGCCTCGACCTGCCCGCGTTCAGCGTCCAATTCCACCCAGAGGCCGCCGCCGGTCCCCACGACGCGGCCCCGATCTTCGACCGGTTCCGCGACATGGTGCTCGAGCACATCGCCGGCACGCAGCCCGCCGGCCCCAAGAGCAAGGAGGCGTAATGCCCAAGCGCGACGACATCAATTCGGTGCTCGTGATCGGGTCGGGCCCGATCGTCATCGGCCAGGCCGCCGAGTTCGACTACTCCGGCACGCAGGCCTGCCGGGTGCTGCGCGAGGAGGGGGTTCGCGTCATCCTCGTGAACTCGAACCCCGCGACGATCATGACCGACCCCGACTTCGCCGACGCCACGTACATCGAGCCGATCACGTCCGAGATCATCGAGAAGATCATCATCGCCGAACGACCGGATGCGATCCTGCCGACGCTCGGCGGTCAGACGGCCCTCAACGCGGCGATCCGCCTGCACGAGGAAGGTGTGCTCGAGCGCCACGGCGTCGAGCTCATCGGCGCGAAGGTCGACGCGATTCGGCGCGGCGAGGACCGACAGCAGTTCAAGAACCTCGTCATCGAGGCGGGGGCCGAGGTGGCCCGCTCCCACATCGCCCGCACGCTCGACGAGGCCATCGAGTTCGCGGACGACCTCGGGTACCCCCTCGTGGTGCGTCCCTCCTTCACGATGGGCGGCCTCGGCTCCGGCTTCGCCCACTCGCGCGAGGAGCTCATCCGCTTCGTCGGCGACGGCCTGCAGTCATCGCCGACGAGCGAGGTGCTGCTCGAGGAGTCGATCCTCGGGTGGAAGGAGTACGAGCTCGAGCTCATGCGCGACACGTCCGACAACACGGTCGTGGTCTGCTCGATCGAGAACGTCGATCCGGTCGGCGTGCACACGGGCGACTCGATCACGGTGGCCCCGGCGCTCACCCTCACGGACGTCGAGTACCAGCGCCTGCGCGACATCGGCATCGACATCATCCGGCTCGTGGGCGTCGACACCGGCGGCTGCAACATCCAGTTCGCCGTCGAGCCCGCGTCCGGCCGCGTGATCGTGATCGAGATGAACCCCCGCGTGTCTCGGTCCTCCGCGCTCGCGTCGAAGGCGACCGGATTCCCCATCGCGAAGATGGCGGCCAAGCTGGCCCTCGGCTACCGCCTCGACGAGATTCCGAACGACATCACGCGCGTCACGCCCGCGAGCTTCGAGCCGACGCTCGACTACGTGGCCGTCAAGGTGCCGCGCTTCAACTTCGAGAAGTTCCCGGCCGCCGACCCGATGCTCACCACCACGATGAAGTCGGTCGGCGAGGCGATGTCGCTCGGTCGCAACTTCACGACGGCGCTGCAGAAGGCCCTGCGCTCGCTCGAGAAGCGGGGATCCTCGTTCACGTGGGCCGACGATCCCCGAAGCGTCGACGAGCTGCTCGCGTCGATGCGCACCCCGACGGACGGCCGCATCATCGACGTGCAGATCGCCCTCGCGAAGGGCGCGACGCCGGAGCAGGTCTTCGACGCCACGGGCATCGACCCGTGGTTCATCGACCAGATCGCGCTCATCAACGAGATCGCCGAGCAGGTCGCCGACGCCGAGACGCTCGACGACCGGCTGCTTCGCCACGCCAAGCGCCACGGCTTCTCGGACGCGCAGCTCGCCGAGCTGCGCGGGACGACGGAAGCCGAGCTGCGCGCGCGGCGCTGGGGCGCCGGGATCCGGCCCGTCTTCAAGACGGTCGACACCTGCGCCGGCGAGTTCCCCGCCCACACGCCGTACCACTACTCGAGCTACGACACCGAGACCGAGGTGACGCCGTCCGATCGTCGCAAGGTCGTCATCCTCGGCTCCGGACCGAACCGGATCGGCCAGGGGATCGAGTTCGACTACTCGTGCGTGCACGCCTCGTTCGCGCTGGCCGAGGCCGGTTACGAGACCATCATGATCAACTGCAACCCGGAGACGGTCTCGACCGACTACGACACCTCCGACCGCCTCTACTTCGAGCCGCTGACACTCGAGGACACGCTCGAGATCATCGAGGCGGAGCGGGCGGGGGGCGAGTTGCTCGGCGTCATCGTCCAGCTCGGCGGCCAGACCGCCCTCGGACTCGCGAAGGGGCTCGAAGACGCGGGCGTGCCGATTCTCGGCACCTCGCCCGCGGCCATCGATCTCGCCGAGGAGCGCGGCCAATTCTCGCGGATCCTGGATGCCGCGGGGCTTCGCGCGCCTGAGAACGGCACCGCGACCGATCTTGCGAGCGCGGCGACGGTGGCCGCCGAGGTCGGCTACCCCGTTCTCGTTCGGCCGAGCTTCGTGCTCGGGGGGCGCGGCATGGAGATCGTGTACGACGAAGCACAACTCGTCGACTATTTCGCGCGTATCGAGGGGCAGGCCATCGTCGGGCCGGACCACCCGCTGCTCGTCGACCGGTTCCTCGACGATGCGACCGAGATCGACGTCGACGCGCTCTACGACGGCACGGAGCTCTACCTCGGCGGCATCATGGAGCACATCGAGGAGGCCGGCATCCACTCGGGCGACTCGGCCTGCACGCTGCCCCCGATCTCGCTCGCCAACGCCGATCTCGCGCGGGTCCGTGCGGCGACCCTCGAGATCGCCAAGGGCGTGGGCGTGCGGGGCCTGCTCAACGTGCAGTTCGCCCTCGCCGGTCCCGTGCTGTACGTGCTCGAGGCAAATCCGCGAGCCTCGCGCACCGTGCCGTTCGTGTCCAAGGCGATCGGCACCCAGCTCGCAAAGGCCGCCGCGCGCGTGATGGTCGGCGACACGATCGCCTCACTCCGCGCGGAAGGCCTCCTGCGCGCCGAGGACGGCACGTATCTGCCGATCGACGCCCCCATCGCCGTGAAGGAGGCGGTGCTGCCGTTCAAGCGCTTCCGCACCGTCGAGGGCGGCGCCGTCGACTCGGTGCTCGGCCCGGAGATGCGCTCGACCGGGGAGGTGATGGGCATCGACGTCGACTTCCCGACCGCGTTCGCCAAGAGTCAGATCGCGGCGTACGGCGGCATGCCGACCTCGGGCACCGTGTTCGTCTCGGTCGCCGACACGGACAAGCGGTCGGTCGTGAGCCCGGTCGCCCGGCTCGTCGACCTCGGCTTCGAGATCGTCGCGACGGAAGGCACAGCGCTCGTCCTGCGGCGGCACGGCATCCCCTCCCGGGTGGTCGGCAAGTACTCCCAGCTCGCCGGCGGCGTCGGTGCACAGGGCGCGCGCGGCACCGGGCCCACTGGTGGCGAGACGCCGAGTGGCAATATCGTGGAGATGATCCAAGGCGGCGAGATCGACATGGTCGTGAACACGCCGTCCGGCCAGTGGGCCCGTGCAGACGGGTACGAGATCCGGGCGGCGGCCATCACCGCGGATCTCCCGATTTTCACGACCATCGCCGAACTCACCGCGGCAGTGGGCTCCTACCGGGCCCTCGCCCGGGGATTCGACGTCCGGTCGCTACAGGAGTACAACGCACTGCGCGCGAACGCGCACGGGGCGGGTGACGGGGAAGGACACTGACGACGTGACAAACTCCACCGACGACGGCCACGGCATCGTGCCGTTCGGCGATCGGCTCGCCGAGACCATCGATCGGTACGGGCACCTGTGTATCGGCATCGACCCGCACACCTACCTGCTCGAGCAGTGGGGGCTGCCGGTCTCGGCGGTCGGCGCACACGCGTTCGGGTTGCGCGTCGTCGAGGCGCTGAAGGGGCGCGTCGGCATCGTGAAGCCGCAGGTCGCGTTCTACGAGCGCTTCGGGTCCATCGGGTACAAGGTGCTCGAGGAGGTCTTCGAGGCCGCCAGGGATGCCGGACTCATCGTGATCGCCGACGTCAAGCGCGGTGACGTCGGCACGACGCTCGAGGCGTACAGCGAGGCGTGGCTCACTCCCGGCATGCCACTCGAGGCGGACGCGATGACGCTCAACCCGTACCAGGGCTTCGACACGCTCGCGCACCCGCTCCAACTCGCCGAGACGCACGGCAAAGGGCTGTTCATCCTGGCGGCCACCTCGAACCCGGAATCGGCGAGCATCCAAACCGCACGCCGCATCCGAGGGTCGATGAACGGTCGAACGGTCGCCGGCGGCATCGCCGGTCGTGCCGCCAAATGGAACCGCGAGCACGCCGCGGGCAGGTCGGCGGGCTCGATCGGCGTGGTGCTCGGGGCGACCCTCGACTTCGAGTTCCTCGGCATCGACCTCGACGACCTCGCGGGGGCACCGACGACCCCCGTGCTCGCCCCCGGCTTCGGCCACCAGGGGGCGTCGTTCAGCGACGTTCGCGGAATCTTCGGTCAGGTCGCCGACGCGACCATCGTGACCTCGGCACGGAGCGTACTCGCTGCCGGTCCGGACGGCCTCGAGCACGAGATCGAGGCACAGGTCGACGCGCTCCGCGAGGCCTACGCATGACCCCGGTGCCACCCCCGGTCGACCGGGCCGCGGCCTCACGTGCCGCAGTCGCCGCCAGGCGCGCCCGCGCCGAGGTGAAGCGGGCCATCGCGGCGGGGGAGCGCACGCCCGTGGAGGTGCTCGATGCGAGCGCCGATGTCACCAACGCCGCCGAGCATTCGCTTCGCGTGACCAATTTCCTGCTCTCGATTCCGCACGTCGGCACGACCAAGATGACGCGGGTCCTCGACGATCTCGCGATCTCGCCCTCGAAGCGGCTCGGGGGCCTCGGCGCGAAGCAACGCGAGCGGCTGCGCGAGTATCTCGTCGAGCGGATGCCCAAGCCGTCGCGGGCGACACGGAGGCTGACGGTGCTCGCGGGCCCGACAGCCGTCGGCAAGGGCACCGTCTCGAACTACATTCGCGAGCACTATCCCGAGGTGCTGCTCTCCGTCTCGGCCACGACTCGGCCTCCGCGCCCCGGGGAGGTGCACGGCGTCAACTACCTCTTCCTCGAACCGGACGACTTCGACGGCATGATCGAACGCGATGAGTTCCTCGAGTACGCCACTGTGCACAACGCCCACCGCTACGGCACGCCGCGGCCGCCGATCGAGCGCGCGCTCGCCACGGGCTCGCCCGTGCTCCTCGAGATCGACATTCAGGGTGCCCGCCAGGTGAAGCGGCGCATGCCAGAGGCTAGACTGGTGTTTTTGATGCCGCCGAGCTGGGACGAACTCGTCCGACGACTCACGGGGCGGGGCACTGAATCGGCCGAAGAGCAAGCCAGGCGCCTCGAGACGGCGAAGGTCGAGCTGGCGGCGCGAGAAGAGTTTGACGAAGAGATCGTGAACGACACGGTGCCAGAGGCAGCTCGGCGGCTCGTGGAGCTCATGGGTCTCTCGCCGGAGGCGCTTACGAGCGAGGCGCGCTCCACCGACTGACCGGCGCACCGCCGAGTCCAACCACTGAATACGACCACCGAGGGAGTCCACGTGACGGAGAAGAACCCGGGCATCATCGACCCGCCCATCGACGAGCTGCTCAAGCGCGTCGACAACAAGTACCAGCTCGTGATCTTCGCCTCGCGTCGCGCCCGGCAGATCAACGACTACTACGCCGACCTGCACGAAGGCGCGCTGTACCAGAACGTCGGGCCGCTCGTCGAGTCGAACATCGACGACAAGGCGCTGTCGATCGCGCTGCGCGAGATCAACGAGCAGAAGCTCGTCATGGCCGAAGCGCCGAAGCCGCTGCCGCTCGTCGCGGAGGAGACCGGGGCGGACGACGAGGGCGAGCTGCTCTCGTTCGACGACGACCCGGGGTCGACGACCGAATAGCGAACCCGGTGAACGAGGAGTCGGACAACGGGCGCGCGTTTCGCGTCGTCGTCGGCGTGACGGGCGGCATCGCCGCCTACAAGGCCGTCCAGGTCGTCCGTGATCTGGTGCTCGCCGGCCACCACGTCGACGTCGTGCCGACCGAATCGGCGCTGCGGTTCATCGGCAGGCCGACGTTCGAGGCGATCTCGCACAATCCGGTCACGAGCGACCTCTTCGACGACGTGGCCGAAGTGCGCCACGTCGCGCTCGGTCAGCGCGCCGACGTCATCGCCGTCGTCCCCGCGACGGCGAACTCCATAGCGCGCCTCGCCAACGGGCTCGCGGACGACCTGCTCGGCACCACCGCCCTCGCCTCGACGGCCCCGCTCGTCATCGCACCGGCCATGCACACCGAGATGTGGCAGCATCCTGCGACGCAGGCCAACGTCGAACGACTCGCGGCGCGCGGCGCGATCATCGTCGGCCCCGATTCGGGGCAGCTGACGGGCGACGATGTCGGACCGGGTCGCCTCGCCGAGAGCGAGACCATCGTCTCGGCCATCGAGCGTGCGGCCGGTCGCGCCGACGCGTCGCGGGCCGCCGCCGCCCGATCGCACGATCTGGCCGGCCGCACCGTGCTCGTCACGGCCGGCGGCACGCGCGAACCTCTCGACCCGGTTCGATTCCTCGGCAACCGATCGAGCGGCCGGCAGGGCGTCGCCATCGCGGCGCGCGCCGCGGCCCGCGGGGCCGACGTGACGCTCGTCGCCGCCAATCTCGAGGTCGGGGTCCCGGACGGCGTGCACGTGGTCGAGGTCTCGACGGCCGCTCAGATGGCGGAGACGTGCGCCGAGATCGCCCCCCGGCGCGAGGTCATCATCATGGCCGCCGCCGTCGCCGACTATCGTCCCGACCGGGTTTCCGACAGCAAGATCAAGAAGGAGCAGTCGGGCGACGAGCTGACGATCGCGTTCACGAAGAACCCCGACATCCTGCGCGACCTCTCGGCCGCTCGCGTCGACGGCCAGATCATCGTCGGCTTCGCGGCAGAGACCGCGGCCGACGACGACGAACTCCTCGAGCTCGGGCGGGCCAAGATCGCCCGCAAGGGCTGCGACTACCTCGCCGTCAACCGCGTCGGCTGGCACGAGGGGTTCCAGCGGGACGAGAACTCCGTCGTCATTCTCGCGGCGGACGGCGACGTCGTGCGACGACACGAGGGCGACAAGATGTCGGTGGCCGATGCCATCCTTGACGTCGTCGCCGGGTGACCCGGCACGCCCGAGCCGTCCACCACGTCCAAGCCGCCGAGGAGGCACGATGCCAGAGCTGCGCACATTCACGTCCGAGTCGGTGACCGAGGGGCATCCCGACAAGATCTGCGACCAGATCTCCGACAGCATCCTCGACGCGCTGCTCACGCAGGACCCCGACGCGCGCGTCGCCCTCGAGACGCTCGTGACGACCGGTCAGGTCCACGTCGCCGGCGAGGTCGCTACCGCGGGGTACGCCGATATCGCGGGTATCGTGCGCCGCAAGATCAGCGAGATCGGCTACACGTCCAGCGACGTGGGCTTCGACGGCCGGTCCTGCGGCGTGTCGATCTCGGTGGGGGAGCAGTCGAAGGAGATTGCCGAGGGGGTCGAGACCTCACTCGAACACCGAGAGGGCTCGGCCGATGAGCTGCAGCGCCTCGGCGCCGGCGATCAGGGCATCATGTTCGGCTACGCGAGCAACGAGACCCCGGTCCTCATGCCGGCTCCCGTCTGGCTCGCCCACCGCCTCAGCGAACGACTCGCCCGGGTGCGCAAGGACGGCACCGTCCCGTATCTGCGGCCGGACGGCAAGACGCAGGTCACGCTGGGGTACGAGGGATCGATTCCTCGCACCGTCGAGACGATCGTCGTGTCGACCCAGCACAATCCCGGCATCCCGCTCGCTCAGATCACGAACGACGTCGAGGAGCACGTCATCCGCCCGGTGCTGCAGCGCACGGGATTCGGCGACGCGACCCCGAAGGTACTCGTCAACCCCTCCGGCAGCTTCATCGACGGCGGTCCGCGCGCCGACGCGGGCCTCACGGGCCGCAAGATCATCGTCGACACCTACGGCGGCATGGCCCGGCACGGCGGCGGCGCCTTCAGCGGGAAAGACCCGTCGAAGGTCGACCGGTCGGGCGCTTACGCCATGCGCTGGGTCGCGAAGAACATCGTCGCCGCCGGCCTCGCCGACCGGGTCGAGCTGCAGGTCGCCTATGCCATCGGGCAAGCGGATCCCGTCGGCCTGTACCTCGAGACCTTCGACTCCGCCCACGCCGACGTGGCCCGCATCGAGGCCGCCGTGCGCGAGGTCTTCGATCTCCGCCCCGCCGCAATCATCCGCGATCTCAGTCTCAAGCGCCCCATCTATACCCAGACTGCCGCGTACGGGCACTTCGGCCGCGAGCTGCCCGAGTTCACGTGGGAGCGCACCGACCGCGTCGAGGACCTTCGCCGCGAGGTCGGCGTCTGAGCCACGTGACGGCCGACGTCGCGGTCGTCGTGGTCGCGTCGCCGCTGCCGCAGCTCGACCGCGAGTTCGAGTACCGCATTCCCGAGCACCTCAAGGGACAGGTCGGTCCCGGGATGCGCGTGCGCGTTCCCGTGCGCAGTGCCCGGCGCACCCTCGACGGCTTCGTCCTCCGGGTGACCGACCGACCGCAGTTCGAGGGCACCCTGTCCGAGCTCGATGCGCTCCTATCGCCGGCACCGGTGCTGACGCCCGCGGTCGCGCGGCTCGCGCGCGCCGTCGCCGACCGGCAGGCCGGCACGACGGCCGACGTCCTCCGGCTCGCGATCCCCACCCGCCGGGCGCGGGTCGAGTCCGAGTGGCTCGCCGCCCGCGGTGACGGCGCGTTTCCAGCGGCGCGACAACCGTCGCGCGGCGCCGCCGCCGTGGACGACCGCGCTTCCGTCGAGGCGGCCGTGGGGCCAGAGGCCGCGGGCGCGCTCACGGGCGAGCCCGGGGCGCGAGTCGCCGTGCGAGCCCCGGTCGGCGTCGGCCCCGATGCCGTGCCGAACGCGCTCGGGATGCTCGCCGACATCGCGGCGGCGCACGTGCGTGCCGGGCGGGGCGCGATCATGATCGTGCCCGACTTCCGCGACGTCGAGCTCGGTCGGCGAGCCCTTCTCAGCCGGCTCGATGCGCCGCTCGTCCGGCGAGCGGACGCGGCCGCGAAACCGACCGATCGCTATCGCGACTACCTCGCCTGCCTCGACGGCCCCGTCGCCATCATCGGCACCCGCTCCGCAGTGTACGCTCCGGTCGCGCGGCTCGGTGTGGTGCTCGTGTGGGACGACGCCGACGAAAGCTACGTCGAGCCGTTGACGCCGTACCCGCACACCCGCGAGGTGGCGCTCGAGCGACAGCGGCAAGAGGGATGCACGCTCGTGCTGGCATCGCACGCGCCGAGCCTTGAGGCGCAACGCCTGGTCGAGCTCGGCTGGCTTACGAGCGCATCTGCGGTTCGACGTCCTCCGAGGGTCGTCCCGAGCGACGCGGTCGTCGGCGACGAGCGGCTCGCGCAACACGCGCGCATCCCCTCGATCGCGTGGCGAACCGCCACCGACGCCCTCCGCGACGGGCCGGTGCTCGTGCAAGTGGCTCGCGCAGGCTACGTGCCGCGCCTCGCCTGCGGCGCGTGCCGCGAGGCCGCCCGCTGCCGCACGTGCGGCGGCCCTCTGCGGCTCGCCGCGCGATCGTCCGTGCCGCGATGCACCGTGTGCGGTGCGGCCGAGCCGACGTGGCACTGCGGCGCGTGCGGCGGTGCGACGCTCCGGGCGATGAGCGTCGGGGTCGGGCGGACCGCTGAGGAGCTCGGACGCGCCTTTCCCGGTGTGCCCGTCATCGTGGCGGACGGCGAGACCAGGCGCGTGGAGGTGGGCGACTCACCCGCCCTGGTGGTCGCGACGCGGGGCGCGGAGCCCGCCGCGCGAGGCGGGTACCGGGCGGTCCTCCTGCTCGACGGTGAACGCCTGCTCGCGCGCGAGGCCCTCGACGCGGGGGCCGACACGCTGCGGTGGTGGTCGAATGCGGCCGCCCTTGCCCGTGACGGTGCCACGGTGCTCCTCGTCGGCGCCGACGAGGGGCCTGGCCGCGCCCTGCGCGACTGGCGACAGGCGGATGCGGCGCGCGACGAGCTGGCAGCTAGGCGCGCGCTGGCGTTTCCCCCGGCCGTCCGGGTCGGCGCGCTCCGCGGCACGCGCGCCGAGGTGAAGGCCGCGCTCGACGTGCTCGACGGCGTCGAGCAGCTGCGAGTCGACGGTCCGGCTCCGGACCTCGACGCGAACGGGGAGCCCGTCGCCGACGACGCGGTCGTCGCAACGCTCCGCTTCGCGTACGCGGCGGGGGGTGAGGTCGCCAGGCGCCTGAAGGCCGAACTCGTGCGAGGCGCGACGGCGCGGCGCGCTGCGCGCGGGGGCCGGTCCGCCCCGCGTGCCTCGACCCTCCGGGTCCACCTCGACGAACCGGGCCGGTTCTGACGCAGCGCCACAGGCGGCGTCACCGGCCTCTCGCGGCGTCACCGGGCGCAGCGCACTACGCTTGCGGCGATGAGACTCGTCTTCGCAGGTACTCCCGACGTTGCCGTGCCGACGCTCGACGCCCTCCACGCCGCCGATCACGAGATCGCGGCGGTCGTCACGCGTCCCGATGCGCCCGTGGGGCGGAAACGAGTGCTCACGCCGTCACGCGTCGCGCGTCGCGCCGACGAGCTCGGTCTGGACGTGCTGCGCGCGGCCCGGCTCGGTGACGACGAGACCCGCGCGATCGCCGCCCTGAAGCCGGAGCTGGGTGTGGTGGTGGCCTATGGCGGGCTCATCCGCCCGCCGCTGCTGGCGGTGCCGGCGCACGGATGGATCAACCTCCACTTCTCGCTGCTCCCGGCTTGGCGGGGCGCCGCCCCGGTGCAGCGCGCCGTGCTTTCGGGAGCGCGATCGACCGGCGTGAGCGTGTTCCGGCTCGAGGCCGGGCTCGACACGGGTCCGACGTTCGTGCGCCGCAGGGTCGCCATCGGGCCCGACGAGACGGCCGGTGAGCTGCTCGAGCGTCTCGGCGTCGAGGGCGCGCAGGATGTGCTGGACGCGATCGAGGCGATCGAGGCGGGCGCCGAGCCCGTGGCCCAGGCAGGCGAACCCACGTACGCTCCCAAGCTCCGCGCCGACGACGGCCGAATCGACTGGGCGCAGTCGACGGCGGACGTTTCGGCGCGCATCCGCGGCGCGACCCCGGAACCGGGGGCGACGACGACGTTCCGCGGGGCGCCGTACAAGGTGCTTCGCGCCCGCGTCGGCGCCACCGCGCCGGATGGCGAGCCCGGGCGCATCCGACTCGAAGACGGGCGGGTGCTGGTCGACACGCACGATGGAACGATCGAGCTCGTCACGGTGCAGCCGCCGGGAAAGCGGGGCATGCCCGCCCTCGATTGGGTGCGCGGGGCGAGGGATGCGGATGGGGCGGTGTTCGAGTGAACGCGGGGCGTGACCGAAGCAGCGGGGGAGCCGGTGGCCGACGGCCAGGCTCCCCGGAAGGCGGGCCCTCGGGGCCCGCGGGCCGCGGCCGCCGCGACCGGCGCGGTCCGGGAGACCGGCGCGGTCCGGGAGACCGGCAGCAGGGCTCCGGCGCGCGGGGCGGGGACCAGGGCGCCGATCACCGCGGCGGCGAGCAGGGCGGCGCGCGGCGTGCCGGGGCACCAGCCGCCCCGTCGTCGCGGCGCGTGGCCTACGACGTGCTGCGGGCCGTGCAGCGCGACGACGCCTACGCCAATCTCCTGCTGCCGACGCGGCTGCGCGACGCGGGCATGCACGGTCCGGATGCCGCGCTCGCGACCGAGTTGACGTACGGCACCCTCCGCATGCTCGGCTACTACGACGCCGTCATCGAGGTGGCGGCCGGACGCTCGACCGACGACATCGACGCGCCGGTGCTCGATGTGCTGCGGCTCGGCGCCCACCAGTTGCTCGACATGCGGCTCGCGACCCACGCTGCCGTGCACGAGACGGTGGAGTTGACGCGCGAGATCGGTGCACGCGGCGCCTCGGGGTTCGTCAACGCCGTGCTTCGCACCATGACGCGGACCGACGCGGACGCGTGGCCCGACGTCGCCTCGAAGGGCATGACGGGTGAGGATCGCCTCAGCGTGCGCACGTCGCACCCGGCCTGGATCGTCCGCGCCATCCGCGAATCGCTCGAGGCCGAGGGACGGGGCGACGAGCTCGAGGCCGCACTCGAGGCCGACAACGCGTCGCCGACGGTGTCGCTCGCCGTGCTCCCCGGTTTCGCCGATCGCGACGATGTGGTCGCGGGCGCCGACGGCACGCTCCACGAGGGCGAGCTGAGCCCCGTCGCGCTCAAGCTCGAGCGCGGCAACCCAGCGATGATCCCCGGCGTCGATCGTGGCCATGTGCGGGTGCAGGACGAAGGGTCGCAGCTCGTCGCCCTCGCGCTCGCGGCTGCCGCCCCGATCAGCGCGGGCGAGCGCTGGCTCGACCTGTGCGCCGGCCCAGGAGGGAAGACCGCCCTCCTCGCGGCCGCGGCAGCGCCCGACGCCACGGTCGAGGCCAACGAGCCCGTTCCCGCCCGTGCACGGCTCGTGCGCCGCTCGGTCGAACCGCTCGGGCTGGGCGTCGACGTCAGTGAGCTCGACGGCCGCGAGATCGGCCGCGAGCGACCGGCGAGGTATGACCGTGTGCTCGTCGACGCGCCCTGCACCGGGCTCGGCGCGCTCCGCCGAAGGCCGGAGGCTCGGTGGCGCAAGACGCCGGCCGACGTCGCCGAGCTCACCGCGTTGCAGGAGGACCTGCTGGATGCCGCCGTGGCGGCGCTCGTGCCCGGTGGGGTGGTCGCCTACGTCACCTGCTCTCCGCACCTCGCCGAGACGACGAGTATCGTGCGGCGCGCGGTCAGGCGTCGCGGCCTCGAGGTGCTCGACGCCGCGCGCGTCGTCGCGGACGTCTGCTCGACTCCGGGCGTCGATCTCCCCGAGCGGTCCCTCGAGGGCGGCTCGACCGTGCAACTGTGGCCCCACCGATACGGCACCGACGCGATGTTCCTCGCGCTGTTGCGCAGACCGGCGCGGTCGTGACCCGCGCGGTCCACGTATCCGTGGCATCCGCCGCCACGCCATCCACGCATCCACGCATCCACAACCCGACGGAGCCCGAGTGAACGACACCAGCCCGAGCGGCCGCGCGCCACGCATCCATCCCTCGATCCTCGCGGCAGACTTCGCGAACTTCGAACGCGAACTCGAGCGCATCTCGACCGCCGATGCGGCGCACGTCGACGTCATGGACAACCACTTCGTGCCCAACTTGACGTTCGGGCAGCCCATGGTCGCGCGCCTGCAGCAGGTGAGCCCCATCCCGCTCGACCTCCATCTCATGATCGAGGCGCCCGACCGGTGGGCGCTCGAATTCGCCGAGCTCGGCGTGTGGTCCGTCACCTTCCACGCGGAGGCGGCGACAGCGCCCGCGACGCTCGCGCGCCGCATTCGCGAACGCGGCGCGCGAGCGGGCATCGCGCTGCGCCCCGGCACGCCGCTCTCGGCCGTCGACGAGTTGCTCGGGTCGTTCGACCAGTTGCTCATCATGACCGTCGAGCCCGGATTCGGGGGACAGGCCTTCATGCCGGAGACCATGCCGAAGTTGCGCGCCGCGCGCGAGCTGGCCGACCGCACCGGCCTCGATCTGCACCTGCAGGTTGACGGCGGGATCGCCGAAGACACGATCGCCATGGCGGCCGAGCACGGCGCTACGTCGTTCGTCGCCGGCTCGGCCGTCTTCCGTGGCGACCCGGCCGAACGCATCGACGCACTCCGGCGGGCGGCCGCGGCCCACGCCCATTGACGGGTGCCGGCGCGCCCTGAGGCGCGGCGGCAAGTAGGCTGGTGCCGTGAAGACGTTCGATGCACTGTTCGATGAGCTCAGCGAGAAGGCTCGTACCCGGCCCGAGGGATCGGGTACCGTCGCGGAACTCGACGCCGGCGTGCACTTCATCGGCAAGAAGATCGTCGAAGAGGCCGCAGAGGTCTGGATGGCGAGTGAGTACGAGAGCGTCGACGAGGCCGCGGCCGAGATGAGTCAGCTCATTTACCACGTGCAGGTCATGATGCTCGCGAAAGGTCTGACGCCCGCCGACGTGTACCGACATCTGTGACGGCACGCTCCGGCTGTCACGACTCACCAGAATTCGACCCGAAAGTACCCCAAACAATGTTGCGTGTTGCCGTGCCCAACAAGGGCATGCTCGCCGAGACCGCGAACGAGATGCTGCAGGAGGCCGGCTACCGCGGCCGCCGCGACGCGAAAGAGCTCAACGCGATCGACCCGAAGAACGATGTCGAGTTCTTCTATCTCCGTCCCCGCGATATCGCCACCTACGTCGGCTCGGGCGTCCTCGACGTCGGCATCACGGGTCGCGACCTGCTGCTCGACGCCGCATCCCCGGCGATCGAGATCCGCTCGCTCGACTTCGGCGATTCGACGTTCCGCTTCGCCGGCCCCGCCGGCGCGTTCGCCGACGTGCACGAACTCGAGGGCAAGCGCGTGGCAACGAGTTACACGGGGCTGCTCGAGCGATGGTTCGCCGAGCACCGTATCGATGCGACGCTCGTGAAGCTCGACGGAGCCGTTGAATCGGCGATCCGCCTCGGCGTCGCTGACGCGGTTGCCGACGTCGTGTCAACCGGAGCGACCCTGCGCAAGGCCGGCCTCGAGGTGTTCGGTCCCGTCATCCTCGAGTCCACCGCGGTCCTCATCTCGACCCCCGCCAAGGAGCAGGCCGCCAAGACCCTGCTCGGCCGGCTCGACGGCGTGCTCGTTGCACGCCGCTACGCGATCATCGACTACGACATCGCTAACGAGCACCTCGAGGAGGCGACCAAGATCACGCCGGGCTTCCAGTCGCCGACGGTCTCGCCGCTGCGCGAGCCGGGCTGGTCCGCCGTACGGTCGATGGTGCCGACGGGCGATGTCAATCAACTCATGGATGCTCTCCACGACCTCGGCGCGCGCGCCATCTTCGTGACCGCGCTGCAGGCCGCGCGGATGTAGGCGCGTCGTGACGACAACCGCAGCAGCAACCACCGCACCCGAAACGCTCGCGACCCGGGTCATCCCGTGTCTCGACGTCGCAGGGGGGCGCGTCGTCAAGGGCGTGAACTTCGAGAACCTGCAGGACGCGGGCGACCCGGTCGAGCTCGGGGCCCTCTACGCGAGCCAGGGGGCCGACGAGCTCACCTTCCTCGATGTCACGGCGACCTCGGACGGCCGCGAGACCACCTACGACGTCGTGACGCGGACCGCCGAGCACGTCTTCATTCCGCTGACCGTCGGCGGCGGGGTGCGCTCGGTCGACGACGTGCGCCGTCTGCTCGCCTGCGGCGCCGACAAGGTCGGCGTCAACTCGGCAGCGATCGCGCGGCCCGAGCTGCTCGACGAGATCGCCGCGGCGTTCGGGCGCCAGGTGCTCGTGCTCTCGCTTGACATCAAGCGCTCTCCTCGCACTCCATCCGGCTTCGTCGTCACCACCCACGGCGGCCGAACGGAGACCAGTCTCGACGCGCTCGAGTGGACCCGTGAGGCCTGCGAGCGCGGGGCCGGCGAACTGCTCGTGAACTCGATGGATGCTGACGGCACGAAACGCGGGTTCGATCTCGAGCTCATCGGCCTCGTGCGCGAACTCGCCAGCGTGCCCGTCATCGCGTCCGGTGGTGCGGGCAAGGTCACGGACTTCGCCCCCGCCGTCGAAGCGGGAGCCGACGCCGTGCTCGCCGCGAGCGTCTTTCACCACAGGGAGCTCACGATCCCCGACGTGAAGTCGGCGATGGCGGATGCGGGCATTACCGTGCGGCAGGCCGGCGCATGAGCGCGAACGAGCGCGTGGCGGCGGCACTCACGGACGAACAGATCGAGGAGGTCGTGGGCCGAATCGCGTTCGATGAGCGGGGCCTCGCCCCAGCGATCGTCACGCAGCACGGAACGGGCGAGCTCCTCATGCTCGCCTACGTGAGCGCGGAGTCACTGCGGGCAACGCTGAGCGATCGGCGGGTGACGTACTGGTCGCGTTCGCGACGCGAGTTGTGGCGCAAGGGCGAGACCTCTGGTCACACGCAGCGCCTGATGGCGTTCGCGCTCGACTGCGACGCCGACACCCTGCACTTCGAGGTCGACCAGGTCGGTCCAGCGTGTCACACCGGCACGCGGACCTGCTTCGACGGCGACGAGCTTGCCGTGCGATTCGCCGACGCCACCGGTGAGCGCGCGTGACGGTCGCGGAGACGCCGGCGCGCGACGAACGGGCGGGCGCTCGCACGAAGCGCGTGCTGCTACTCGGACTCGCGCTCGGCTGTGGGCTCGCCGTGCTCGCGTGGTCGCAGCCCTGGTTTCATCTGACGGAGGTTGCGGGCACGCACCTGGGCGGCGAGGCGGAGGCGCGCGGCGATGTCGCGGCGCCCCCGCTCATGGCGCTCGCCCTGGCCGGGCTCGCGGCACTCGCCGGCCTCGCCCTAGCCGGCGTGATCCTGCGATGGGTGCTCGGCGCCCTGGTCGTCGTGATCGGGGGTACGGCCATCGCGACGAGCGCGCTGGCGATCGCCGACCCCGTCAGGGCGGTGTCGCGACTCGTCACCGATCTGACGGGCGTCGCGGGGAGCACGTCGACGACCGACCTCGTCGATCCGGCCGGGGTCGTGGCCACGCCGTGGCCGTGGGTCGGCGTGCTCTCAGGCGTGCTGCTCGCCGCGCTCGGCGCCGCCGTCGTCGTCACGGCCGGGCGGTGGCCGTCGAGCGGCCGGCGATTCGAGACGCGCTTCGTCGAAGCCGACACCGGCTTGCCCGTCGACAGCGTCGAGCGGTGGGATGCGCTCTCGAGCGGAGACGACCCGACGTGGGCGGGCGACGGTACCGGTGACGAACAGGACGACGACCCCGATGACGAACGGGACGACGACCGCGGCGCCGACGGCGAGAAAACTGCCCGACCGAACGGGCGGCCAGACGCGGACGAGCGCAATGACTAGACTGGCCCCCGGCCACCAGCACAAGGAGAACAGCATGGCAGACCGGAGCACGGCAGACCCGAGCATGACTGACACGCAGGGGACGACCGACGCGGAGGGCACGTCGATCGAGGCCGAACACCACGATGACGAGGGGCACTCGATCATCGGCTGGGTGTGCGTGCTCACCATGATCGTGGGCTTCTTGATCGGCACCGTGAGCTTCTACCTCGCGATCGAGGTCGCCGTGTGGGTCGGGGTCGGGATCACCCTGCTCGGCGCCATCATGTGGCCGATCCTCAAGGCCGCCGGCGTCGGCGAGAAGGACGACTAGTGCTCGAGGAGCTGCTGCGCGGCTCGCTCGAAGACGCCGCCAGACGACGCAGCGCCGTTCCGACCCGCGTCGCCGAACGACACGCCCTCGACCGTGCGCCCGCCATGGACGCCGAGGCCGCGCTGCGCCGGAGCGACAGGATCAACATCATCGGCGAGGTGAAGCGCGCGAGCCCTTCGCGCGGCGACCTCGCGAACATTTCCGATCCCAGCGCGCTGGCCGCCGCCTATGCGGGGGCGGGAGCCGCCGCGATCTCGGTGCTCACGGAGGAACGGCGATTCAAGGGCTCGCTTGACGACCTGCGCGCCGTGCGCGACGCCGTCGAGGTGCCCGTGCTCCGCAAGGAGTTCATCGGCGAGGAGTACCAGTTGCTCGAGGCTCGCGCCGCGGGTGCCGACATCGCGCTGCTCATCGTCGCCTGCCTCGATCAGCCGCTGCTTGAGCGACTGCACGCGTTCACGCGCGAGCTCGGCATGACCGCGCTCGTCGAGGCGCACACCCGCGACGAGGCGCTTCGCGCGGTCGACGCCGGTGCCACCGTCGTCGGCATCAACGCCCGCGATCTGCACACGTTCGAGCTGCATCCGGAGCGCTTCGGCGATCTCGCCGCAGAGCTCCCGAGCGATGCCGTCCGAGTCGCCGAATCGGCGGTCAAAACACCGGCCGACGTTCGTCGCTACGTCGACGCCGGTGCTCACGCCGTCCTCATCGGGGAAGCGCTCGTCACGGGCGCCGACCCCGCCGCCACACTCGAAAGCTTCCTCAACGCATGACACATCTTCGCGACGCATCCGGCCCCTACTTCGGTGAGTACGGGGGGCGCTTCGTCCCCGAGAGCCTCATCGCCGCGCTCGACGAGATCGCCGCCGAGTGGGCTGCGGCCAAGGCCGACCCCGAATTCAAGGACGAACTCGCGCGGCTGCACCGCGACTACTCGGGGCGCCCCTCGCTCCTCACGGACGCCGTACGGCTTCGCGAGCATGCGGGAGGCGCACGCATCCTGCTCAAGCGCGAAGATCTCAACCACACGGGCTCGCACAAGATCAACAACGTGATCGGCCAGGCGCTCCTCACGAAGCGACTCGGCAAGGACCGGGTGATCGCGGAGACGGGCGCGGGCCAGCACGGCGTGGCCACCGCGACGGCTGCGGCGCTCTTCGGCCTCGAGTGCACCGTCTACATGGGTGCCGTCGACACCGCGCGCCAGGCCCTCAACGTTGCCCGAATGCGCCTGCTCGGTGCCGAGGTCGTGGCCGTTGAGGCCGGTAGCGCCACC
This sequence comes from Pseudoclavibacter endophyticus, assembly GCF_008831085.1. Taxonomy (NCBI): domain Bacteria; kingdom Bacillati; phylum Actinomycetota; class Actinomycetes; order Micrococcales; family Microbacteriaceae; genus Pseudoclavibacter; species Pseudoclavibacter endophyticus. Next base: position 1,744,405 of record NZ_WBJY01000001.1, read on the forward strand.
CTGAAGGACGCCATCAACGAGGCCATGCGCGACTGGGTCGCCAACGTCGAGCGCACCAATTACGTGTTCGGAACGGCCGCGGGGCCGCACCCGTTCCCCGAGCTCGTGCGCGACCTCCAGTCGATCATCGGCGAGGAGGCCCGCGAGCAGTCCATCTCGATGACGGGCGGGCTCCCGACGGCCGTCGTCGCGTGCGTCGGCGGGGGATCGAACGCTATCGGCATCTTCAATGCCTTCCTCGACGACGAAGAGGTGCGCCTCTACGGATTCGAAGCCGCCGGCGAGGGCGCCGACACACCGAGGCACGCGGCCACCCTCACCAAAGGCGGGAAGGGCGTGCTCCACGGAGCCCGCACGAGACTGCTGCAAGACTCGGACGGTCAGACGATCGAGTCGCACTCGATCTCGGCCGGCCTCGACTACCCGGCCGTCGGGCCCGAACACGCCTGGCTCGCCGACATCGGCCGGGTCACCTACGTGCCCGTGACCGACGACGCCGCCATGCAGGCGATGCGGCTGCTGTCGCGCACCGAGGGCATCATCCCAGCGATCGAGTCCGCGCACGCCCTGGCCGGTGCGCTCGATCTCGGCCGCGAGCTCGGGCCGGACGCGACGATCGTCGTCTCGCTCTCCGGGCGCGGCGACAAGGACATGGAAACGGCGATGGAGTACTTCAAGCTTGGCGAGCCCGATCGGACCGACCTCGAGGTGATGCCCGCCGAGGAGGCCGAGGCCGTGGAAAAGATCGGAGGCGACTCGTGAGCGCGGTCGAGCGGGCCATCGACGCCGCGCTGGCCGAACGCAAGGGGGCGCTCATCGGCTACCTCCCCGTCGGATTCCCGTCCCTCGACGAATCCGTCGAGGCGGCGTGCGCGATCCTCGATGGCGGTATGGACGTGCTCGAGTTCGGATTGCCGTACTCCGATCCCGTCATGGACGGCCCGGTCATCCAGTCCGCGACGGTGCAGGCGCTCGAGAACGGGTTCCGCGTCGCCGACGTCTTCGAGGCCACGAGGCGCGTCACCGAGCGCACCGGCAAGCCCGTGCTCGTCATGTCCTACTGGAACCTCGTGCTGCAGTACGGCGTGGAGGCGTTCGCCCGCGACCTCGCGGCGGCCGGGGGAGCGGGCCTCGTCACCCCCGACCTGATTCCCGACGAAGCGGCCGACTGGCTCGCCGCGTCCGAGACGCACGGGCTCGACCGGGTGTTCCTCGCCGCGCCGACGTCGTCCGACGAGCGGCTCGGCACCGTCATCGAGCGCAGCCGAGGGTTCGTCTACACGGTATCGACCATGGGCATCACGGGTGCTCGAGACGACGTCGACCGGGCCGCGCGCGTCCTGGCCGATCGCCTGCACGGTCTCGGCTGCGCGCGAGCGTGCGTCGGCCTCGGCATCTCGACCCCGCAACAGGTCGCCGACGTGCTGGAGTACGCGGAGGGGGCGATCGTCGGGTCGGCCCTCGTTCGTGCGCTCACCGACGGCGGCGTCGAACGCGTTCGAGGACTCGCCAGCGACCTCGCCGCAGGCGCCCGCGCGAGCCGATCCCGATGACGCTGCGCGCCGGCATCCCCTCGCCCCCTATCGAGTGGGCATCGTTCACGCTCGGCCCCCTCACGCTGCACTGGTACGCGATCATCATCCTGATCGGCATCGTCGCGGCGACGCTGTGGACCAACCACCGGCTCACGAAGCGCGGGGGAGAGCCATGGGTGGTCATGGACATCGCCCTCTGGGCCGTGTTGCTCGGGCTGCTCGGCGCGCGTCTCTACCATGTCTTCACGCACCCCGCCGATTACTTCTACGAAGGCGCGAACCCCTTGGCGATCTTCTTCATCTGGGAGGGCGGCAACGCCATCATCGGCGCGCTCATCGGCGGCGCCGTCGGCATCTTCATCGCCAGCAGGTACACCGGAATCCGGTTCTGGAGCTTCGCCGACGCGCTCGCGCCGGGGCTGCTGCTCGCGCAGGCCATCGGCCGTCTCGGCAACTACGTGAACAACGAGCTCTTCGGCCAGCCGACCGACCTGCCGTGGGGCCTGCAGATCGACGCCTCGAACCCGGCGTTCCCGGTCGGACTCCCCGAGGGAACCCTCTTCCACCCGACGTTCCTGTACGAGCTGCTCTGGAACCTCGCCGGCGTCGCCCTGATCCTCCTCGCCGAGCGGATGTTCCGCCTGCGCTGGGGCAAGGCCATCGCCCTCTATCTCGTCTGGTACGGCATCGGTCGCATCTGGATCGAATCGCTGCGCGTCGACTATTCCGAGATCATTCTCGGGATGCGCTCGAACGTTTTCGGGGCACTTTGTCTCGTGATCATCGGAATCGTGATCTACATTGTGCAGGCCCGGCGGCACCCGGAACCGGAACCCGGCGTCTACCTCCCTGGCCGAGGTCCGGCCGACCTCGATGCCGCCGCGGCACGACAGGACGAGCCCGAGACCCGGGACGAGCCCGACGCGGGCGCCGACGACGACGGCACCGCGACCACCGAGGTCGACTCGGAACACCCCTCCGAAACATCCCGGTAACACGACGCGTCATAGTATTACCTTCGCTTTTCTGCGCCTACCGAGCCCGATGGCGTGCGTCCTTTTCAGGGACCGCGCCCTGGCCGGCCCCAGATCACGACACGAGGGGTGACGACCATGACGAACGACGTATCGCCAACTGCAGGCGAGACTGCAGCCACCGGCATGCAGGCCTTTTCCGCGATGCCCGTCGCAAGCGGGCTCTTCGATCCGGTCAACGAACACGACTCGTGCGGCCTTGCCATGGTCGCGACGCTCCGGGGGCACGCGGGACACGACATCATCGACCACGCCCTGGCCGCCCTGCGGAACATGGAGCACCGCGGCGCGGTGGGTTCCGACGCCGGAACGGGCGACGGGGCAGGCATCCTCACGCAGGTCCCCGACGAGTTCTTCCGCTCGGTCGTCGGGATCGAGCTGCCGCCGGCCGGCCGATACGCCGTGGGCAACGCCTTCCTTCCCGAGGATCCCGACGAGCGCGCGCGGGTCAAGGAGGGCATCGCGCGCATCGCCTCCCAGGAGGAGCTGCGCATTCTCGAATGGCGCGAGATGCCGATCGATCCTGAGGGGCTCGGCAAGCTCGCCCGCGAGGCGATGCCCAAGATCGAGCAGCTGTTCGTTCGGTCGGAGCGCCAGAACTACCGCGGGAACCCGCGCAAGGGCCTCGCCCTCGACCGCCAGTGCTACCGCCTCCGCAAGCAGGTCGAGCACGAGTACGGCGTGTACTTCATGTCGCTCTCATGCCGGACGGTCACCTACAAGGGAATGGTGACCACGCTGCAGCTGGAGCCGTTCTACCCCGATCTGCAGGACGAGCGCTTCGCCTCGAAGCTCGCGATCGTGCACTCGCGCTACTCGACCAACACGTTCCCGTCGTGGCCCCTCGCGCAACCCCTGCGCATGATGGCGCACAACGGCGAGATCAACACGGTGCGCGGCAACCGCAACTGGATGCGCGCCCGCCAATCGCAGCTCGCGAGCCCGCTGCTCGGCGACATCAGCGACCTCTTCCCCATCATCACGGAGGGCGCAAGCGACTCGGCGTCGTTCGACGAGGTGCTCGAGCTGCTGACCCTCTCCGGCCGTTCCCTGCCCCACGCGGTGCACATGATGGTGCCGGCCGCGTGGGAGAACGCCAATGACCTGACCGCCGAGGTCCGCGACTTCTACGAGTACCACTCGATGCTCATGGAGCCGTGGGACGGACCGGCGTCGATGAGCTTCACCGATGGTCGGTACGTGTGCTCGACCCTCGACCGGAACGGCCTGCGCCCCGGCCGCTTCGTCGTCACGAACGATGGGCTCGTCGTGCTCGGCTCAGAGGTCGGCGTGCTCGACCTCGACCCGGCGACGATCGAGCGCAAGGGCCGCCTGCGCCCAGGCCAGGTGCTGCTGGTCGACACGGAGGTCGGACGCATCATCGAGGACGACGAGGTCAAGCGCGACCTCGCCGAGCTCATGCCGTGGGGCGACTGGCTCGACGAGGGCCGCATCAACCTCGCCGAGCTCCCCGAGCGCGAGCACGTCACCCACACCCCGTCGTCGGTCGAACGGCGCCAGCGCGCCTTCGGCTACACGGACGAAGAGCTCCGCGTGCTGCTCGCGCCCATGGCCCGCACGGGGGCGGAACCGATCGGCGCAATGGGAACGGACACGCCGATCGCGGTCCTCAGCGAACGCCCGCGCCTCCTCTTCGACTACTTCACCCAGGCGTTCGCGCAGGTCACGAACCCGCCGCTCGACTCGATCCGCGAGGAGATCGTGACGAGCATGTCGAGCACCATCGGCCCGAGCGCGAACCTGCTGACCGACGGGCCGAAGCACGCGCGCCAGGTCGTCGTCGACTTCCCCGTGATCGACAACGACCAGCTCGCGAAGATCCAGCACATCGAGGAGCGCCCCGGTGTCGACGCCGCTCGCACCCTGCGCGGGCTGTATCGCGCCGACGGAGGCGTCGACAGCCTGCGCGAGCGCCTGACGGAGCTGTTCAAGGAGGCCGACCGTGCGATCGATGACGGCGTCGGCTTCCTCATCCTCTCCGACCGCGACTCCAACCGCGATTACGCGCCGATCCCGTCGCTGCTGCTCGTAAGCGCCGTGCACAACCACCTCATCGCGACCCAGCGGCGCATGCGCGTTGGTCTCGTCGTCGAAGCCGGCGACGTGCGAGAGGTGCACCACATCGCCACTCTGCTCGGGTACGGCGCGAGCGCCGTCAATCCCTACCTCGCGATGGAGACGTGCGAGGACATGGTGCGCTCGGGCCAGCTGCCAACCGTCTCGGCCGAGCAGGCGGTCGCGAACGTCATCAAGGCCCTCGGCAAAGGCGTCTTGAAGATCATGTCGAAGATGGGCATCTCGGCGGTGGCGTCGTACGCCGGCGCGCAGACGTTCGAGGCCGTCGGCCTCGATGCGGAGTTCGTCGCCGAGTACTTCCCCGGCACCTCGACGCGCATCGGCGGTGCCGGCCTCGCGGTCATCGCCGCCGAGAACGAGCAGCGCCACCTGCGCGCGTACCCGATCGACGCAGCGCCGGTCTCGCATCGGCCGCTCGACATCGGCGGCGAGTACCAGTGGCGCCGTGAGGGCCCGCCCCACCTGTTCAACCCCGACACCGTCTTCCGCCTGCAGCATTCGACTCGCGAGCGCCGGTACGACATCTTCAAGCAGTACACGAAGCTCGTCGACGAACAGGCGGCGCACGCCATGACGCTGCGCGGGCTGTTCACGTTCACTACCGAGGGTCGCACGCCGATCCCGATCGACGAGGTCGAGCCCATCGAGTCGATTACGCGTCGCTTCCAGACGGGCGCCATGAGCTACGGCTCGATCTCGAAGGAGGCGCACGAGACGCTCGCGATCGCGATGAACCGCATCGGGGGCAAGTCGAACACGGGTGAGGGCGGCGAGGACGTTGAGCGGCTCCTCGACCCGACGCGTCGCAGTGCCATCAAGCAGGTGGCCTCCGGGCGATTCGGCGTCACGAGCATGTACCTCACGCACGCCGACGACATCCAGATCAAGCTCGCGCAGGGCGCGAAGCCCGGCGAGGGCGGCCAGCTCCCGCCGACGAAGGTGTATCCGTGGATCGCGCGGACGCGTCATGCGACCCCCGGCGTCGGCCTCATCTCGCCCCCGCCGCATCACGACATCTACTCGATCGAAGACCTCAAGCAGCTCATCTTCGACCTCAAGCGGGCCAATCCGAAGGCTCGCGTCCACGTCAAGCTCGTCAGCGAGTCGGGCATCGGCGCGGTCGCGGCCGGGGTGACGAAGGCCCTCGCGGATGTCGTCCTCGTGTCTGGCCACGACGGCGGCACCGGTGCCTCGCCGCTGAACTCCCTCAAGCACGCCGGAACGCCGTGGGAGCTCGGCCTCGCCGAGACACAGCAGACGCTTATGATCAATGGGCTGCGCGATCGCGTGGTCGTGCAGGTCGACGGGCAGCTGAAGACGGGGCGCGACGTCGTGATCGGTGCCCTGCTCGGTGCCGAGGAGTACGGGTTCGCCTCTGCCGCGCTCGTGGTCGAGGGCTGCATCATGATGCGCGTTTGCCACCTCGACACCTGCCCTGTCGGCGTGGCGACCCAGAACCCCGAGCTGCGTGAGCGCTTCACGGGTCAGGCCGACCACGTCGTCAACTTCTTCGAGTTCATCGCACAGGAGGTGCGCGAGTATTTGGCGCAACTGGGCGCACGATCGCTCGACGAGATCATCGGTCGCGCCGACCTGCTGTCGGTCGACGACGCGGTCCGCACGTGGAAGACCGAGGGCCTCAACCTCGCGCCGATCCTCGGCGCGCGGGAGTTCCCGACCGACACGCCGCGCCGCAATCTGCGGCAACAGGAGCACGAGCTCGACGCGCACTTCGACCAGCAGCTCCTGGCGGCGACCTCCGCCGCCGCGAACGGCGAGACGGTCGCGTTCGACCTGCCGGTGCAGAACACCGACCGCGCCGTCGGCACGATGCTCGGCAACGCCGTCACCCTCGCGGCGGGCGAGCACGGACTTCCTGCCCGATCGATCGACATCGTGTTGCGGGGCACCGCCGGCCAATCGCTCGGCGCGTTCCTGCCCGCAGGGGTACGCATCCGCCTCTTCGGCGACGCGAACGACTACGTGGGCAAGGGCCTCTCGGGCGGCGAGATCGTCGTGCGGCCGGATGCGCGTGCAGCGTTCACCGCCCACGAGAACGTGATCGCCGGCAACGTCATCGGGTACGGCGCCACGAGCGGCACCCTGCATCTGTGCGGCGTCGTCGGCGAGCGCTTCCTCGTCCGCAACTCGGGCGCGACCGCGGTCGTCGAGGGCGTGGGAGACCACGCGCTCGAGTACATGACGGGCGGCCAGGCCGTCATCCTCGGCCCGACCGGGAAGAACCTCGGCGCCGGCATGTCCGGCGGCGTCGCGTTCGTGCGGAACCTCGACCCGCGCCTCGTCAACCCGGACTCGCTCTCATCCGGCGAGCTGCAGCTGCACCCGCTGACCGACGCCGATGCCGAGATCCTGCGCGACCTGCTCGAGCAGCACGTCGAGGCGACGGATTCCGCGCTCGCCCGCGACCTGCTCGCGGACTTCGGCGAGACGGCGCGCGAGTTCACCAAGGTGCTGCCGCGTGACTACGCGACCGTCACCGACATACGGCGCGAGGCCGTCGAGAGCGGCCTCGACCCCGACGACCACAACACGTGGCAGAAGATTGTGGAGGCGACTCGTGGCTGACCCGCGCGGATTTCTCACTCACCGCGAGCGGGAGCTTCCCCCTCGCCGTCCCGTGCCCGTCCGGATCATGGACTTCCGGGAGGTGTACGAGCAGCAGGACCAGTCACAGCTGCGCCGCCAGGCGAGCCGCTGCATGGACTGTGGCATTCCGTTCTGCCACGAGGGCTGCCCGCTCGGCAATCTCATTCCAGAGTGGAACGACCTCACCTACCGTGGCGACATGCGCGCCGCATCGGAGCGTCTGCACGCGACGAACAATTTTCCGGAGTTCACCGGACGGTTGTGCCCGGCACCGTGCGAAGCATCGTGCGTGCTCGGCATCAACCAGCCGCCCGTGACGATCAAGCGGGTCGAGCAGGAGATCGCCGACCAGGCGTTCGCCCACGGCTGGGTGGAGCCGCACGCGCCCGAGCGGCTCACGAGCAAGACGGTCGCGGTCGTCGGCTCCGGTCCCGCGGGCCTCGCCGCCGCGCAGCAGCTGACGCGCGCCGGCCACACGGTCGCGGTTTTCGAGCGCGACGATCGCATCGGCGGTCTGCTCCGCTACGGCATTCCGGACTTCAAGATGGAGAAGGGCGTGCTCGACGCGCGCCTCGCGCAGATGCGGGCGGAGGGCACGCGTTTCCGCCCCGGCGTCACGATCGGCATCGACATCTCGTGGGACGAGCTGCGCACGCGCTACGACGCGATCGTCATCGCGACCGGGGCGACCGTGCCGCGCGACTTGACGGTGCCGGGCCGCGACCTGCGGGGCGTGAACTTCGCAATGGACTACCTGGTGCAGTCGAACCACGCCGTCGCCGGCGACGACGTCGCCTCGCAGATCACGGCGGAGGATAAGCACGTCATCGTGATCGGCGGGGGCGATACGGGCGCCGACTGCATCGGCACGGCGCACCGCCAGGGCGCGAAGTCGGTCACCAACCTCGCGATCGGCAAGATGCCGCCGCTCGAGCGGCCCCCGCACCAGCCATGGCCGATGCAGCCGACGGTGTACGAGGTCTCTACCGCCCACGAGGAGGGCGGCGAGCGCGCCTTCGAGGCCTCCACCATTGAGTTCGCGACCAGCGACGCCGGCGCCGTGCGCGCCGTCAAGGTCGCCAAGACCGAGTTCCGCGACGACGGTCGGCGCGTGCCGAAGCCGGGGACCGAGCGTGAGCTCCCCGCCGACCTCGTGCTCATCGCCATGGGCTTCACCGGCCCCGAACGGGAGGCGCTGTCGTCGCAGCTCAGCATCGAATTCACCGACCGCGGCAACGTGGAGCGCACCAACGACTACGCCACCAACGTGCCGGGGGTGTTCGTCGCCGGCGACGCGGGCCGCGGACAGTCGCTGATCGTGTGGGCCATCGCTGAGGGACGCGCGGCGGCGGCGGCCGTCGACCGGTATCTTGAGGGCGGAACCTCGTTGCCCGCTCCGATTCCGGCGCACGCCCGCGCCATGTCGGTGTAGTCGCGCGGGTCTCCCGCCAGACCACGAAGGTCCGGTCTCCCAACGGGACCGGACTTTCGCCGTGCGCGGCCCGTCCTCACCACCCGTCGCAGGATCCACACCATCGAAACCGTCGTGCCGTACTGTGGCCGCCGAGCCATCGTGCGTCGAATGCGAGGAGAACGTCATGAGCCGTCGAGCAAAGATCGTCGCGACCCTTGGACCGGCAGTGAACACCCCCGAGAGCATCCGCGCACTCATCGAAGCGGGTGTCAACGTCACGCGCTTCAACCTCAGTCACGGCGACCACAGCGTTCACGAGGCCAACTACCGCCTCGTGCGCGACGCCGCGGAGAAGGCCGACGAGGCCATCGCGATCCTCGTCGATCTCCAAGGCCCCAAGATCCGCCTCGGCACGTTCGCCGACGGACCCCACCGACTCGAGGCCGGCGACACCTTCACGATCACGGTCGACGACGTCGAGGGAACGAAGGACCGCGTCAGCACCACGTACAAGGGCCTGAGCGGCGACGTGCACCCCGGGGACGACCTGCTCATCGACGACGGGGCGGTGCGCGTGCGCGCCATCGAGGTGGATGAGCGTTCCGTGACCACCGAGGTCATCGTGCCCGGCACCGTCTCGAACAACAAGGGCATCAACCTGCCCGGCGTGGCGGTCAACGTCCCGGCCCTGAGCGAGAAGGACGAGAACGACCTGCGGTGGGCGCTGCGCATCGGCGCCGACATGATCGCGCTGTCGTTCGTTCGGGGACCGGACGACATCGTGCGGGTGCACGAGATCATGGCGGAGGAGGGCGTGACGCTGCCCGTCATCGCCAAGATCGAGAAGCCGCAGGCCGTCGAGCACCTCCGCGAGATCGTCGATGCATTCGACGGCATCATGGTCGCCCGCGGCGATCTCGGCGTCGAGCTTCCCCTCGAGCAGGTGCCTATCGTGCAAAAGCGCGCGATCGAACTCGCGCGTCGTCGGGCGAAGCCATCGATCGTGGCGACCCAGATGCTCGAGACGATGATCCAGAACCCTCGGCCAACGCGCGCCGAGGCGAGCGACTGCGCGAACGCCGTCCTCGACGGCGCCGACGCGCTCATGCTCTCGGGGGAGACCTCCGTCGGGGCGCACCCCATCACGGCGGTCGAGACCATGGCGCGCCTCATCGAGTCCACCGAGGCGCACGGCCTCGACCGCATCCCGCCGCTCGGCACGAAGCCCTTCACGCAGGGTGGCGCCATCACGCTCGCGGCGGCCGAGGTCGGCGAGTTCCTCGGCGCGCGCTACTACTGCGTCTTTACCGAGTCGGGCGACTCGGTGCGTCGCATGTCCCGCCTGCGCGCTGGCATTCCAATCCTCGGTTTCACGCCGCGCGAGTCGATCCGTCGGCGAATGAACCTGTACTGGGGAGTCTCGGCGTTTCTCGTCGACCGCGTCATGCACACCGACGAGATGTTCATGCAGGTCGACCAGACCCTGCTCGACCTCGGCCTCGCGGGGCGCGGCGAGAAGGTCGTCATCGTCGCCGGCATGCCGCCAGGCATCGCCGGTTCGACGAACGACATGCGCGTGCACACCATCGGCGACGCCGTCGACGCCGCCGCCCCCGCGTACGAGGCGCGCCATTCGAGGTTCCCGGTGCCCGGCCTCCGCACGAGCGGCGCCGACACGGCCGCGGGATCGGGCGAGTAGTCGCACCTGCCCGCCTCACTCCCGGCAGCAGCCCCGGCCGAGCGACTCGGACGGGGCTGCTGCCGTCAGAGTCTGCCGCGCTTGAGGATGACCACCAGGAACGCGAGGCCGCCGACGAGCTCGATGATGATGCCGACGACGCCCTGCGCGTAGAACACGTGGTTCATGATGAAGTAGGCGCCGGTGAGCACGACGAAGCCCGTGAGCGCCGCCATGGGAAACACGTAGCGATGGTCATAGGTCGGCGCGAGCTGATAGGCGAGGGTCGCTACGAGGAATCCCAGGAACGTGAGCGGGCCGACGAGCGAGGTCGAGACGGCCATGAGCGCCGAGATCAGCGTGAGGTTGATGATGAGCTCTCGCTTGTGCGAGATGCCCAGGTTCACCGCGATGTCGCGACCGAGTGCGATCGCGTTGAGGCGGCGTGAGCGAAGCACGAGCAGCGCCGCGGCAACGACGACGATCGGGATCGCGACGGGAAACGTCGACGGATCGGCGTTGTTGACCGAACCGAACATCCTGGCCGTCAGCAGGTCGAAGTCGCTCGGCGTGAGCAGTCGCTGCATGAACGTGGACACGGAACCGAGCCCGCCACCGATGATGATGCCGACGAGCAGCATGATCTGGAGGTTGGCGAACCGGCCGCTGAGCAGCCACGTGTAGAGCAGCAGTGCCAGCGCCATCATGAGCGCGACCTGCAGCGAGAACTGCCAGAGCCCGCGGAATCCAATGAGGGCCGTCGCGCCGAAGAAGAACAGGGTCCCGGTCTGGATCACCATGTACAGCGATTCGAACCCCATGATCGATGGGGTCAGGATGCGGTTATTGGTGACGGTTTGGAACGCGACGGTCGCGAGTCCCTGGCAGATCGCGACGACGAGCATCACGAACACGCTCGTCGCCCGTCGCTCCGCGATGAGCCAGAACGCCGGGTCGTCGACGGGCATGGGATTCCCGTACCAGAGCAGAGCTCCGGCGAAGAACAGGGCGGCGAGGGCGAGGGCGCCGAACGCGAACCAGTACCGTCGGCGGTGCTTCGGCGTCGCGAAGGGCCCGCTGCCGCGCCCTGCCGGCGCGGGCACCCTTGTAATGGCCCGGCTGCGTGGCTGCGCGCCGGTCGGGCCTGTTGCTGACGGCGGCCCCTCGTTGTTGTTGGCGGGCGTACGGACGGGCGGCTCAGCCATAGCGTCGCTTTCGCAGCAGCAGGACGATGAACACGGCGGCGCCGAGCACGCCCAGGATGAGTGACACCGGCACTTCGAACGGCATGATGATGACGCGGCCGAGCAGGTCGCAGGCGGTCACGATCGCGATGCCGAGCAGGCACACCCATGGCAGGTTGCTGCGGAGATTGTCGCCGCGGAACATCGAGACGACGTTCGGCACGATGAGCCCGAGGAAGGGCAGGTTGCCGACGACGACCGTCACGACGCCGGTCGCGATGGCCACGAGCCCCGTTCCAATGAGCATGATGCGGCGGTAGTTCAGGCCGACGTTGGTCGCGACGTCCTCACCGAGGCCGGCCACGGTCAGGCGGTCGGCGAGTACGAAGACGGCGACCGCGACGACCGCGACCACCCAGAGCACCTCGTACTGGCCCTTGATGACGGAGGTGAAGCTGCCGGCGAACCACACGCCGAGGTTCTGCAGCATGTCGGTCTGCAGGGCGAAGAACGTGGAGATGGAACTCACGACCGCGCCGAGCATGATCCCGACGATCGGCACGATGAGTGACGAGCGCACCGACACGCGACGGAGGAACGCGAAGAACACCATCGTGCCGAAGAACGCGGCGACGACCGCGCACGCCATCTTGACGAGGATGCTCGAGGAAGGAAAGAGCACGAGAGCGGCGAGGAGGCCGAGTCCTGCCCACTCGGTCGTGCCGGTCGTACTCGGCTCGACGAAGCGGTTCTGCGTGAGCAGCTGCATCACGAGGCCGGACATCGCCATGGCGGCGCCCGCGAGCACGAGGGCGATGGTGCGCGGAACGCGCGTGATGCCGAACATCTCGGCCCCGTCGTCGGCGCCAGCGATGTCGTAGACGCCCGTGACGAGTGAGAGGGCGAGGAGGCCGGCGACGCCGAGGACGGCAAGCAGCAGCGTCCAGTCGAAGCGCCGCGGCGGCGCGGTCTGGCTCCGGCTGCGGCTGCGGTCGGCGGTCGTGGTCATGAGTCCCTCGGATGCGGTGGAACGGGCGCCTGCGGTCGCGGCCTTCACGGCCGCCTCGGCGCCATCGTGGCCGGAGCCGATCCGGCCCCGGCCACGAACGTCGCGCGTGAACACGCGCGCGGTCGCGAATCGACTACGCGGCGGCCTCGAAGGCGTCAGCGAGCTGGTTGAAGTACTCGGTGTACGTCTGCATTCCCTCGTTCGTGTACGTGTCCTGCGGCATGACCACCACGTGCCCCTCCTGCACCGCCGTCACGTTCTGCAGCGCGGGAGAGCCGGCGATGAGATCGCCACCTGGCGTGTACTCGGCGTCGTCCGGGGTTATGGCACCGTCGCGGTCCATCACCAGAATCCAGTCTGGGTTCGACTGGGCGATCGCCTCGACCGAGATGTCGTCACCCATGTGGTTGTCGGACGCATCGTCGACCTCGAGCGACGGCGTGAAGCCGAAGATGTCGAACAGCGGGCCGATGGTGCGGCCGACGCTCGGTGCGAGGTAGCCGATTTCCCCGCCGGACGTGCTGACGCCCATGACCGTCGCATCCGCGGGATACGACGCCTTCACGCGCTCGATCGCCGCGTCGAAGTCGGCGATCATCTGCTCGGCCTCCGGCTGCTTGCCGAAGATCTCGCCGAGCACCTCGATCTGGCGGCGCAGCTCGGCGTCGAACGGCTCGCCGTCGCGCGGCTCGAGGTTGATGATCGTGGCATCGGGGACGAGTTTCGCGATGTCCTCGTCGTACTGCGAGAAACGCTGGCCGCTGATGATGACGTCCGGCTGCGCGGCGACGATCACTTCGAGATCCGGCTCATTATGCGTGCCGACGTCGACGACCTCGGGGTCGTTGACGTAGCCGATCGTGTCCGGCATGAGCGAAACGGCCGCCGCGGACAGTTCGACGCCCCAATCGGAGAGCAGCTCGAAGGTACGGTTGTCGAGGGCGACGACCGACTGCGGAGGCGAGGGCACTTCGTGCGTGCCGCTGTTGTCTTCGACCGTGACCGTGCCGACCGCGTCGGCGCCGCCGTCGTCGGCTGTCGCACCGCCGCCGGGCGCGCAGCCCGTGAGGGCGACGGCGACGACACCGGCGAGAGCGAGAAAGCGTGTGGATGTGTTCCGCAAGGAGATCTCCGAGGGTCAGCGGCCAGCGAGGCCGGATTCAGGGGTGACGCAGGTTAGGCTAACCTAACAGTGGTCGGCCGGCAACGCGGCGGCACGCCCGAACAGCCCTGAAGGCTCGCCCGAACAGCCCTGAAGACGAGGAGCACGGCACGGTGATCACCCTTGACTCCGTCACGAAATCATACGGCGAGACCGTCGTGGTCGACGACATCAACCTCCGCATCCCTTCCGGGGGAATCACCTCGATCATCGGCCCGAACGGGGCCGGCAAGTCGACGCTCCTGGCCCTCATGAGTCGCCTCGAGCCCATGGGAGCCGGCGTCATCACCGTCGACGGGCTCGATGTCACGACGACGAAGTCGACGCTGCTCGCCACCCGTCTCGCGATCCTGAGGCAGGAGAACCACCTGTCCGTGCGCCTGAGCGTGCGCGACCTCGTCTCCTTCGGCCGCTTCCCGCACTCGAAGGGCCGCCTGACGGCCGACGACCACCGGCACATCGACGACGCACTCGCGTTCCTCGGCCTGACCGACCTCGCTGACCGATACATCGATGAACTCTCCGGCGGGCAGCGCCAGCGCGCCTACGTCGCCATGGTGATCTGCCAGGACACCGACTACGTGCTCCTCGACGAGCCGCTCAACAACCTCGACATGCGGCACGCGGTGAACATGATGCAGCATCTCCGGCGCATCGCAACCGATCTCGGTAAGACCATCGTCATCGTCATCCACGACATCAATTTCGCCTCCGTGTACTCCGATGAGATCATCGCCATGCGCGACGGCGAGGTCGTGCTGCAGGGCACGCCGAAGACCGTCATGCAGACGTCTCGGCTCGCCGAGATCTATGACATGCACATTCCGATCCACGAGATCGAGGGGCGACCGCTCGGCATCTACTTCTGGTCGCCCGAGCTGCCGCCTCCGCCGAACCGGGGCGGGGCGGGGCGGGCGGCCGCACCCGCGCCTGCGGCGCGGACGACGCGCCCGGCGGTCACGCGGGCCTCCGACCCCGATGCGCCCGCGGTACCCGCCGCACCGGCCGGCGCGCTCCCTGCCACACGCTGAGGGCGTCGGCGCGGTCTCCCGCCCGTGACGCGCGTCAGCCGGTCGGCTCCGGCATGATGCGGTAGCCCTGGCGAGCGTCATAGCCGTGGATCTCGCGGGTGTCGAGCACGGCCATGAAGGCGAGCACGTCCGGCGTGATGACCTGTCCGGGTACGAGCACGGGGAACCCCGGGGGATACGGCGTGACGAATCCCGCCGATACCGGGCGCTCGCCCGCGGCGACCCGCCTGCGGAGCTCCTCGCCGGGCACGAGCTCGACCTGGCCGCCGCGCAGTCCCGCGTAGTAGGCGGTGCGGATGTCACCGTCGGGCAGTCCGTCGGCCGCGCGATACCCGCCCGCGAACTCGCTGAAATCAGGGAGCGGGGGGAGTGAGCGGTCGGCCGGCTCCGCCGCCGACGTCGGCGGAACCTCGTCGTCCTGGAACTGCTCGGCCAGCTTGACGAGCACCTCGATGAGGTAGGCGACGGCGCTTCGCGACGTGCCGATATTGGTCATGAACAGCACCGTGTTCTGGCTCGTCTTATTGACCTGGATGCCGTAGCGATCCATGAGGTACTCGTGCTTGAAGGTGTCGCCGTCGACGCCGGTTCGCGTGATCTCGACCGTGATGCGGCTCGGGTCGACCACGAACTCGTCACCCGCCCACGCCTCCCACATGGTCGAGAGCCCGTCGCGATGGGGCATCGGGCGCTTCGAACTGCGGTACTCGGCGGGCACGAGGTCGTGGGTCGTGAGCACCCGGAAGGTCTTCTTGAGGAGGGGATGCCTCGCGACGGCGTGCGCGACGCTCGTGGCCAGGTCGAGCTGACGCTGCACGAGTTCGAAGCCCTCCAGCTCGACCTGACGGCGGCCGATGTCGAGCGAGGCGAGGATCTGGTAGTTCGGCGACGTCGACGTGTGCGTCATATAGGCCTCGTGGAAGGCCTCCTCCGCCTCGGTGCGCCACACTTGATCGCGCACGTGGATCATCGACCCCTGTCGCAGCGCCGTGAGCGTCTTGTGCGTCGACTGCGTCGCGTAGACGCGGAGCGTCGCGTCGGGCGGCACCAGCAGCTGCTCGCCGAGCCACACGTCGTCTGGGACGGGCTCGCCGGTCTCCGCATCGAAGAGCCGGGCGCGCTGCTTCGCGTAGGCATCGGCGTGCTCGGCGCTCCGTTTCAGCGCCTCGAGCTGCTTCGCGGCTGACATTGCGGTGCGCCGGCGGGTCACGGGATGGAAGGCCGCGAACGCGAACCATGCCTCATCCCACAGGAAGACGAGGTCGGGCTTGATTGCGAGACACTCGGCCATGACGCGCTCCGGGTCGTAGACGATGCCGTCGAACGTGCAGTTCGTCAGGGTGACCATGCGCACCTCGTCGAGCCGGCCGGCCGCACGATAGTCGAGCAGCAGCTGCTTGATGCGATTGACGGGGACCGCGCCGTAGAAGGCGTAGTCGTTGAGGGGATAGGCGTCGAGGTAGGCGACCCGTGCGCCCGACAACATGAGGGCATGGTGGTGTGACTTGTGGCAGTTGCGGTCGACGATGACGATGTCGCCCGGGGCCGTGACGGCCTGGTGCACGATCTTGTTCGCCGTCGAGGTGCCGTTCGTCACGAACCAGGTCGTGTCGCTGTGAAAGGCGCGCGCCGCGAGTTCCTGCGCCTTCTTGAGCGTGTGCACGGGCGCCAGCAGCGAGTCAAGGCCGCCTGACGTCGCGCTCGTCTCGGCGAGCAGCAGGTTGAGGCCGTAGAAGTCGGCCATGTCGCGGATCCACTTCGAGCCGACGACCGAGCCGCCGCGCGAGACGGGCAGCGCGTGGAACACGCCGGCCGGACGGCGCGCGTGCTCCTGGATCGCTGTGAAGAATGGCGCGTCGTAGACATGCGAGATGCGGCGCAGGAAGGAGAGGTGCATCTCGAAGCGGTCTTCGCGCCGGAACACCCGACGGAACCGACGCGAGAGCGCCCCGGCGAGGTCCTCGATGTGCGCGCCCGCCACGAGGTAGAGGTCGAGCTCGGGCCGGATGCCGCGCAGCGTATCCGCGAGCGACACGATGCGCTGGATCGAGGCGAGTTGCGTCGACGTGCCCCGGGACGAGCGCCCCTTCCCCGTTCCGCCGTACTGCTCGTAGGCGAGCGTGATCGTGCGTCTGAGGTCCCGGCTGAGCGCCTGCGTTGACCGGCCGGTGAAGCCCGGCCTGATGACGCACACCTGCAGATTGGGGTTCGTGAGCGCGGCGGCGATCGCATCTTCGACGCTCGGCACGATGACGAGGTCGTAGATGAAGTCGTCGGCCTCGGCGCGCATCCGGAGCATCTCGATTTTCAGATTGTCGCGATCGGCAGGGCTCATCTCGTCGACGACGAGCACCTCGAAACGCGGGCGTGCATCGGCCGATGCGTCGATGCCTTCGTCGGCGAGCTTCGCCGCCTGCTCGCTCTCGCCTGGACGCTCCGGGGCATCGAGCGAGCCGCTCCCACGCATGCGCTGCATGACGGGGCCGATGCGATCGAGCGCGGCCCGGTATTCGCCGGCGTCGATGAGCGAGCGGATGCTCTTGACGTACCGCTGCCCGAATCCCGCCCAGTACATCTCGACGGTCTCGAGCGCACGGAGCGAGCGGTGGATCTCACTGAGCCCGGCCGCGTCACTGAGGTCGGTGTCGCCGCGTGCGAGCAGTCTCACCGCATACCGCACATATTCCCAGGCGTCGAGTCGAAGGCGCCACACGCTCGCCGGCATGCCCGGGTTCGGTTCGAGTTCGCGCACGACCGGGCCATCGGGAGAGTGCTGCATGCGGCGTGTCCTTCAACCGTCGTTGGATGCGTCGATCGCGCATCGCAGAACGGTGCATCGCAGAACCGTGCGTCGCGAGCGCGGTGTCGATCAGCGTAGCCGCACGGAAACGGCCGCGACCCGCCCGGACTCGTCGTGCGCCCGCTCGTGACGACGTGTGACGCGTCTCAGCGTGGCGGCGCGGGCCGGTGAGGAGCCGTGCAGTAGGAGAAGAAAGGCGGACGACGCAAGCTGCGCGCGGTGCCGGCTGTGGGACTCGAACCCACACACCCTCTCGGATAACGCATTTTGAGTGCGTCGCGTCTACCGTTCCGCCAAGCCGGCTGACCTGAGCGCTGCAACGATACCGTAGGCTCCTCATGTGACCGAAGAAGCAAACCAGGCCCCGCGCAGGGTCGTCGTCGCCGAAGATGAATCGCTGATCCGACTCGACATCGTCGAGATCCTCCGCGATAACGGGTTCGACGTTGTCGGAGAGGCCGGCGACGGCGAGACCGCCGTCGCGCTCGCGAACGAACTGCGCCCAGACCTCGTGGTGATGGACGTCAAGATGCCCCAGCTCGACGGCATCTCGGCCGCCGAGCAGCTGGCGAAGAACAACGTCGCGCCCGTCGTGCTGCTGACGGCGTTCAGCCAAAAGGAGCTCGTCGACCGCGCAACTGAGGCGGGCGCCCTCGCCTACGTCGTCAAGCCGTTCACGCAGAACGATCTGCTCCCAGCCATTGAGATCGCGCTGGCCCGTCACCAGCAGATCCTCGCCCTCGAATCCGAGGTCGCCGACCTCGCCGAGCGCTTTGAGACCCGGAAGCAGGTCGACCGCGCGAAGGGGCTGCTCACGGCGAAGATGGGGCTTTCGGAGCCGGAAGCGTTCCGGTGGATTCAGAAGGCGTCGATGGATCGTCGCCTGACGATGCTCGAGGTCGCCCAGGCCGTCATCTTGCAGCTCGCTCCGCCGAAGAAGGGCAAGGACGGCGGCAAGGACAACGACGGCGCCGACGGCAACGACGGCGCCAAGGACTCGGCGTAGCCCGACTCGGCCTCTCCGGTGCCGCGCACCGGCCCCTATCGCGCCCCGCGCACCGGCCGCAGCATGTTCGTGATGCGGACCGTGGAGCACCGGCGGCCGCGTGCGTCGGTGATCACGATCTCGTGAACCGCGAGACTGCCGCCCAGATGGATGGCACGGCAGACGCCCGTGACGAACCCGCTCGAGGCCGACCCCGTGTGCGTCGCGTTGAGGTCGACCCCGAGCGCCATACGCTCGGGCAGCGCGTGCGCGTTGGCAGCGAACGAGCCGAGTGACTCGCCGAGCACGCAATACGCGCCGCCGTGCATGAGCCCGAGCGGCTGCGTGTTGCCGTCGACCGGCATGACCGCGATGGACTCCTCGGCGTCGAGCTTCACGTACAGCACCCCGAGCCGTCGTGCGAGATCGACGTGGTGGTCGCCGAACCCGCCGAACCGACTTCGCAGCGCGTCCTGATCGGGAATCTCGTAGCCGTTGACCTCTGCCGGGGTCTCGGCGTAGGGGTAGGGCGGGAACGTCGTCGCGCTCGCGTCGGCCATGCTGCTCCTCGGTGGCGGCGATAGGCTGCCGGGGTGACAGCGCCCGAAAAGCCTACGCTCATGGTCATCGACGGCCACTCGCTCGCCTACCGCGCCTTCTTCGCGCTGCCGGTCGACAGCTTCGTGACGAACGACGGCCAACACACCAACGGCATCCACGGGTTCATCTCCATGCTCGTGCTGCTGTTGCAAAACGAGCAGCCGACGCACCTCGCTGTCGCGTTCGACATCTCTCGTCACTCGTTCCGCACGCGTGAGTACGCCGACTACAAGTCGACGCGTGACGTGACGCCGCCGGAGTTCAAGGGGCAGGTGCCGCTGCTGCAGGATGCGCTGCGCGCGATGGGCATTCCGACGCTCACGAAAGAGGACTACGAGGCCGACGACATCCTCGCAACGCTCGCCCGCAAGGGCCGCGAGGAGGGGTTCAACGTGCTCCTCGTCTCGGGCGACCGCGACACCATTCAGCTCGTGAACGACGAGGTCACGCTGCTGTACCCGTCGACGCAGGGCGTTTCGCAGCTCAAGCGCTACACGCCGGATGCCGTCGTCGAGCGATACGCCGTGCGTCCGGAGCAGTACCCCGATGTCGCCGCCCTCGTGGGCGAGAAGTCCGACAACCTTCCGGGCATCCCGAAGGTGGGAGAGAAGACGGCCGCGAAATGGCTCGCGAAATGGGGATCGCTGCAGGGCATCCTCGACCATCAGGACGAGATCACGGGCAAGGTGGGCGAGTCATTCCGCGAGCACCAGCAGGAGGCGGTTCGCAACCGAAAGCTGAACCGGCTCGTCGATGACATCGATCTTCCCGTTGAGCCGGGCGACCTGGCGCGCGGCCCCATGAACACGACGGCGATCCGGGAGGTGTTCACGCGCCTGCAGTTCCGCACACTGCAGGAGCGAATCCTCGCGCTGGCCGAGAGCAACGGGGCCGAGACGTCGGCACCCCCGCAGGCGGCCGCCCCCGTCCGCGCGGAGCTGCTCGACGAAGAGCTCGAGCGCTGGCTCGAGACGGCCGTAGCGGCGTCGCCGGAAGGGCTTGCGCTGACGGTGCGCACGCTCGAGGGCATCGTCACCGAGGTCGGCATCTCGGGCCCGGACGAGGCGACGTTCCTCACCTGGATTCCCGGCCGGGCCGACTACGCCCCCTTTGAGTCGTGGCTCGCGAGCGGTGCTCCCAAGATCATGTTCGACGCGAAGGCGCAACTGAAGGCACTCCTCCGGGCGGGCCTGGCGGTCGGTGGCGCCATCGTCGATGGCCAGATCGCGTCGTGGCTCGCGCGGCCCCAGAATCCGCCCAAGCGCCTCGCGGAGTTCGTACAGCAGCAACTCGACGAGGCACTGCCGGAGGGCGACCCGAACGAGCTCGTGCCGCCCGAGGACGCCGTCTCGTTCGCCGCCTCCGACGCATGGTTCGTGCGACGGGCGACCCTCGAGGCGCTCGCCCGACTCGATCCCGGCTCACGCGGGGTCTTCGACGACATCGAGGCACCGCTGCTGACGGTACTTGCGCGCATGGAGCTCGACGGCGTCGCGGTCGACCGCTCCTTCCTGCAGGCGCTCATCGACGAACAGCGGGCGAAAGTCGAGGGGTTGCGCACGGCTGCCCTCGAGGCCGCCGGTGTCGAGAGCGTCAACCTCGGCTCGCCCAAGCAGTTGCAGGAGGTGCTGTTCGATCGGCTCGGCATGCCGAAGACGCGCAAGACGAAGACCGGGTACTCGACCGACGCTGACGCGCTCGCCGAGCTGGAGCGGTCGAACCCGCACCCATTCCTCGGCGCGCTCCGCCTCTACCGCGACACCACGAAGCTGCTGCAGATCGAAGAGACCCTCATGAGGGCGATCATCGTGGGCGAGGCGCCGGGCAGCGACCGGATCCACACGACCTACGTGCAGGTCGGCTCGGCGTCGGGTCGTCTGAGCTCGAACGATCCGAATCTGCAGAACATCCCGATCCGCTCGTCGGAGGGACGGCGCGTCCGGCAGGCCTTCACGCACGGGGGCGAGTTCGAGACGCTGCTGACCGCCGACTACTCACAGATCGAGATGCGCATCATGGCGCACCTCTCGGGCGACGAGCAGCTCATTGCGGCGTTCAACGCGGGGGAGGACCTGCACCGCTTCGTGGGGGCGCGCGTGTTTCACGTCGATCCGGCCGATGTGACGCCTGAGATGCGTTCGAAGGTCAAGGCGATGTCGTACGGCCTCGCCTACGGGCTCAGCGCGTTCGGGCTCTCGAAGCAGCTGCAGATCGAGGTCGCGGAGGCGAAGGGCCTCATGGAGGACTACTTCACCCGCTTCGGCAAGGTCCGCGACTACCTGCGCGGTGTCGTCGAGCAGGCCACGGAGAACGGATACACCGAGACGATCTTCGGTCGCCGCCGCCCGTTTCCCGACCTCAAGTCAACGAACCGGCTCGCGCGCGAGAACGCCCAGCGCGCGGCCCTGAACTCGCCGATCCAGGGGTCTGCCGCCGACATCATCAAGCGCGCGATGATCGCGATCGACACACGGGTGCGGGCAGCGGGCCTTTCGAGCCGGATGCTTCTCCAGGTGCACGATGAACTGGTCTTCGAGGTCGCTTTTGGCGAGACCGAGGTACTCGAGGCGCTCGTCCGCACCGAGATGTCGGGTGCGGCCGAGCTCGCGATGCCGCTCGACGTGCAGGTCGGCATCGGGCCGAACTGGGATGCGGCCGCCCACTAGGGACGCCGAGGGCGAGGGGACGGGCAGGTGATCGGCGCGGTGTCCGACTTCTTCCTCGGGTTGCGCCTGTTCGTGCGCGGATTCGGGATGTGGGGCCGCAGCCCGAGGCTCATGGCGCTCGGGGCGATCCCCGGGCTCATCGTGAGCGCGGTCTATCTCGCGGCAATCGTCACGCTGGCGGTCTTCGTCCCGGGAATTGCGGAGTGGGCGACGCCATTCGCCGACGAGTGGGATGCCGTCTGGCGAGACGGCGTCCGCGTGCTCGTCGGCGTCGCGATCGTCGCGGCCGCAATCGCGGTGGGCGCGCTCACGTTCGCCGCCGTCACCCTCACGGTCGCGTCGCCGTTCTCCGAACAGATCGCCCGGCTGACCGATCGCCGACTCGGCGCGGCGCCGGAAGGCGCGGACGAGCGCTTCTGGACGGCGCTCGGCCGCGGCATCGGCGACGGCGTCGTGCTCGTCGGCACTGCGCTCCTCTCGGGCGTCGCCGTGTTCCTGCTCGGCCTGATCCCGCTCGTCGGCGGAGTGCTCGGCTGGACGACCGGCGCGGTCCTCGGCGGCCGGGCTCTCGCCATCGAGCTGACGGGAACCCCTGGTGATGATCGCGGCCTGACGCTGACGCAGCGCCAGCGCCTGCTCGCGAGCCGGCGCGCCCTGTCGCTCGGCTTCGGCATCGGCGCGTACCTGAGCTTCCTCGTGCCGGGCGGCGCCGTCGTCGCGACGCCGGCGCTGAGTGCCGGCGGCGTCCTGCTGCTGCGAGAGCTCGTGGGGGAGCCGACGCAGCCGACGCCGCCTCCGCGCACGACGCAGCCGACCCGGGAGCGCTGACGGTCCGTCCGGTGACCACGACGCGCACGCGCAGCGCGCTCGTTCTTCGGCGGTGCGACCCAGAAGCCGCGCGGCGAGCCGGTGACAGCGATCGCGCAGCGACGCCGCTGCTCGCCCCTCCACGAGGTCGAGCGGCCGCCCCATTACGCTGACGCAATGATCGACGACGCCCCGCGCCCGCAGACCGACATCGATCGCGTCGCCGAGGAGTGGATGGGCACCGAGGTCCAGCTCGAGCCGGAGCGGCGTGTCGAGCTCGGCCTCCCGGGCGACCAGAGCGAGTACGGCGACCTGTCACCCGACCGTTTCGAGGCCCGTCGCGAGGCCGTGACGGCGACGCTTCGCAGACTCGACGACGCGTCACCCGTCGACGAGGTCGATCGGGTGACGCTGCTCGAACTGCGTCGCACCCTCCGTCTCGCGCTCGACGAGCTCGCGGCCGGCGTCGGCTACCGCGACCTCAACAACATCGCCTCGCCCGCACAAGCGGTGCGCATGGTCTTCGACCTCATGCCGAGTGACACGGATGACGACCGCGCCGCGATCGCGCGACGCATGGCGAACATCCCCGCCGCCCTCGGCGGGTACCTCGAGACGCTTCGAGAAGGCGTTCGGCGGGGGATCGTGCCCGCCAGACGCCAAGTCGCCGAGGTCGTCGCCCAGGTCCGTGAGTACGCCAAGCCCGACGGCTTCTTCGCGACCCTCGCGGTCGCCACGGGCTCGAGATCCGGCATCGGCGCGGCAGCGTCCCTCGCCGTCGACCTGGAGCGGGGTGCGGCGGCAGCTCAACGGGCGTACGCCGATCTCGCCGATGTGCTTGCGCGCGAGCTCGCCCCCGTCGCGGCCGAGACGGACGCCGTCGGACGCGAACACTATGCACTCGCATCGCGGTCGTTCCTCGGCGCCGAGATCGACCTCGATGAGACCTACGAGTGGGGACTCGACGAGCTCGCCCGAATGACCGGTGAACAGGAGGCGGTCGCGAACGAACTCGTGCCGGGCGGCACGGTCGCCGATGCGATCGCCCGGCTCGAGGGAGACCCGTCGCGGAAGCTGCACGGCACCGAGGCGCTGCGCGCGTGGATGCAGGAGACGAGCGACCGTGCGATCGACGAGCTCGGCCGCACGCACTTCGACATCACCGCACCCATGCGCACGCTCGAGTGCCGCATCGCGCCGACACAGGAGGGCGCGATCTACTACACCGGTCCGAACGATGACTTCTCACGGCCGGGACGCATGTGGTGGTCGGTCGCGCCCGGTGTCACGGCGTTCGATACGTGGCGCGAGCTCACCACCGTCTACCACGAGGGCGTTCCAGGGCATCACCTGCAGATCGCGCACGCGATCGCCCGCAAGGACCACCTCAATTCATGGCGCCGCAACAACTGGACGAGCGGCCACGGAGAGGGATGGGCACTGTACGCCGAGCGCCTCATGGCGCAGCTCGGTTACCTCGACGACCCGGCCGATCGGCTGGGCATGCTGGACGCCCAGCGCATGCGCGCCGCCCGAGTCGTGCTCGACATCGGCGTGCACCTCGGCAAACGCGTGCCCGCCTCCGCGGAGATCGGCGTGGCCCAGGTGTGGGACCACGACGTCGCGCTCGAGTTCCTGCGCCGCAACGTCAACATGCCGGATGCGTTCGTTCGATTCGAGGTGAACCGGTACTTCGGCTGGCCGGGACAGGCCCCGTCGTACAAGGTCGGTCAGCGCATCTGGGAGGAAGTTCGCGCCCGCGCAGAGGCGGCCAGGGGCGCCGCGTTCGATCTGCGCGCGTGGCACACCCGCGCGCTCGACCTCGGTGGTGTCGGCCTCGACACGCTGCGCACCGTCGTCGCGCGGTGACCGCGAGCGCCGGTGACCGCGAGCGCTGGTCACCGCGAGCGCGGAAGTTGTGGGCGCCGGAGCAACGCATGGGCCGTCGCCACAGGGAACCCGCCCACCTGCATCGAGGCGCCGTATGCTGATCGCACCGAGACGAAGGGGTCGAGGCCACCGATGACGATCGCCGCGGAACGAGGCGCTCCACGAGGGAGCACCGCGCAGCGCATGCGCGACCTCGTCGCCGCGTCGCGCCGTCGTTCGCTTCGCCTCCTCGGCTCGCCCGACCGAGCGCAGCCGGCCGTCGATGCGGCGGAGGCCGACCTCGATCGCCGACGCGCGGGGCATCCGCTCGCACCCGTCTACGACGTCCTGCACACCCTGCTGGTGCAGCCCGCGACGGCAACGGGACTCATCGTGGCGATCACGGATGCGGCCGGTCGTCTCGTGTGGGTCGAGGGAGACGACGCGACCCTGCGCCGCGCGGAGGGCATGGCGTTCGTGCCGGGCGCCGACTGGTCGGAGCGCACGGTGGGGACGTGCGCGCCGGGCACGGCCCTCGAGACCGGCGATGCCGTGCAGGTCGCCGGCCGCGAACACTTCGCTCCGGCCGCGCAGGCGTGGAGCTGCAGCGCCGTCCCCGTCCGCAGGCCCGGATCGGGGGAGCTGCTCGGCGTCATCGACGTCACGGGCGGTACCGACGCGATCGGGCCCCACACCATTCCGCTCCTGCGGGCCGCCGCCGCGGCGGCCACGACCGAGCTGCACGTCCGGGCCCTGGCCCAGGGGAGTGGGTCGATACGCTCAGCGCTCAACGGGCACGCGTCCGGCGAGGCGCGCGCGCCGGCCCGGCTCCACCTGCGCCTGCTCGGGCGCGACCGTGCCGAGCTCGCCGCGTCGAACGGCGCCCGCATCGAGCTCACCCCGCGGCACAGCGAGATCATGTTGCTGCTGGCGACCCACCCGTCCGGACTCTCGGGCCCGGAGCTCGCGGCCGAGCTGTACCGCGACGACGGCAATGCCGTGACCCTGCGCGCCGAGGTCACGCGGCTGCGCGCCGCGCTCACCAGACTCGACCCTGGCATCCGGCTCGCCTCGCAGCCGTACCGGTTGAACGCCGAACTCGGCACCGACGCCGACGACGTCCTGCGTTCCATCGACCGCGGCGCGCACCGCAGGGCCCTGCGTGACTACGCGGGTGCACCGCTTCCCGGTTCAGAGGCGCCGGGCGTCGAGGCGATTCGCGCGCGCACGACAACGACGTTGCGCGAGGCGGTGCTCGGTCACGGAAACGCCGAGGCGGTCATCGCCCTCCTCGAACGACCGGGCCACGCCGACGACATCGAGGCCAACTTGCTCGCCCTCAGGCTGCTGCCACCGCGCTCGCCGCGGCGCGCCGCAATCATCGCGCGGCTCGATGCCCTCGGCGCATAGCGGCAAGCCCGGCCTTTCGCCTCGACCGCATCCCTTCGCGCGTCACGGGCACCGCCCGGTCCGCGGCCGTTCGCCGTCGCAACCGTGTTGCAACCCTCCGCTGCATAGGCTGCGCGAATCGCGCACCCGCGCGATGCCAGCACCCGACAACGACGTCGAAGGAGCACGAATGTCTGTGTACGCGAACCCCGGGACCGACGGATCGGTCGTCTCGTTCAAGCCCCGCTACGAGCACTGGATCGGCGGCGAATGGACCGCCCCCGCGAAGGGCCAGTACTTCGAGAACGTGACCCCGGTGACAGGGCAGGTCTTCACCGAGATCGCGCGAGGTACGGCCGAGGACATCGAGGCAGCGCTCGACGCCGCCCACGCGGCGGCGCCCGCGTGGACCACGACGAGCCCGACCGAGCGCGCGATTATCCTCAACAAGATTGCAGACCGCATCGAGGAGAACCTCGAACTGCTCGCGGTCGCGGAGACCTGGGACAACGGCAAGGCCGTGCGCGAGACCCTGAACGCCGATCTCCCCCTCGCCGTCGACCACTTCCGCTACTTCGCAGGTGCGATCCGAGCGCAGGAGGGCACCCTCAGCCAGCTCGACAATGACACGACCGCCTACCACTTCCACGAGCCCCTCGGCGTGGTGGGGCAGATCATCCCGTGGAACTTTCCGATCCTCATGGGCGTCTGGAAACTGGCGCCCGCGCTCGCCGCAGGCAACTGCGTCGTGCTCAAGCCCGCCGAGCAAACGCCCGCATCGATCCTCGTGCTGATCGAGCTCATCGCCGACCTCCTGCCGCCGGGAGTGGTCAACATCGTCAACGGTTTCGGCGTCGAGTGCGGCAAGCCGCTCGCCTCGAACCCCCGCATCGCCAAGGTCGCGTTCACCGGCGAGACGACGACGGGCCGCCTCATCATGCAGTACGCCTCGCAGAACATCATCCCCGTCACGCTCGAGCTCGGCGGCAAGAGCCCGAACATCTTCTTCGACGACGTCATGGCGCACGATGACGCGTACTGGGACAAGGCGCAGGAGGGCTTCACGCTCTTCGCCCTCAATCAGGGCGAGGTCTGCACGTGTCCGTCGCGGGCCCTCATCCAGTCATCGATCTATGACCGTTTCCTCGACACGGTCGCCGAGCGCACGTCCCGCATCGTGCAGGGCAACCCCCTCGACACCGAGACCATGATGGGCGCGCAGGCATCGAACGATCAGCTCGAGAAGATCCTCAGCTACATCGACATCGGGACGCAGGAGGGCGCGAAAATCCGTATCGGCGGTGCCCGCGCCGAACTCGGCGGCGAGCTCGAGGGCGGGTTCTACGTGCAGCCGACCATCTTCGAGGGCGACAACTCCATGCGCATCTTCCAAGAGGAGATCTTCGGGCCCGTGGTCGCCGTGACGGCGTTCGACGACTACGACGACGCGATCGCCATCGCGAACGACACGCTGTACGGCCTGGGCGCGGGCGTGTGGACGCGGAACGGCAACACCGTCTACCGAGCGTCCCGCGCAATCCAGGCCGGGCGCGTGTGGGTGAACCACTTTCACAACTACCCGGCGCACTCGGCCTTCGGCGGCTACAAGTCGTCGGGCATCGGGCGCGAGAACCACCTCATGATGCTCGACCACTACCAGCAGACGAAGAACGTGCTCGTGAGCTACAGCGAGCAGAAGCTCGGATTCTTCTGACGCGTCCCGCACCCCACGAACGACACTGGCAGCGGTCGCCGCGGGCTTCGCGACGCCGCTGACGGCGCGCCCGGACGTCCACGTGCATCTGGGCGCGCACCGTTCATCACCCACCGCTCACCACTCTGGAGGCCCGCATGTCTGAAACCGGAGCGCTTGCGTCGACGCCGACGATCCCGGGCGAGACCGCATCTCGCGTCGCATTGACGCCCGCGGCGATCTCGCTGCTGCAGCAGCTCGCCGCGACGCACGGCCCGCTCATGTTCCATCAATCGGGCGGATGCTGCGACGGCTCCGCGCCCATGTGCTACCCGGCCGGTGAGTTCATGACCGGCGACGCCGACGTGCTGCTCGGCGTCTTCGAACTGCCGGGTTCGTCCGGTCCCGACGGAACGCAGACGGAGCCGAGCACGCTCGAGTTCTGGATGTCGCGCGAGCAATTCCGCTACTGGGAGCACACGCGCCTCACGGTCGACGTTGTCGACGGCCGGGGCGCCGGCTTCTCGCTCGAGGCCCCGGAAGGAAAGCGCTTCCTCATCCGCTCCGAGCTCGTCGATCCCGCCGGCCGACCGCGCCCGAACGGCTCGCAGGACCGACCGGCCGGTACGGGCCAGGCCGACTAGCCAGACGCCTCCGGCCCGCCCGACGTGCCGGCCGGTCCGGCGCCATCGGCCGGCTCGCTCCCCGCGTCGCCGCCCCTGTTCCAAGGCAGCGGGGCGCCGACGCCCTTCGGCGCCAGCGGGATCACGACGACGGGCCGGTGCTGCCAGTGCGACAGCCGGGCGGCGACCGAGCCGTTGAAGAACTCGTGGATCGATCCGCGCAACCCCTCGCGCGTGCCGACGATGATCATGAGTGCCTCACGGTCATCGGCCAGCCCGATGAGCGACCGCGCCGGGTCGCCGACGCGCCCGACCGCCGACCATTCGACGGCGTGGCCGTCGAGCAGCGGCCGGATCTCAGCCGTCAGCTGCTCGCCCGCCGTCTGCTCGATCTCGTCGATGACCTCGGGCGCAAGCGGGGTGGCGACAAACGTCGCGTCGGGCACGGGGCTCACGAGCGCGCTCGCAGCATCCACGTATGCGAAGAGCAGCGAGGCACGGAATCGTTCGGCGAACTCGACGGCGCTCGGAACCACGGCCGCGGTGCGACCGGGAATGACGCCGACGATGATGGTGGGGGACGCGGCTGCAGGGCTCATGATGACCTCCTTCGGTCATTGTGCCCCCGCTCACTGCGATCCGTCCGCAGTCTCGGGCGTGTCTGATGCGAGTCGCCGCGACACGCTGAGGCGGCCGGCGCCCAGCTTGTCAGAACTTGGACCGACCGGCTAAGCTTGACGGGCACTCCTGTGCGTTTCCTATCCGTTTTCTCCTCGACGGATGCGCCCGTCGCGGTCATCGTGGCAGGCCCGTCGGGGCCGAGCATCCCCAATCCGGAGCACAAGCTACATGACCATTACTACGACCGATCAGGCAACCAAGCAGGTCGCCATAAATGACATCGGATCTGCTGAGGACTTCCTTGCCGCGGTCGAATCGACGATGAAGCACTTCAACGACGGCGACCTCATCGAAGGTACCGTCGTTCGCATCGACCGGGACGAGGTTCTCCTCGATGTCGGCTACAAGACCGAGGGCGTCATCCCCTCGCGCGAGCTCTCCATCAAGCACGACGTCGACCCAACGGAGGTCGTCGAGGTCGGCGACGCCGTCGAAGCCCTTGTGCTCCAGAAGGAGGACAAAGAAGGCCGACTGATCCTTTCGAAGAAGCGCGCGCAGTACGAGCGCGCGTGGGGCGACGTCGAGAAGATCAAGGAAGACGACGGCGTCGTCACCGGTACGGTCATCGAGGTCGTCAAGGGTGGCCTCATCGTCGACATCGGCCTGCGCGGCTTCCTGCCCGCGTCGCTCATCGAGCTGCGCCGCGTCCGCGATCTCTCGCCGTACCTCGGTCAGGAGCTCGAGGCCAAGATCCTGGAGCTCGACAAGAACCGCAACAACGTCGTGCTCTCGCGCCGAGCGCTCCTTGAGCAGACCCAGTCCGAGACCCGCGCCAACTTCCTGAACAACCTTCAGAAGGGCCAGGTCCGCAAGGGCGTCGTCTCGTCGATCGTCAACTTCGGCGCGTTCGTCGACCTCGGCGGCGTCGACGGCCTCGTGCACGTCTCGGAGCTTTCGTGGAAGCACATCGACCACGCAAGCGAGGTCGTTGAGGTTGGCCAGGAGGTCACCGTCGAGATCCTCGAGGTCGACCTCGACCGCGAGCGCGTTTCGCTCTCGCTGAAGGCGACCCAGGAAGACCCGTGGCAGGTGCTCGCCCGCACGCACGCCATCGGCCAGATCGCGCCAGGGAAGGTCACCAAGCTCGTTCCCTTCGGTGCGTTCGTCCGCGTCGCCGACGGCATCGAGGGCCTCGTGCACATCTCGGAGCTCTCGACCGGTCACGTTGAGCTCGCCGAGCAGGTCGTCTCGGTCGGCCAGGAGCTGTTCGTCAAGATCATCGACATCGATCTCGACCGCCGCCGCATCTCACTGTCGCTCAAGCAGGCGAACGAGGGCGTCGACCCCGAGGGCACCGAGTTCGACCCCGCGCTCTACGGCATGCTCGCCGAGTACGACGAGCAGGGCAACTACAAGTACCCCGAAGGCTTCGACCCCGAGACCAACGAGTGGAAGGAAGGCTTCGAGGAGCAGCGCGACGCCTGGGAGCAGGAGTACGCCCTGGCCCAGTCGCGTTGGGAGGCCCACAAGAAGCAGGTCGTCGCGACGCTCGAGAACGAGCAGGTGGCTGAGCCGACGACGACCCCCGTCAGCGCGTCGTCGTTCGCGACTGACTCGAACGGCGTCGGCACCCTCGCCGATGACGAGTCGCTCGCTGCGCTGCGAGAGAAGCTCTCGGGCAGCTAAGCACTGCGGATCCCGGTGCGCCTGGCGCGCATCCGCGCATGAATGGCCGGTCCCCTCGGGGGCCGGCCATTCCGCGTCGCATCGTTGACTAGGGTGTCGGGCAAGGGACACGGCCCGATCACGGCCCGTTGAGGGGAGTCGACGATGACCACCATCGCACTGACCGGCGGCATCGCCTCCGGCAAATCGACGATCGCGAACCACCTGCGCGAGCTCGGTGCCGTGATCCTCGACGCCGACCACTTCGCGCGGATGGCCGTCGGCGCTGGGATGCCCGCCCTCGCGGCGATCCGCGCCCACTTCGGCGACCGGGTCATCCGACCGGACGGCTCGCTCGACCGCCCGGCGCTTGCGGCGATCGTCTTCGCCGACGAGGAACAGCGCGCCGTGCTCAATGGCATCACCCACCCGGAGATCGCACGTCTGACCCTCGCCGCAAAGGCGGAGGTGCGCAGCGGCGACCCGAACGCGATCATCGTGCACGACATCCCCCTCCTCCTGGAAGCTCGCCACAACTACGACTACGACGAGATCTGGGTCGCCGATGCGCCGGCTGAGGTCCGCCTCGAGCGCCTCGTCGACGAACGCGGCCTCGATCGCGCAGAGGCTGCCCGCCGCGTCGGCTCGCAGGCCACCGATGAGCAGCGGCGGCGCATCGCGGATGTGCTCTTCGACACGACCGAGACGCTCGACGAGACGTTGGCACACGTCGAACGGGAGTGGGCCCGCGTGAGTGCGGCGGCGCTCACCGACACCGACGAGCGCTACGGGGCCTGAGCTGCGACGTCGACCCACTCCTCGCCGAGCCGCTCCAGGGCCGTCGCGCCCTGGGTGAGGGCCGCGACGCGGGCCTCGACCTCTCCCAGCGCCGACTCGATGTCCGGCACCGCAAGGCGCAGGCGCACGCCGGCCGCACCGTATTCGCCGTCGAGCAGCACGATGCCGGCCGTGCGCAGCTCGTGCTCCCAGCGCCCCGCGTCCGCGTGAGGCGCGTCGAGGGCGAGGATGCGTCGGCGCTCGCGCGCGACGAACGTCGCCCGATCGAGCGCGCTCGTGACGGCCTCGGAGTAGGCGCGTACGAGCCCACCGGCGCCGAGCAGCACGCCGCCGAAGTACCGGATCACGATCGCGACGACGTCGCTGAGGTCGGCGCCGCCCGCGTCGTCGGCGCCGCGCCCGACTCCGGTGTCCCGCTGAACGAGCGCGTCGAGCATCGGCGTGCCGGCGGTCCCGGCCGGCTCGCCATCGTCGCTCGAGCGCCGCACGCGGCGGTCGGCCCCGAGCACGAAGGCCGAACAGTGGTGCCGCGCAAGCCGGTGACCGGCCCTCGCCTCCGCGACCGCGTCGCGCGCCGCCTCCTCGCTGGCGACTCGGCGCAGGCGGCAGAGAAACCGCGAGCGCTTGACTTCGAGCTCGTGGTCGACCGGGCGCCCGAGGACGGCGAAGCGGACGGGTCCGCCCGTCGGGCGTCTGGCTGAGGAGGACACGGAGCGAGTGTAGGTGGAGGTGCCACGCCGCGGTGGTTCGGGCTTCGCCCGCCGCGAAGGGGACACCCGGTGTCCGCGGTCGGTCGTAGTCTTGTTCCCATGGAACCGACGCGGATCGTTCGCCCATTCGAGGTCGTCAGCGAGTACCAGCCTGCGGGCGATCAGCCGCGCGCCATCGGCGAACTCGCGTCTCGATTGAACGCCGGAGAGGCCGATGTCGTGCTGCTGGGTGCCACCGGGACCGGCAAATCGGCGACCACGGCGTGGCTCATCGAGCAGGTGCAGCGGCCGACCCTCGTCATGGCGCACAACAAGACGCTGGCGGCGCAGCTGGCGACCGAGTTCCGCAGCCTGCTGCCGAACAATGCCGTCGAGTACTTCGTTTCGTACTACGACTACTACCAGCCAGAGGCCTACGTGCCGCAGACCGATACGTTCATCGAGAAGGACAGCTCGATCAACGAGGAGGTCGAGCGCCTGCGCCACTCGACGACGAACTCGCTGCTCAGCCGCCGCGACGTCGTCGTGGTCTCGACCGTCTCGTGCATCTACGGCCTCGGCAAGCCCGAGGAGTACTACGAGGCGATGCTGCCCCTCCGCGTCGGCGACGTCGTGCCGCGGAAGGAGCTGCTGCGCCGGTTCGTCGGCATGCAGTACACCCGCAATGACGTCGCGTTCCAGCGGGGCACGTTCCGCGTTCGGGGCGACACGATCGAGATCATCCCGATGTACGAAGAGTTGGCGATCCGGATCGAGATGTTCGGTGACGAGATCGACGCCCTTTCCGCGCTCAACCCGCTGACCGGCGACGTCGTGCGGGAGCTCGACTCGGTGAGCGTCTTCCCCGGATCGCACTACGCGGCATCGAACGAGTCCATGCAGCGGGCCATGCGGGGTATCCGCGACGAGCTCGATGAGCGGCTCGCGCAGTTCGAGCGGGAGCAGAAGCTGCTCGAAGCGCAGCGGTTGCGCATGCGCACCACGTTCGACCTCGAGATGATGGAGCAGATCGGGTTCTGCTCCGGTATCGAGAACTATTCACGGCACATCGACGGGCGCCAGCCCGGTGAGGCGCCGCACTGTCTCCTCGATTACTTTCCCGACGACTTCCTCCTCGTGATCGACGAATCGCACGTGACCGTGCCGCAGATCGGCGCGATGTACGAGGGCGACGCGTCGCGCAAGCGCACCCTCGTCGAACACGGATTCCGCCTCCCGAGCGCCCTCGACAACCGGCCACTGACCTGGGAGGAGTTCAAGGATCGGGTCGGCCAGACCGTCTACCTCTCGGCGACACCCGGCAAGTACGAGCTGTCGCAGGCCGACGGGGTCGTCGAGCAGATCATCCGCCCGACCGGCCTCGTCGACCCGGAGATCGTCGTCAAGCCGGCAAAGGGCCAGATCGACGATCTTCTCGAAGAGATCCGGCAGCGGACCGAGCGCGACGAGCGCGTGCTCGTCACGACGCTCACGAAGAAGATGTCAGAGGAGCTCACCGACTTCCTCGGCGAGAACGGTGTACGCGTTCGATATCTGCACGCCGACGTCGACACCCTCCGGCGAGTCGAACTCCTGAGCGAGCTCCGCGCGGGGGTGTACGACGTGCTCGTGGGCATCAACCTGCTGCGCGAAGGGCTCGACCTGCCGGAGGTGTCGCTCGTCGCCATTCTCGACGCCGACAAGCAGGGATTCCTGCGCAGCGCGACCTCACTCATCCAGACGATCGGGCGTGCCGCCCGGAACGTCGACGGCCAGGTCATCATGTACGCCGACGAGCGCAGCGCGGCGATGAACGAGGCCATCGAAGAGACGACGCGGCGTCGCGAGAAGCAGGTCGCCTACAACACCGAGCGCGGCGTCGACCCGCAGCCGCTGCGCAAGAAGATCGCCGACATCACCGAATCGCTCGCCCGCGAAGGCCGTGACACCGCCGAGATGCTCAGGGGCCGAGAGTCGCGGAAGTCATCGCCGACGCCGGGTCTGAAGCGCGAAGGCATCGCGGCATCGGGCGCGGCCGAGTTCGACGCGCTCATCGCAGACCTGAATCAGCAGATGCTCGCGGCCGCGGCTGAGCTCAAGTTCGAGCTCGCAGCCCGGCTGCGCGACGAGCTCGCCGACCTCAAGAAGGAGCTGCGGGCGATGGAGGCGGCCGGGCACGCGTGACGCCGGGGATCCGGTCTCGACCACCAAGGGCGCTGCGCCGTGGGCGATCAGGACCGGGAATGTCCGCGGGTGGTGCCTAGAATGCCCGGGTGACGACGACAGATACGGCCCTGGCCCCGCGCGACGCCGACGCGCACTCCCACCCTCGCCCGACGTCCTCGGGCGCGGTCCAGCCCACGATGGGCACCGGCCCCATGTCGTCGATCCGTATCGCGGGGGCCCGCGTGCACAATCTCAAGAGCGTCGACCTCGAGGTGCCGCGCGACAGCCTCATCGTGTTCACGGGGCTTTCGGGTTCGGGGAAGTCGTCGCTCGCGTTCGACACGATCTTCGCGGAAGGCCAGCGCCGGTACGTCGAGTCGCTCTCCTCCTACGCCCGCATGTTCCTCGGGCAGGTCGATCGGCCCGATGTCGACTTCATCGAGGGACTCAGCCCGGCCGTGTCGATCGATCAGAAATCGACCAACCGCAACCCGAGATCGACGGTCGGCACGATCACCGAGATCTACGACTATCTCCGCCTGCTCTGGGCCCGCATCGGCGTGCCGCACTGCCCGGAGTGCGGTGAGGTCATCGCCCGCCAGACCGTGCAACAGATCGCCGATCACCTCATGGAGCTCGAGACGGGCACGCGGTTCCAGGTGCTGGCCCCCGTCGTGCAACAGAAGAAGGGCGAGTTCACCGACCTCCTCTCCGAGCTCGGCACCCAGGGGTTCGCCCGGGCGATGGTCGACGGCGAGCGCGTGCAGTTGTCGAACCCGCCGAAGCTCAAGAAGTCGTACAAGCACGACATCTCCGTCATCGTCGACCGCCTCGTCTCCGGTCCCGATCTCCTCGACCGCCTCACCGACTCGCTCGAGACCGCGCTGCGGCTCGCGGGCGGGGTTGTGCAGATCGAGTACGTCGACCGCGGCGACGAGCCTGGCGAGTCCGGAAACGCCATCGAGAGCTTCAGCGAGTCGCTCTCGTGCCCGAACAACCACCCGATCGCGCTCACCGAGATCGAGCCGCGCACGTTCTCGTTCAACGCCCCCTTCGGCGCTTGCCCCGAGTGCGACGGCCTCGGCACGAAGCTCTCGGCCGATCCGGAGCTGCTCCTCGGCGACCCGGGCGCCTCGATCGCTGAGGGCGTGATCATTCCGTGGACCTCGCAGGGCAAGAAGCTCTACCAGTACTACGAGCGCCTCATGGTCGGCCTCGCCGACGAGCTCGACTTCTCGCTGAACACCCCGTGGAACAAGCTCCGCGAGGGCGTTCGGCAGGCGATCCTGTACGGCCGCGACTACCGCGTCAAGGTCAAGTACCGCAACCGATTCGGCCGACACCTCACCTACTCGTCGGGGTTCGAGGGCGTCATGCCCTACATCGAACGGCAGTACACCGAGGCCGACAGCGACAGCGCACGCGCCCGGTGGAGCGAATACCTGCGCGAGATCCCCTGCGGCGCCTGCAACGGCGCGCGCCTTCGGCCCGAGGTGCTCGCCGTCAAGGTGCACGGCCACAGCATCGCCGACCTGACGGTCATGTCGATCGACGATTGCCTGCGGTTCGTCAACGGCGTCCAGCTCACGACGCGCGAGGCGATGATCGCCGAGCAGGTGCTGCGCGAGATCCGCGCCCGACTCTCGTTCCTCGTCGAGGTGGGCCTGTCGTACCTCGATCTCGCGCGGTCGGCCGGAACCCTCTCGGGTGGCGAAGCCCAGCGTATCCGCCTCGCCACGCAGATCGGCTCCGGCCTCACGGGCGTGCTCTACGTACTCGACGAGCCTTCGATCGGCCTGCACCAGCGCGATAACCGCCGTCTCATCGAGACACTCGTGAAGCTGCGCGATCTCGGCAACACCCTCATCGTCGTCGAACACGACGAAGACACGATCCGCACGGCCGACTGGCTCGTCGACATCGGCCCTGGAGCCGGCGAGCGAGGCGGCGAGGTCGTCCACTCGGGCGGCTTCGACGAGCTCGTCGCCAACACCAGCTCGATCACGGGCGACTACCTGGCAGGGCGTCGCGAGATCGAGGTGCCGACGAAGCGGCGGAAGGTCGACCGCAAGCGCCAGCTCAAGGTCGTCGGTGCCCGGGCCAACAACCTCCAGGGCGTTGACGTCGCCTTCCCGCTGGGCGTGTTCGTCGCCGTCACCGGTGTGAGCGGTTCCGGCAAGTCGAGCCTCGTGAACGACATCGTCTACCGCGTGCTCGCGACGAAGCTCAACCGCGCCCGCATGGTGCCGGGCAAGCACACACGGGTCACCGGCCTCGAGCACCTCGATAAGGTCGTGCACGTCGACCAGGCGCCCATCGGTCGCACACCGCGTTCGAACGCCGCCACCTATACCGGGGTCTTCGACCGCATCCGCAACCTCTTCGCCGAGACCCCCGAGGCCAAGACCCGGGGCTATTTGGCGGGCCGGTTCTCGTTCAACGTGAAGGGCGGCCGGTGCGAGGCGTGCTCGGGCGACGGCACGCTCAAGATCGAGATGAACTTCCTCCCCGACATCTACGTGCCCTGCGAGGTCTGCGGCGGCTCGCGCTACAACCGTGAAACTCTCAGCGTGCACTACAAGGGCAAGAACATCGCCGAGGTGCTCGACATGCCGATCGCCGAGGCGGCCGAGTTCTTC
Organism: Pseudoclavibacter endophyticus; assembly: GCF_008831085.1. NCBI lineage: Bacteria > Bacillati > Actinomycetota > Actinomycetes > Micrococcales > Microbacteriaceae > Pseudoclavibacter > Pseudoclavibacter endophyticus. The sequence continues at coordinate 1,781,166 of NZ_WBJY01000001.1, forward strand.
GAGCCGATCACCGCGATCCACCGTTACCTGAAGACGCTCGTGGAGGTCGGGCTCGGCTACGTGCGGCTCGGCCAGTCGGCGACGACGCTCTCGGGCGGCGAGGCGCAGCGCGTCAAGCTCGCGACAGAGCTGCAACGGCGCTCCAACGGCCGAACCATTTACGTGCTCGACGAGCCGACCACGGGGCTGCATTTTGAGGACGTCCGCAAGCTGCTGATCGTGCTGCAGAGCCTCGTCGATCGCGGCAACAGCGTGATCGTGATCGAGCACAACCTCGACGTCATCAAGTCCGCCGATCACCTGATCGATATGGGGCCGGAGGGCGGCTCGGGGGGCGGCACGGTCGTCGCGACGGGCACGCCCGAAGAGGTCGCGCGGGTCGCCGAGAGCCACACCGGCCGCTTCCTCGCGGAGGTCCTCGGCCCCCGCGATGGCACATCCGTCGCCGGTCGCCAGGTCAACGCCGGCGGCGCCGCGTAGCCGTGGCCACCCACGTTCCCTACCGACCGCGCACCGGTGACATCCCGAACTCGCCGGGCGTCTACCGATTCCTCGGCGAGAACGGCCGGATCCTCTATGTCGGCAAGGCGAAGAGCCTCCGCCAGCGCCTGAGCAACTACTTCGCACCGCTCGACACGCTGCACGAGCGCACGCGCCACATGGTGACGGCCGCCTCCTCCGTTGAATGGACCGTCGTCCAGAACGAACGCGAGTCGCTGCAGCTCGAGTACACGTGGATTCAGCAGCACAAGCCGCCCTTCAACGTGCGGCTGAAAGACGACAAGAGCTACCCGTACCTCGCCGTCACGCTCGCCGACGAGTCGCCCCGCGTCATGGTCACCCGCAACCACCGGATCCGGGGCGCCAGGTACTTCGGTCCCTATCCCAAGGTGTGGTCGGTCAACGAGGTCATCGACCTCATGGTGCGCGTCTTCCCGATTCGTACCTGCAACGACGCGAACTACAAGCGAGCCATGCAGTCGGGGCGACCGTGCTTCGCCGGGCAGATCGGTCGGTGCGGAGGGCCGTGCTCACAGCGACAGTCGATCGAGCAGCACCGTGTCGCCATCAACGACTTCATCGGCTTCATGGAGCGGTTCGACCGCTCGATCATCGGCGAGTTCGAGCGGCGGATGCGCGAGGCCGCGGCTGCCCAGCGGTATGAAGAGGCGGCGAAGTACCGGGACCGGATCGCCGCAGTCGAGAACGTGCTCCAGAAGAGCGCCGTCGTGTTGCCCGACGACACCGAGCTCGACGTGTTCGCGATAGCGACCGATGAGCTGTCTGCGGCCATTCAGCTGTTCTCGGTGCGCGGGGGTCGCATTCGCGGTGTACGGGGCTGGGTGCTCGACACCGAGCTCGACCTCGACGAGGGCACGATCATCCAGCAGTCGATGCAGCAGGTCTACGGCGGGGTCGACGGCGACGGCGAGCGACCGCCGAACGAAGTGATCGTGCCGACGATGCCCGAGGAGGCCGAGGCACTGCAGGAGTGGCTCGAAGAGCGCCGCGGCGGACGAGTCAGGCTCCGCACGGCCAAGCGCGGCCCGAAGGCCGACCTCCTGCACACCGCGGCGATCAACGCGACCGAATCGCTCGGGCAGTACAAGCTCAAGCGAACCGCCGACTACGCGGCACGCGCGGACGCCCTGGCCGAGCTGCAACGTGCGCTCGAACTCGACGAGGCGCCCCTCCGCATCGAGTGCTTCGATGTCTCGCACCTGCAGGGCACTGGGGTCGTCGCCTCGATGGTGGTCTTCGAGGACGGGCTTCCCCGCAAACCCCATTACCGGCGCTTCAACATCGCCGAGACTCGCGACGACACCGACTCCATCCATCAGGTGCTCACGCGGCGACTCGCGCACCTGAAGGCGGCAGAGACCGAGGGTGCGGCAGGAGCGGCGGCGGCCGCCGTCGCCGACGTCGGTGCAACCCCTTCGGGGGCGCCGGATGCGAGCGGCGACGCGCCGGTCGTGCACGACCGCACCAGCGCGCGGTTCGCCTACCGGCCGCAGTTGCTCCTCGTCGACGGCGGTCAGCCCCAGGTGGCGGCGGCGAAGCGTGCCCTCGACGAGTCCGGGCTCACGGGCATCGCCGTCGCGGGCATCGCGAAGCGATTGGAAGAGCTGTGGCTCCCCGACGACTCGTTCCCGGTGATCCTGCCGCGCGGCTCCGAGGCCCTCTTCCTCGTGCAACGGCTCCGCGACGAAGCGCATCGCTTCGCCATCGCCCACCAGCGCGCCAGGCGTAAACGCGACATCGCGACCGTGCTGAGCGAGGTGCCCGGTCTCGGCCCCGCGCGCATCCGTGCGCTCCTCAGGCACTTCGGTTCCGTGACCCGCCTCCGCGCCGCGAGCGAGGCGGAGCTCGGGGCGGTCCCGGGTGTCGGGCCGACGACCGCCGCGGGCATCCTGCGCGCACTCGCTCCGTCGAGCGCCGGCGTGGATGACGCGAGCGCCGCGACCGACGATCGGGATCTCGCAGACGGGGGAGCGGTCAGCTTCGATTCGCCGCTTCGGTAGGCTTGCTTCGCTAGGCGCACGGAGGGGATGCAGGATGACTGACGACGAAGGCCTGACCGACGAGCGCCAGCAACTCCTCATCGTGACGGGCATGTCGGGGGCGGGCCGTTCGACCGCGTGCAAGGCGCTCGAAGACCTCGACTGGTTCGTCGTCGACAATCTGCCGCCGGAGATGATTACGCCGCTCATCGAGGTGGCCGGCAAGGCGCGCGATTCGCTCCCCAAGCTGGCCGTCGCAATGGACGTTCGCGGAGGGCGGCTGCTGGAGTCGTTCACGAGCTTCGTAGTGAAGCTGCGCCAGTCGCACGACGTGCGCGTGATCTTCCTCGACGCGACCGACGACACGCTTGTGCGGCGCTTCGAGTCGGTGCGCAGGCCGCATCCGCTGCAGGGCGACGGCACGATCCTCGAGGGCATCGAGTTCGAGCGCGCCCGCCTGCGCGAGGTGCGGGAGTCGGCCGACATCATCATCGACACGTCCGCCCTCAACGTGCACCAGCTGGCGAAGCGGATCATCGAGCGCTTCGGCGAGCCCGACCAGCACCGCATCGCGGTCACCGTCATGAGCTTCGGGTTCAAATACGGCATGCCGACCGACGCCGACATGGTCGCCGACGTCCGTTTCTTGCCGAACCCGTTCTGGGAGCCCGACCTGCGGGCATTCACGGGCCGCGACAAGCAGGTGTCAGACTATGTGCTCGCCCAGGAGGGCGCCGAGGAGTTCGTGGACGCCTACGTCGAAACACTCGAGCCCGTCTTTCACGGGTACGAGCGGGAGAACAAGCGCCACGCGACCATCGCGATCGGTTGTACGGGCGGGAAGCACCGCTCGGTGGCCATGACCGAACATCTCGCGCAGCTGCTGCGCGGCAATCCAGAGCTCTCGGTCACGGTGCGCCACCGAGATCTGGGTCGCGAGTAGGAGGCGCCGCCTCACGGCGCCACACCACTGTTCCACCGCCCCCAGCGACTTCCCCAGGAGGTATCCGGTGTCACTCACCGCCGACGTCAAACTTGAGCTGCTGCGGCTTCGCGCGAAGTCGACGCAAGCACGAGCAGCGGAGGTGACATCGATCCTTCGGTTCTCTGGCGGTCTGCAGCTCATCTCGGGCCGGATCGCCGTCGAAGCACAGGTCGATTCGGAGCGCCTCGCGCGCCGCCTCAGCCACGAGCTCGGCGAACTCTACGGAGTGCGGCCCCGCATCACGTCGGCGACGGGCGCCCACGGGCGCGGGCAGGAGAGCTATCTCGTGCGAGTGCTGGAGGCGGGCGAGACGCTCGCGCGGCAGACCGGGCTGATGGATGCTCGACGCCATACGGTCCGCGGCCTCCCGAACCGGCTGACGACCGGCACGCGCGAGGATCTCGCCGCCATCTGGCGGGGCGCCTTCCTCGCGGCCGGATCGCTGACGGAGCCGGGGCGGTCGAGCGCCCTGGAGGTCGTGACCCCCAACAGTGAGTCGGCCATGGCGCTCGTGGGCGCGGCGGGCCGAATGGGCGTTGCGTCGCGAGCTCGTGAGGTCCGCGGCGTGCACCGCGTCGTTATCCGTGAGGGCGAGTCGATCGCCGCCATGCTCAAGATCATCGGCGCAAGCGAGACCGTTGCGAGCTGGGAGGCGATGCGGCAGCGCCGTGAGACGCGGGCGACGGCGAACCGGCTCGTGAACTTCGATGACGCCAATCTGCGACGCTCCGCGCAGGCCGCCGTCTCGGCATGCGCGCGTGTCGAACGGGCACTCGAGATTCTGGGCGACGACGCACCTGACCACCTCAAGTACGCCGGGCGACTTCGCCTCGACCACCGCGACGCCTCACTCGATGAACTGGGCCGCAAGGCCGACCCGCCCATGACGAAAGACGCTGTCGCCGGCAGAATCCGGCGGCTTCTCGCGCTCGCCGACAAGCACGCCGAGACGGCGGGCATCCCTGGCACGGAAGCGAACCTGCCCGCCGACGACGAGCTGTGAGCCGACCGCGGCGGCCGCGCTGATCGGCGGCCGGTGACGTGCGAATCTGCCGGGTTCGACCAGGCGTGATGTCAGTAGGCTGGTCTGGACGCCGCGATCCGCATCACGATCGCGGTGTCCGGTCCGACCAGGAGCACGTTGCCGACCGCGGTGCGCCCTGACGCCGGGCCGAGTCGCTTCAACCGCAGCGCACAACACCCACCTGAGGAGCTCCTCGTGACGAAGATCGCCATCAACGGTTTCGGCCGCATCGGCCGCGGCTACGCCCGCGCCCTGCTGGACAACGACAACGACCTCGAACTGGTCGCCATCAACGACCTCACCGACAACGCCACACTCGCCCACCTCTTCAAGTACGACTCGACGTCCGGTGTGCTGCCGAACACGGTCGAGCACGACGACGACTTCATCGCCATCGACGGCAGACGGGTGCACGCCACGAGCGAGTCCGACCCGTCGCAGCTGCGGTGGGAGGAGTTCGGCGTCGACATCGTGCTCGAATGCACCGGCCGCTTCACCGACCCCGAGAAGGCGAAGGCGCACGTGGACGCGGGCGCGAAGAAGGTCATCATCTCGGCGCCTGCCAAGGGCGACGCCCCCACGTTCGTGTACGGCGTCAACCATGAGACGTACAACCCGGCGACGGATCACGTCATCTCGAACGCGTCGTGCACGACCAACTGCCTCGCACCGGTCGCCAAAGTGCTCCACGACGCATTCGGCATTCAGACGGGTCTCATGACCACCGTGCATGCCTACACGGCCGATCAGGTGCTGCAGGACTCGCCGCATCGTGACCTTCGACGTGCGCGCGCGGCAGCGCTCAACATCGTGCCAACATCAACCGGTGCGGCGAAGGCGATCGGTCTGGTCCTTCCCGACCTGAAGGGCCGGCTTGACGGGTTCGCGCTCCGAGTGCCGGTCGAGACCGGCTCGCTCACCGACCTCACCGTCAGCCTGGAACGGGCGGCGACCGTCGACGAGGTCAACGCGGCGTTCAAGGCCGCGTCCGAGGGCGAGTTCGCGGGCATCCTGAAGTACAACGAAGACCCGATCGTCTCGCGCGACATCATTGGCGAGAACCACTCGTCCATCTACGACGCGCCGCTGACGAAGGCCATCGGCAATCAGGTGAAGGTGTCGAGCTGGTACGACAACGAGTGGGGCTACACCGTGCGACTCGTCGACCTCACTGAGTACGTCGCCAGCTTCTTCTGAGTCGCGCCGCCGCTCCAGTCACCGAAAGAAAGGCACACTCGACATGCCGCTCAGCACCATCGCATCGCTCGGCCCGCTCGCCGAGAAGACCGTCATCGTGCGCTGCGATCTCAACGTCCCGCTGAAGGACGGGGTGATCACAGACGACGGCCGCGTGCGCGCGTCGCTCGGCACGATCAGCGCCCTGCTCGAGCAGCGCGCGAAGGTCGTCGTCATCTCGCACCTCGGGCGGCCGAAGGGCGAGCCGGATCCGCAGTTCTCGCTTGCCCCCGCGGCCGCGCGGCTCGGCGAGCTGCTGGGGCAGGACGTGCCGCTCGCCCACGACACGGTGGGGCCGAGCGCAAAGTCCCTCGTCGCGGCCCTCGAACCAGGTCGCGTCGTGGTGCTGGAGAACCTGCGCTTCAACCCCGGCGAGACGAGCAAGGTCGATGCGGAGCGCGAAGCGTTTGCGGCTGAGCTCGCCGCCATGGGCGACGCGGTCGTCTCGGACGGCTTCGGGGTCGTGCATCGCAAGCAGGCGTCGGTGTACGACCTCGCCAAGCAGCTCCCGGCGGCAGCCGGACAGCTCGTCGAGGCCGAGGTCGAGGTGCTCGCGCGTCTGATCGACGACGTCGAACGCCCCTACGCGGTCGTGCTGGGCGGTTCGAAGGTGTCAGACAAGCTCGGGGTCATCGAAAACCTCTTACCCCGCGTGGATCGGCTCGTGATCGGCGGCGGCATGGTGTTCACCTTCCTCGCCGCCAAGGGATACGCGGTCGGGTCGTCGCTCCTCGAGCGAGATCAGATCGAGACGGTGAAGGCCCAGATCGCGGAGGCTGAGCGCCGTGGCGTCCGGCTCGTGCTGCCCGTCGACATCACGGTCGCGGACCGGTTCGCGGCCGACGCGGCCTACGAGCACGTACCGGCCGACGCGATCGAGTCATCGAGCTTCGGCGCGTCGGGCATCGGGCTCGACATCGGTCCGGCATCGGCGGACGCCTTCGCGGCCGCGATCGCCGACGCCAAGACCGTCTTCTGGAACGGTCCAGCCGGAGTCTTCGAGTTCGAGCAGTTCGCGGCGGGCACCCGGGCCATCGCCGAAGCGCTCACGAAGATCGGCGGCCTCTCGGTCGTCGGCGGCGGCGATTCGGCGGCCGCCGTCCGAACGCTCGGCTTCAGCGACGACCAGTTCGGCCACATCTCGACCGGCGGCGGCGCGAGCCTCGAACTGCTCGAGGGCAAGCGCCTGCCCGGCCTGGAGGTGCTGGGATGGTGACGCGCACGCCGCTCATGGCGGGCAACTGGAAGATGAACTTCGACCACTTGCAGTCGATTGCGTTCGTGCAGAAGCTCGCATGGACCCTGAAGGACGGCAAGCACGACTTCGGCGCCGTCGAGGTCGCGGTCTTCCCACCCTTCACCGATCTTCGCAGCGTGCAGACCCTCGTCGATGCAGACAAGCTCAAGATCGCCTACGGCGGGCAGGACCTCTCGCCGCACGAGAGCGGCGCTTACACGGGCGATATCTCTGGGCGATTCCTCTCGGCGCTGGGTTGCCGCTACGTGCTCGTCGGCCACTCGGAGCGCCGCACGCTTCATGGCGAGACCGACGAGATCTGCCGCGACAAGGTGGCGGCAGCCGCTCGCAGCGGCCTCGTCCCGGTGTTGTGCGTCGGTGAGACCAGTGAGGACCTCGAGGCGCACGGCGCAGCAGCCGTTCCCGTGTCGCAGTTGCGTGCCGCGCTCGAAGGCAACGATGCCGTGACCGAGCTCGTGATCGCCTACGAGCCGGTGTGGGCCATCGGGTCGGGAGAGGCGGCGACGCCGGAACAAGCGCAGACCGTGTGCCGCGCGCTGCGCGAGACGCTGGCCGAGCTCCGGGGCGACGACATGGCCGGCGACACGCGCCTGCTGTATGGCGGATCGGTCAAGGCCTCCAACGTCGTCGGCTTCATGCGCGAGCCCGACATCGACGGCGCCCTCATCGGCGGCGCCAGCCTCAAGATCGACGAATTCTCGGCGATCGTCAGGTACCGGCAGCACGTCGGGAGCTGAAACGCGTGCGTGAGCGGGACCGCGACCCGCGCGGTACCGGTTAGACTGAACGTTGGCCGGGCGCGCCTCGGTCGCTTCCGATGCCGGTTCCGGCTGTCCGTCCGCACCGAAAGGTGGCTCGTGGATATCCTCCTCGTTGTCCTACAGGTCTTACTCACCATCACGAGCGTCCTGCTCATTCTGTTCGTGCTCCTGCACCGAGGGCGCGGTGGTGGCCTGTCCGACATGTTCGGCGGCGGCGTCACGAGCAACATCGGGTCATCCGGCGTCGCCGAGAAGAACCTCAACCGCATCACCGTGTGGCTCGCCGTGATTTGGGTGCTCTGCATCATAGCCATGGGCGTCATCTTCAAGCTCCAGAACCCGGTGGTGTAGCAATGGCACAGGGTGGCAGCGCAATCCGGGGTTCGCGCGTCGGTGCCGGGCCGATGGGAGAGCTCGATCACGGCATTCGCGCACGGCGCGTCACCGTGTCGTACTGGGACTCGCTCGGCAACGAAACGGTCAGGCACTACTCGGCCGACGTCCCCGAGGAAGACATCCCAGATGTCATCGACGCCCCCATGAGCGGGCTCCCGGCGGGACGCGACAAGAACAACCCGCCGTCTCCGCTGACGAATACTCCCTATAAGACGCACCTCGCGTACGTGCAAGAACGCCGCACCGAGGAAGAGGCCGAGCGCATCCTGGCCGACGCCCTCGAGCGTCTGCGCGCGCGACGCGGCGGCGCGGCGACGAAGTAGTCGACACTCACGGCCGCCGCACTCGCCCGCGCCGGGGAATCCGGGTGGGGGAGCGTTCCAGCCCTGGTTTAACCTTCTCGCGGTGAGGCCGCTCGCTCGTCGACGATGAGCAGGCGGCTCCCGGCGATCTCGTCCGGTGCCCTGCCTGGGGATCGCAGCGCGGCCGCGAGCGGCGAGTCGCTGTCGGCGACATCCGCGCGGGACGCCGTTGCCACGGCATCCGCCTTGTCGTCGCCGGTCACGATCGCCCAGACGGCCCCGGATGCCCGAATCGCTTCGAGCGTGAGCGTCACGCGCTGCGGCGGGGGCTTCGGCGAGTCGAGGATCTCGACCACCGACCTCCCCGGCGGCGGAGTCGTGACGAGCGGGTGGCCGGGGAACAGCGAGGCGGTGTGGCCGTCGGGGCCGGTGCCGAGCAGGACCAGGTCGAGCGCGGCGACGGTCTCGCTCAGCTCCTGCTCGTAGGCGCGCGCCGCCTCCGCGACATCGATGCCGATCATGTCGCTCGTGAGCGTTGTGTGCAGGTTCGCGCGGTCGAAGCCCGAGGCCTCGCGCAGCGCCTGAACGATAGGCACCGCATTCCGGTCCTCGTGCCCGCGCGGAGCGAATCGCTCGTCGGCGAACCACACGTGCACCCGCGACCAGTCGACGCCGGCCGATTCACCGGCCGCGACCATCGCGGGCACGACGGACGTCGCGACTGAACCGCCCGACACGGCGATGTGCACTTCGCCACGCGGGGCATCCGCTCCCTCGCCGATGAGCCCGCGCTCGCGCACAAGTTCGACGAAGCGTTCTGCGGTCTCGTGGGCCGCTGCCGCCGAGTCGGGGACGATGAGGGTCTGGAAGGCTGATTGAGGAGTCATGGTCATCCGATCTCCGCCGCCAGCAGCGGCACGGCATTCACGAGCACGTCACCGTAGACGCCGTCGGGCGCCAGCGAACGCAGCTCTTCGGCAAGCACTTCGGTCAGGTCGCGCCGGTGCATCGGGATGTACTGCGCGGGTTGGTTCGGTTGGCACAGTCGGACAGTCGATTCGCTCAGGCGCTCGAATTCGAGGGCGCCTGAGGGGCGATGCAAGCGCACGGCGTGGAGGCCCGAGGTGGCCTCGAAGTCGTCGAACTCGTCGGGAAGCAACACCGGAACGTCGAGCCGCGACCGCAGCCACGCGGCCATGAGGATCGTGGCGGGGGAGGACTTGCGTCCGCACACCTCGACCGACTCCACTGGCTCGTACGGCGGCTGATCGAGGGCGGCGGCAAGCTGGGACCGCCACACCGTTAGACGCGTCCACGCGAAATCGCTGTCGCCCGGCCGGTAGCCGCGCGCGAGCAGGGCGAGGGCCTCGAACGGGTCACCGCTCTCACCGGCGTCGGTGATCCGCAATTGGGCGATTCGCCCGAACGCCTGCTCGCTGACCGACTCGACGGCACCATCCGGCCACCAGGCAACCACGGGCGCGTCGGGCAGCAGGAGCGCCTGCACGAGCGTCTCCGGATCGTTCGCGGCCGGACCCGAGACGTGGAGGATGACGACGTCGCTCGCTCCCGCATCACCACCGACCCGGATCTCGGCGTCGATGCGCGCGCGATCCGACCGGGGATCGACGAAGTTGACGACGATGACGCGCATGGGATGCTCGCCGGACGCCATGTTGGCGGCGTGAATCGCTTCGTCGTTGGCCCGGCCGGTGGTCGAGATCACGAGGGTGAGCACGCGGCCGAGCGCAACGACCCCGCCCTCCTCTCTCACCGAGACGAGGCGCTTCGAGATCGCGCTCGTCGTCGTGTCGCTCAGTTCGATGATCACGGTCGCCTCCAGCTTCGTCCATCGCGTGCGAGCAGTGCCATCGCCGAATCGGGGCCCCAGCTTCCCGGCTTATAGGTCTCCGGCCGACCGGCCTCCGCCCAATACTCCTCGACGGGGTCGAGGATCTGCCATGAGAGCTCGACCTCCTCGTGCCGCGGGAACAGGGGCGGTTCGCCCAGCAGCACGTCGAGGATCAGGCGTTCGTAGGCTTCGGGGCTCGACTCGGTGAACGCGTGGCCGTAGCCGAAGTCCATCGTCACGTCGCGCACGTCGAGGCCGGGCCCCGGCACCTTCGCTCCGAAACGGATCGTGACGCCCTCATCGGGCTGCACGCGGATGACGAGCGCGTTCGATCCGAGCGCCGCGCGCTGCGACGGTGAGAACAGGTAGGAGGGTGCGTCCTTGAACGTAATCGCGATCTCGGTCACGCGGCGACCGAGGCGTTTACCGGTCCGCACGTAGAACGGCACGCCCATCCAGCGGCGCGCGTCGACCTCGAGTCGAAGCGCCGCGTACGTTTCGGTCGTTGACCCCGGGCTCATCCCGTCCTCTTCCAGGAAACCGCGCACGTACTCGCCTCCCTGCCAGCCGGAACCATACTGGCCGCGGGCCGTGCCGATCGACAGGTCGCTCGGCAGCCGCACCGCGGCGAGGGCCTTCTCCTTCTCGGCACGAAGGTCGGCGGCGCCGAATGAGAGCGGCTCCTCCATGACGGTCAGCGCGAGCAACTGAAGCAGGTGGTTCTGGATCACGTCGCGTGCGGCGCCGACGCCGTCGTAGTAGCCGGCGCGCCCGGACACTCCGATGTCCTCGGCCATCGTGATCTGCACGTGATCGACGTGGTTGGCGTTCCACAGCGGCTCGAACATGTGGTTGGCGAATCGCAGCGCCAGAATGTTCTGCACGGTCTCTTTGCCGAGGTAATGGTCGATGCGGAAGATCGAGTCACCCGGGAAGACCGACTCCACGATGCCGTTGAGCTCGCGCGCCGTCTTCAGATTCTCGCCGAAGGGCTTCTCGATGATGACCCGGCGCCAGCTGCCGTTTCGCTGGTCAGCAAGCTGCGCCCGCCGGAGCTGCGCCGTGACGGCAGGGAACGAACGCGGCGGTATCGAGAGGTAGAAGCCGTGGTTGCCGCGCGTGCCTCGCTCGCCATCGAGCCGGTGCAGCGTCTCGCGCAGGGTGTCGAATGCCTCGTCGTCGTCGAACTCGCCGCGTACGAACCTCATGCCCTTGGCGAGCTCGCGCCACACCGACTCCGAGAACTCGGTCCGGGCGTGCGCTCGCACATGCTCCAGCACGAACGAGCGAAACGCCTCGTCGTCCCAGTCACGGCGGGCGAAGCCGACCAGGCTGAACGACGGGCTCAGGAGCCCACGGTTCGCGAGGTCGTAGATCGCCGGCAGCAGCTTCTTGCGCGCGAGGTCGCCCGTCACCCCGAAGATGACGAGAGCAGCGGGGCCGGCGATGCGGCTGAGTCGGCGATCGCCTCGCGATCGCAACGGGTTCGAGGATGCTGACAGTTCGACGGGAGACATGGATTCCGTTCGTTCGTGACCGGGTTCACGCGTATGCCGCAGGTGCGCCTCTGCTGGGCGACGAGGCCGGCCGCCGCCATGGGTCAGATGGCGCGGAGCAGCTCCAGCAGCGCGGTCGCGTCGCGGTCGGGCGAGGTGAGCTCGAGGCGAAGGACCGGTCGGCCATGGGCTTCCAGTACCTGGGCGTCGCCCGTGGCCTGCGCCGCGATCAGCGAACCGAACGAGAAGGGCCGCTCCGGCACCTCGATGTCGATGTCCTCCTTCGAGGTGAGTTGCAGGAAGACGCCGACCTTCGGTCCGCCCTTGTGGAACTGGCCCGTGGAGTGCAGGAAGCGGGGGCCCCAGCCGAACGTGACGGGCCGGCGCGAACGCTCCGCGAGGAGATCGCGCAGCGCCTCGAGGACCATGAGCCTTGTGCGGTCGGCGTACGCCTGCACGCTGACGTAGCCGCCCTCGGGCAGGGCCGCGAGCAGTGCATCCACGGCTGACGCGACCGTCGTCCTGCCCTCCACGACGTCGTCAGTGCCCCGCGCCTCGATTCCGCCTTCGGCGAAGGCCGCCGGCGTCGGTGCCGGCTGCTCGTCGAGGAGGCCACGCGCCGCGAGCTTCGCCGATTCGACATCGGGCTGGTCGTACGGGTTGATGCCGATGATGCGGCCGGCGACGGCGACGGCGACCTCCCAGAGCAGGAGCTGTGCCCCGAGCGGGCCGGAGACCGCGATTTCGTCGCCGACGGCCGGGGTGTCGGCCGCGTCGGCGACGAGCCGCGCGACCTGCAGGTCGGGGAGCGTGGCGCCGATCTCGGGAGCATCGATGGGCAGCACGACCGGCAGGAGCCCCCGGCCGTCCTTGCCCGTCGACTCGGCGATGAGTTGCTCGGCCCAGTCGCCGAAGCCCTCGATCGACGTCGTGTCGGAGACGATGCCGAGGTAGGTCTTTATCGGCTCGCCGCCGGCGATCGCGGCACCGAGCACGAGTCCGGGGTTCTCGTCGGCGTCGACGGCCAGCACGTCGGCGGCTGCCCGTGCCTCATCGAGCAGCGCCGCGACGTTGACGCCCGCCAGGCCGGTCGGCACGAGCCCGAAGGCGGTGAGCGCCGAGAACCGCCCGCCCACGGTGGCGTCGGCCAGGAACACGCGATAACCGGCGGCACGCGAGGCCGCCTCGAGGGGCGAGCCGGGGTCGGTGACGACGACGATGCGGCTGGCCGGGTCGATGCCGGCCTCGCGGAAGGCGGCCTCGAATGCGCGCCGCTGCGAATCGGTCTCGATCGTCGAACCCGACTTCGATGAGACGACCACCGCTGTGCGCTCGAGCCGATCGGCGAGCGCGGCGGCGACCTGGGCCGGGTCCGTGGAGTCGAGCACGGTGAGCGCGACCCCGGCGGTGCGGGCGATGACCTCCGGGGCGAGCGAAGAACCGCCCATGCCGCACAGCACGACGCGATCGACCCCGTTGGCGAGGAACTCGTCGCGCAGCGCGAGCACCTCGTCGACGAGCGGCCGCGACACGTCGTGCGCGTCGGTCCAGCCGAGGCGCTTGCTCGACTCCTCCTCAGCGGCCTCGCCCCACAGCGTGTGGTCCTTCGCGAAGAGCTTCCCGGCGACGCCGTCGGAGACGAGCGGCGGGAGGTGGCGTCGCACGGCGTCGCTCGCGGCGCCGGAGGTCGAGACGGTGAGGCGCTGCATCGTCAGGCTCCCTTCGCGGCCTCGAGCGCGCCCAAAACGGTCGCGCGGAGTTCGTCCCACGAGGCGATGAACTTGTCGACGCCCTCGGTTTCGAGCTGGCCGACGACGTCGGCGTATTCGACGCCGAGCCCCGCGACCCGGTCGAGCAAGATGTTCGCATCGTGCGCCGCGTCGCTGACGGTATCGCCGCGCACCTCGCCGTGGTCGGCGAGGGCGTCGAGCGTCTTCTCGGGCATCGTGTTGACGGTGTCCGGGCCGACGAGCTCGGTCACGTACAGGGTGTCGGGCAGACTCGGATCCTTCACGCCCGTCGACGCCCACAGCGGCCGCTGCCGATTGGCGCCCGCGTCGAGCAGTACCTTGGCGCGCTCGGACGTGAACGACTCGGTGAAGATCTGGTAGGCGAGCCGGGCGTTGGCGAGCGCCGCCTGCGAGCGGACCGCCAGCGCGTCATCCCCGTCGATGAGCGCCAAACGCTTGTCGATCTCGACGTCGACGCGGGAGACGAAGAAGGATGCGACGGAGTGGATGCTGGACAGCTCGTGGCCGCGTTCCTTCGCGAACTCGAGGCCCGTGAGGTAGGCGTTGACGACCTCGCGGTAGCGCTGCAGCGAGAAGATCAGCGTGACGTTGACGCTGATGCCCGAGGCGATGGCCTCGGTGATGGCCGGCAGCCCCTCGACGGTCGCCGGGATCTTGATCATGACGTTCGGCCGGTCGATCGAATCCCACAGCCGCTTCGCCTCGGCGATCGTGGCGTCGGTGTCGCGCGCGAGCTTGGGGCTCACCTCGATCGAGACGCGGCCGTCACGGCCCCCCGTCGACTCGTGGATGCTCGCGAAGAGATCGCAGGCATTTCGAACGTCGGTCGTCGTGATGTGGAAGATCGCCTCGTCGACATCGGCCCCCGACGAGGCGAGCTGCGAGACCTGCTCCTCGTAGGCCGCGCCGTTGGCGAGTGCGCTCGCGAAGATCGTCGGGTTCGTCGTGACGCCGACGACGTTCTTCTCGTCGATGAGCGACTGCAGCGAGCCGCCCGCGAGTCGTTCGCGCGACAGGTCGTCGAGCCAGATGCTGACGCCGGCCTCGCTCAGGGCCTGTGTGTTGGGGTTCGACATGAGGTTCCTTTGCGGTTGCTAACGTTGCGGTTGCTGGTTGCGATTGCAGTCGTTGCGATTGCGCGTTGCAGTATGCCGTCGGTCAGGCGTCGGCGGCCAGCGTCGCCCGGGCCGCCTCGACCACGGCGTCGGTCGTGATGCCGTATTCCGTGTAGAGCACGCCGCCGTCGGCCGAAGCCCCGAACGTCTCGACCGAGACCGAGCGGCCCCTGCTCCCGATGAGCGGCAGCCACGTCAGCGAGAGGCCGGCCTCGACGCTCACGCGGGCGGTGACGTCGGCGGGCAGCACGTGCTCCCGGTAGCCGGCGTCCTGCTCCGCGAACCACTCGAAGCTCGGAACCGAGACCACGCGGGTGGCGGTGCCTTCGGCCTGCAGCCGCTCGCGGGCCTCGATCGCGTACTGCACCTCGGAACCTGTGGCGAGGATGATCAGCTCAGGAGTGCCGCCCGCCGCTTCGGCCAGCACGTATGCGCCCTTGGCGGCGTTCGAAGCCGACGCGAGGGTGTCGCCGCTCGCGTCCCCGTCGCCGCGCTCGAGGACCGGGAGATCCTGCCGCGAGAGGACGAGGCCGATCGGGCCGCCGCGGCGGCGGAGGGTCTCGAGCCAGGCGATCGCCGTCTCGGGTCCGTCGGCCGGGCGCACGATGGTCAGGTTCGGGATCGCCCGCAGCGCCGTCAGCGACTCCACCGGCTGGTGGGTCGGACCGTCGCCACCGAGCGCGATCGAATCGTGCGTCCACACGTAGATCGTGGGGATGTCCATGAGTGCCGCGAGACGAACCGCGGGGCGCATGTAGTCCGAGAAGATGAGGAAGGTTCCGCCGAAGGCCCGCGTCGGGCCGTGCAGCGTGATGCCGTTGAGGATCGCCCCCATCGCGTGCTCGCGGATGCCGAAGTGCAGCACTCGGCCATAGGGATTCCCCGTCCACGCCTTCGTCGAGTATTCCTCGGGGATGAAGGAGGCGGCCTTCGTGATCGTGGTGTTGTTCGAGCCGGCCAGGTCTGCCGACCCGCCCCAGAGCTCTGGCATGAGTGGGGCGACGGCGTTGATGACCTGCCCGGAGGCCTTCCGCGTCGACACCTTCTCGACTCCGGCGAAGTCGGGGAGTGCGTCTTCGATGCCGTCCGGCAGGTCGCCAGCCATGAGCCGGTCGAACACCGCACGGCGCTCGGGGTTGGCCTCGGCCCAGGCGTCGAAGGCGTCTTGCCAGTCGTCGCGCGCGGCCTTGGCCCGCTCGCCGAGGCGACGCGTGTGCTCGAGCACCTCGTGAGCCACCTCAAAGGTCTTCTCAGGGTCGAAGCCGAGCAGTTCCTTGACCGCGCTCAGTTCATCGGGACCGAGCGCCGCGCCGTGGATCGTGCCCGTGTTCTGCTTGGTCGGGCTCGGCCAACCGATAATCGTGCGGAGCATGATGAGCGAGGGCCTCGACAACTCGGCCTGCGCTGCGAGGATCGCCTCGTGCAGGGCCGGCACGTCTTCCCGGTAGTCGTTCCCAGAGCCGTCGCCCGCGCGCCAGTCGACGGTCTGCACGTGCCAGCCGTACGACTCGTAACGGGCGGCGACGTCCTCCGTGAACGCCACGTCGGTGTCGTCCTCGATCGAGATCTGGTTCGCATCGTAGATGGCGATGAGCGAACCGAGCCGCTGGTGACCCGCGAGCGACGCGGCCTCGCTCGTCACGCCTTCCTGCAGGTCGCCATCACCGGCGATGACGTAGGTGAAGTGGTCGAACGGGCTGGTGCCCGGTTCCGTCTCGGGGTCGAACAGGCCGCGCTCGTAGCGCTGCGCGTACGCGAATCCAACGGCGGCCGCGAGACCTTGGCCGAGCGGGCCCGTCGTGATCTCGACGTGGTCGGTGTGGCCGTACTCCGGGTGCCCCGGCGTGCGCGAGCCGAGCTGCCGTAGCTGCTGCAGGTCCTCGAGCTCGAGTCCGAAGCCGCCGAGGTAGAGCTGGCAGTACTGCGTGAGCGAGGAATGGCCGGCCGAGAGGATGAAGCGGTCGCGACCCATCCAGGCGGGGTCGCTCGGGTCGACCCGCATGACGTGCTGGTACAAAAGCGTGGCGGCCGGGGCGAGACTCATCGCCGTTCCAGGGTGACCGCCCTTCGCGCCTTCGACGGCATCCGCCGCCAAGACCCGGACGGTGTCGACCGCACGATCATCCAGTTCGGTCCATTCAAGAGCTGGCACGCCGCATCCTTCGCGTTCGCAGGGAAGAGTCGACGTCAACCCTAGCGCGGGGGGTGCTTCGCGACCGTGACGAACGTTTCACCGCACGGCGACCAGCCGGTGACATGGATCGCGTGCCACCCGCCTTCTACGTGGCATAGAATCTACTGAGGCTATCCCGTGAGGCCACGCCCCCTCGATCGGGCCTCGTATCGTCTGAGAGTTGGTTGTTGTGTCGGTTGACGAGCTCGTCGGAGTCGCTTCTTCGCCCGCCGTGGCGAGGGGAATCGGCGTCAAACGCAAGCTCAAGGCGTACGTCGCGCTCACGAAGCCGCGAATCATCGAGCTCCTGCTCGTGACGACGGCGCCGACCATGTTCCTCGCCGCACGAGGCGTGCCCGATCTGTGGCTCATGTTCGGCGTGCTCGTCGGCGGAGCCGTCTCGGCCGCGAGCGCCAACGCCTTCAACTGCTACTTCGACCGCGACATCGACCGGCTCATGAAGCGCACCGAGAAGCGGCCGCTGGTGACGGGAGAGGTGAGCGACCGCGAGGCCCTCGTGTTCGCCTGGCTCCTCGGCGCCGCCTCGACGGTGATCCTCTGGCTGGTCGCCAATCCGCTGACGGCCGGACTCTCGGTCGGGGCGATCCTGCTCTACGTCGTCTTCTACACGCTCATCCTCAAGCGCCGCACCGAGCAGAACATCATCTGGGGCGGAATCGCCGGGTGCATGCCCGTGCTCATCGGCTGGGCCGGCGTCACGAACTCGCTCTCATGGGAGCCCCTGATCCTGTTCGCGGTGATCTTCCTGTGGACGCCGGCGCACTACTGGCCCCTCTCCGTCAAGTACCGCGACGACTACCGCGCGGCCGGGGTGCCCATGCTCTCGGTGACGGAGGGCGAGACGAGCGTGAGCCTGCAGACCGTGCTCTACGCGTGGGCGACCGTCGTCTGCTCGCTCCTCCTCGTGCCGGTCGCGCCGATGGGCTGGCTCTACACCGTCGTCTCGGTGCTCGCGGGCGGCTGGTTCCTCTGGGAGAGCCACGTGCTGTACCACCGCACGATCAAGGGGGAGAACCCCAAGCCCATGCGGGTGTTCCATCTTTCGATCACCTATTTGACGCTGCTGTTCCTCGCCGTGGGCATCGACCCGCTGCTGACGTAACCGCCGAGGGTCGCTCGCCTGCTGTCGACGGGCGGACGGCGGGCCACCAGGCGGGTCCCCGTCCGACGGCGCGAGCCGCCGGACGCGGACGCGACCCGAGCTACCGCACCGGCGCGACGCCGGAGCGCGAGCCGGCTCCCGCGGGGGACGACTCGACGCGGGACGCCGCAACGCCGCGGCGCACGACGACGAGGTTGGCGGTCATGACGGCGATCGTCACGCAGCTGAGCGTCATGTGCGCCGAGACGAGGCCGATCGGCAGGCCCGTGTTGGACTGCCAGACGCCGATGACGGCCTGCGCGACGACGAGCGCGAGCACGCCGATCGCGGTTGCGCCGGCGCCGGGGATGCGCGACCGCACGGACAGCCACACGAGCACGATCGCGCACACGAGCAGGATGTAGGCGGGGTACGAGTGCAGGTGCTGCATGAGCTCGGGATCGAGCCCATTGCGCGCGCTCGCCTCGTCGCCGGCGTGCGGACCCGAACCCGTCGTGAGCGACCCGACGTAAACCGTGACCCAGACCCACACGGCGGTGACGAGCGAGAGCACGAGCACGAGCCCGCGGCCCGAGAGCGACGCGCCGAGCGGGCTGGCGGGCACCGGCTCGGCGCGCAGCACACGGACGAGCAGCGTCGACGCGATGGTCACGAGCACGGCCGAGATGAGGAAGTGGATGCCGACCGCGGCCGGATGCAGCTCGAGCCACACGGTCACGC
Source organism: Pseudoclavibacter endophyticus (assembly GCF_008831085.1). Lineage (NCBI taxonomy): Bacteria > Bacillati > Actinomycetota > Actinomycetes > Micrococcales > Microbacteriaceae > Pseudoclavibacter > Pseudoclavibacter endophyticus. Next base: position 1,799,859 of record NZ_WBJY01000001.1, read on the forward strand.
CGCCGACGACGGCCTGCACGATCGTCAGGATGCCGATCCACAGCGCGGGCGTGACGAGGCGCATACCGCTGCCCCGCGTATTCCACACGGCCAGGAACATGAGCAGCGCGACGGCACACAGCAGCCCCGTCAGGGTTCGGTTCCCGAACTCGATGATTCCGTGGAATCCCATCTCCGGCGTCGGCACGAGCGAGTCCTCGGTGCACATCGGCCAGGTCGGGCATCCGAGCCCCGACCCAGTGAGGCGTACGAGCCCTCCGGTCGTCACGATGAGGATGTGGACGGTGACGCTCGCCCAGGCCATGATGCGCGTCCACCGCGTGACGCGCTGCGGCATGAGCCCCTTCCGCAGCGTGCGCAGGTCAGAGGAGGACGAGGCGGACGATTGGGATGACACGTTGACCTTTCGATTGGCCGAATCTGGCGTAGGATGGGGATTTGGCCGTCGAACGCGCTGATGCGCGTTGGGACAGCAGGGATTCGTTCCGAGATGCTGGCCTCGGGAACAGCCTTGAGGTTGCTTCGGGAGCAGCTCCGCGGGAACACAATCACGTTGGTCTGCGTTTCATTCTACGAGGCGTCGAATGGCATTCGATCGCCGGCACGACACGCCGCGATGTGCGTTCCACTCCCATGCGCGGCCCGACGAGGAAAAGAGGTTGAGATGTCAGACGTACTGATCGATCGCCCGGAACTTGATGGCCTCGGCCACTACGAGTTCGGCTGGGCAGACCCTGACCAAGCTGGCTCCACCGCTGTGCGCGGGATCAACGAGGGCGTCGTCGAGGGAATCTCCCGCATCAAGGACGAGCCCGAGTGGATGCTGAAGACCCGCCTCAAGGGCTATCGGATGTTCGAGCGCAAGCCGATGCCGACGTGGGGCGCCGACCTCAGCGGCATCGACTTCGAGAACATCAAGTACTTCGTGCGCTCGACGGAGAAGCAGGCCCAGACCTGGGAAGACCTGCCCGCCGACATCAGGAACACGTACGAGCGCCTCGGTATCCCCGAGGCCGAGCGCCAGCGCCTCGTCGCCGGGGTCGCCGCGCAGTACGAGTCGGAGGTCGTCTACCACCAGATCAACGAGGAGCTCGAGAAGCAGGGTGTCATCTTCATGGACACCGACACGGCGCTTCGCGAGCACCCGGAGTTCTTCGAAGAGTACTTCGGCACCGTGATCCCGGCCGGCGACAACAAGTTCGCCGCGCTCAACACGGCAGTGTGGTCGGGCGGCTCGTTCGTGTACGTGCCGAAGGGCGTGCACGTCGAAATTCCGCTGCAGGCCTACTTCCGCATCAACACCGAGAACATGGGCCAGTTCGAGCGCACGCTCATCATCGCCGACGAGGGCTCGTACGTGCACTACATCGAGGGCTGCACGGCGCCGATCTATTCGTCCGACTCGCTGCACTCGGCCGTGGTCGAGATCATCGCGAAGAAGAACGCCCGCGTGCGCTACACGACCATCCAGAACTGGTCGAACAACGTCTACAACCTCGTCACGAAGCGTGCCGTGGCCGAGGAGGGCGCGACCATGGAGTGGGTCGACGGCAACATCGGTTCGAAGGTCACCATGAAGTACCCCTCGATCTACCTCATGGGCGAGCACGCGAAGGGCGAGACCCTCTCGGTCGCGTTCGCGGGCCCGGGCCAGCACCAGGACGCCGGCGCCAAGATGGTCCACTCCGCGCCGTACACGCAGTCGGCCATCACGTCGAAGTCCATCGCGCGCGGTGGCGGACGCGCCGGCTACCGCGGTGAGGTGCGAATCGACGCGGCCGCTCACCACTCGTCGAACAGCGTCATCTGCGATGCCCTGCTCGTCGACACCATCTCGCGCTCCGACACGTATCCCGCGATTGACATTCGGGTCGACGACGTGCAGCTCGGCCACGAGGCGACGGTCACGAAGGTGTCCGAGGAGCAGCTGTTCTACCTCATGAGCCGCGGCATGCCCGAGACCGAGGCCATGGCCATGATCGTTCGCGGGTTCATCGAACCCATCGCGCGCGAGCTGCCTATGGAGTACGCCCTCGAGCTCAACAAGCTCATCGAGATGAACATGGAAGGATCGGTCGGCTAGAAGATGACGACGCCTACCACGACCACCGCCTCGTCCGCCCAGTCGGGCGCGGCTCCGGGGGAGCAGCGGAACGCCCTCGGGCAGAACGCCCACGCCCATGGGCGGGACCCCTTCGTCCCGGTGCAGACCCGCTCCGAGCGGCCCTCCTCCACGAACCCCGCCGACTTCGCCGACGTGACCGGTCGCGAAGCCGAATGGAAGTACAGCCCGGTCGCGAAGCTGCACGACCTCATCTCGGGTGAACTCGCTCCCGCCAACGAGCGGATCGACGACCCGGGTGTAGAGGGCGTGACCATCTCACGGGTGTCGCGTGACGACGCCCGTATCGGGACCGCCGGCATCCCCGAAGACAAGGCGTCGGCCAACGCCTTCGCCTCATTCGGCGAGGCGCTCGTGATCGAGGTGTCCGGGGAGGACGACAAGGTCGCGCTGATCGACCGCAGCGGTTTCGGAAACACGCCGGCCGCAGCGCACACGATCGTCGACATCAAGCCGCACGCGCAGGCGCTCCTGGTGCTGCGCCACACGGGCCCTGCCGCGCTCGCGGAGAACGTCGAGTTCCTCGTGGGCGAGGGCGCGCGGGTCACCGTGGTTTCACTGCAGGAGTGGGAGGACGGGGCCCGCCACCTGTCGAGTCACTTCGCAGCGATCGAGCGCGACGCCTACCTCAAGCACGTCGTCGTCTCACTCGGCGGTGACATCGTGCGGCTCAACTCGTCGGCCCACCTGAACGCGCCCGGTGCCGACGGCGAGCTGTTCGGGCTGTACTTCGCCGATGCGGGGCAGCACCTCGAGCAGCAGGTCTTCATGGACCACAACGCACCCAAGACCCGCAGCCGCGTCAACTACAAGGGCGCGCTCCAAGGAGAAGGCGCCCGCTCGGTGTGGATCGGCGACGTACTGATTCGCGCCAACGCCGACGGCACGGACAGCTACGAGCAGAACCGCAACCTCGTGCTCTCCGACGGGGCGCGCGCCGACTCGGTGCCGAACCTCGAGATCGAGACGGGCAACATCGAGGGCGCGGGCCACGCATCGGCGACGGGCCGATTCGATGACGAGCACCTCTTCTATCTCATGTCGCGCGGCATCGCAGAGGCCGAGGCCCGCCGCATGGTGGCGCACGGCTTCCTCAACGAGATCGTGCAGGAGATCGGCAACGACGAGCTTGCCGAGCGGCTCAACGCCATCATCGAACAAGAGCTGTACCAATCGACGGGTCGCCTGCTGGGGGCCTCGTGACGTACGAGCTGGTCTGCCCGACCGACGAGGTGCAGGTCGATACCCCGCACCGCGTTGTGCTCCAGGGCAACCCCATTGTGGTCGTGCGCGACTCGGCCGGCTCGGTCTACGCGATCGGCGACACGTGCACCCACGGCGACATCTCGCTGAGCGAGGGGTTCGTCGAGAACGACACGATCGAGTGCTGGGCCCACGGCTCCATGTTCTCGCTGCGTTCCGGCTGGCCGCTCAATCTTCCGGCCTACGAGCCGGTGCCCGTCTTCAAGGTCAAGATCGAGGACGGCGACATCTACATCGATCCCACCCCGATTTACGAGGAACAGCACACACCATGAGCACACTGCAGATTTCCGACCTCCACGTGAGCGTCGAGACCGACCAGGGCACCAAGGAGATCCTTCGCGGTGTCGACCTCACGATCAACCAGGGCGAGATCCACGCCGTCATGGGCCCGAACGGCTCGGGCAAGTCGACGCTCGCCTACACGATCGCCGGGCACCCGAAGTACGAGGTGACGGGCGGCTCGATCACGCTCGACGGTGAAGACGTGCTGGAGATGGAGGTCGATGAGCGTGCGAAGGCCGGCCTGTTCCTCGCGATGCAGTACCCCGTCGAGATTCCCGGCGTGACGATGTCGAACTTCCTCCGCACCGCGAAGACGGCCGTCTCGGGCGAGGCGCCCGCCCTCCGTCCGTGGCTGAAGGACGTCCGTTCGTCGATGGAGATGCTCCGCATGGACCCGGTCTTTCAGGAGCGCAACGTCAACGAGGGGTTCTCCGGCGGTGAGAAGAAGCGTGCCGAGATCCTGCAGCTCGAGCTGCTGAAGCCGACGTTCGCGGTGCTCGACGAGACCGACTCCGGCCTCGACGTCGACGCGCTGCGCATCGTTTCGGAGGGCGTGAACCGGGTCAAGGAAAACACCAACCTCGGCGTCCTGCTCATCACGCACTACACACGGATCCTGCGCTACATCAAGCCCGACTTCGTGCACGTCTTCGTCGCCGGCCGCATGGTCGATGAGGGTGGTCCGGAGCTCGCCGAGCGCCTCGAGAACGAGGGCTACGACCGCTACCTCGCGGGAGCACAGCAGGCTGACGCTGTCCAGCAGGCTGACGCTGTCCAGCAGGCCTAGGCACCAGTAGGGTTTTCACCATGGCAATGCAAACGCTCGAACCGACCAGGTACGACGAGGTCGAAGAGGCGTTGAAAGACGTCGTCGACCCCGAGCTCGGCGTCAACATCGTCGATCTCGGCCTCATCTACGACCTTGCATGGGAAGACGAGCTCGACGCGCTCGTCGTCTCGATGACCCTCACGTCTGCAGGGTGCCCGCTCACCGACGTGATCGAGGACGAGATGGCGAAAGCCCTCGACGGCGCGGTTGAGCGCTTCCAAATCAACTGGGTCTGGATGCCCCCGTGGGGCCCCGACAAGATCACCGACGACGGACGCGAGATGATGCGCGCCCTCGGCTTCAACATCTAGGTAGCGCCCGTTCGCGCTCACGCGGCCCGCCGGAACACCGGCGGGCCGCGTGACGTTTGCCCCCGCGTCTGACGTTCTCGACCTGATGTTCTCGAGCTGACGCAATCGAAAGGACCCTGTGGCAACTCCGAAGCTCTTCGCCCCCCTCTCGCTGCGCGACACGACGTTTCGCAACCGGCTCTGGGTGTCGCCCATGTGCCAGTACGCGTGCGACGCCGAGGACGGGCGCGCGACCGATTGGCACCTCGTGCACTACCCGGGCTTCGCGAGGGGAGGAGCAGGCCTCGTCATCGTGGAGGCGACGGCCGTGACACCGGAAGGCCGAATCTCGCCGCGCGATCTCGGCATCTGGAGTGACGGGCACGTCGAGGGGCTCTCGCGCATCGCTTCCCTTGTGAAGGGGCTCGGCGCCGCTGCCGCGATTCAGCTCGCGCACGCCGGCCGCAAGGCCTCGACGCCGCCCATGCTGCCCGGGTTCGAGCGCGGGCGTGGCTCCGTGCCCGAGAGCGACGGCGGGTGGCGCGCGGTCGCACCATCGGCGCTCGCGTTCGGCGACTACGACACGCCGCGCGAGCTCGCGGCCGAAGAGCTGCCCGGTATCGTGAACGCCTTCGTGACCGCGGCCGAACGAGCCGTGCGCGCCGGTTTCGACGCGGTCGAGGTGCACGCGGCTCATGGCTACCTCCTGCACGAGTTCCTGTCCCCGCTGAGCAATGCCCGTGAGGACGAGTACGGCGGCGACCTCGCGGGGCGCGCGCGCCTCGTTCGCGAAGTCGTCCGCGGCATCCGCGCCGCGCATCCCGATCTACCCGTGTTCGTGCGGGTCTCGGCGACCGACTGGGTCGACGGCGGCATCACCGCCCACGACACGGCCACCGTCTCGGGCTGGCTGCGCGAGGACGGCGCCGACTTCATCGACGTGTCGAGCGGCGCCAACACGCCCGATGCGCAGATCCCTGTTGGCCCCGCCTATCAGGCCCCGCTCGCGGCGGTCGTGCGTGCTGCCGGCCTCCCCGTCGGCACGGTCGGCATGATCACGCAGTCCTGGCAGGCCGAGACGCTGCTCACGACTGAGCAGGCGGATGTCGTCATCGTCGCCCGCGAGTGGCTCCGCGATCCCAACCTGGCACTGACGTGGGCCGGTGAGCTACGCGCCGACGTCGCCGCGATCCGCCCGCCCCAGCTCTTCCGCGCGATCCGGTAACCCGAGATGATGTCACCATGGCGCACGCGGCGGACGCTCCTGGGGAAACCGGACAGCTAGGACGGCTCGACGCCGGTCGGCTTCCATTGACCGAACGACTTGCGACCTGGGCCGAGGCGACGGCCCGGTTCCTGGTCCCGTTGCGGATCAGTTCATTCACTGAGACGGTCAACGGCACAATCTGGGCCGTCCGCACGGCGGGCATCACGTTCTGTCGCGTCCGAGCGAGTGCGCACGACGCAGTCCGAACACCGGAGCTCACGTCCACGGGGCCCACGCCACAGCTCAAGTTCGCGATCCCCATCCGGCGACCCGTCACGTTGCGTCAAGACGGCAGACGGGTCAGGCTCCGGCCGGGGCAACTCGCTCTGTACCGCACGAACCGTCCCTATGAGATCGGGAGCGAGGGCCCGGTCGATCTGGCGATCGTGATGCTCCCCGTCGACGCGACGCCACTCAATGAGTCGGAGATCGACGAGCTCTCGGCGACTCGCTTGTCGGGGGAGCAGCTGCCGCGCATCCGTTCGACGCTCCTGCGAGCTGCAGCGGGTGAGGTTGCGGAGACCGATCGGGACCGTGCGCTCGATGCGCTCGTCACGCTGCGGACTGCCTCGCGCTCCCACACGGACTCGAAGCGACACACGCGCCTTCGCGCGCAAGCCGATCGGCTGATTCAACATCGGCTTGGTGACGCGGCCATGAACCCCGAGCAGATCGCCGACGCGCTCGGCGTCTCGAGGCGGACGCTCTACGACGCGTTCGCTCGCGATGGACGCAGCGTCGCCTCCGTGATCAGGCACCGCCGCCTCGACGTTGCACGTGACCTCTTGACGCGCCACGGCGACGCGATGCTCAGCGTGGCAGAGGTTGCGGCGGCCTGCGGCTTTCGAAGCCCGGCCCACTTCAGCAGGGCCTTCCACGAGGAATTCGGAGTGGCACCGTCTCGATGCCGGGAGATCATTGGCGAAGCTTGACGATGCGTGCGGATCCGCACGACCGACCACCACCCCGCACGACAGCACCGGTCCGGCCGGGCGTCTGGCATACCGTGCAGTTCATGAATGACAAGATCGTTCGCGTCGCCGCAGTGCACGCCGCAGCCCCCTTCCTCGACCTGACCGCGGGTCTCGAGAAGACCCGAGAGGCGATTTTCGAAGCCGGCCGGGGAGGCGCCAAGATCGTCGTCTTTCCCGAGACCTTCCTTCCGGGCTATCCCCACTGGATCTGGTCGCACACCCCGAAGTATGCGGCACCCCTTTTCGCTCGCCTCTTCGAGAACGCGCTCGAACTGCCGAGTCCCGAGTCGCGCGCCATCGGAGACGCCGCCCGCGAAGCGGGTGTCTGGGTCGTCTTGGGCACCGATGAACGCGACGGCGGCACGCTGTACAACACCCAGGCGTACTTCAGCCCAGACGGACGCCTCGTGGCGCGTCACCGGAAACTGCACCCCACCAACGCCGAACGAACCGTCTGGGGGCGCGGTGATGGGCGCGACGTCTTCGTCGTCGACACGGGTTTCGCTCGCCTCGGCGGCCTGATCTGCTTCGAGCACAGCATGGATCTCGCGAAGTACGCCCTTGCCACCCTCGGCGAGCAGATTCACGTCGCGTCGTGGCCCGCGATCAACGCGACGCACGCCGACCCGAACGCCGGTGACTTCGATCACTACTCCACGACGCTCGCACAGGCACATGCGATCTGCGCGCAGACCTACGTCGTCGTCTCACAGGGCATGATCACGCAGGAGATCATCGACACGCTCGAGATTCCGGACGGACCGGAGGCGCCGACGCTCGGCGGTGGCCTCAGCGGATTCATCGGACCGAACGGTCAGTGGCTCAACGATCCGCACCGCGACACGGAGGCCATTGTCTTCGGCGATCTTGACCTTGGCATCATCCCGTTCGCCAAGTTCTTCGCTGACGGTGCGGGCCACTACGCACGACCGGATGTCTTCCGCTTCGGCATTGACCGCACGCCGCAGACCCCGCTCACGAATCAGTCGGTCGCCAATGTCGAGCCTCTCACGAGAGAGCCCGACCACGGAGCCGAACCCATCGGGCGCGTCCTCAGCGTTCGCGACTGAGGCCTTTGCCGCCCGCGTTTTCGTCGGACGGTCGCGGCGGTGCCGTCGGAGCGCGCCCTCAAGGAAGCGCCCTCAGGCGGTGTTGCTATGCGACGCCACGGGCGCGCAGCGCGTCGGCGAGCTCGTCGGCGTGCTTGAGGCTCAGCACGAGCATGGGAACGACGAAGGCGCGAAGCCGCAGCCTCCCGGTTCGCGCACGCTGCGCATCCAGCAGTTGCCGCGACAGTGAGGCGAGCACGGGGATCGTGGTGACGGCGAGCGCGATCGTGAGACTGACCTGCGCGGTCGGCACCCCGATCCGCTCGAGCGGGGAGAGCATGGCAGTCAGCGTGTCGAGCAGTTCGCTCATCGGCGTCGTGAGGGTCAGCAGTGCAGCGAGCAGCACCACCAGGGTGACGCGCAGCGTATTCGCGAGGGCCTCCGGAATCGGCAGGAACACGAGTTGCGAGGCAACCAGCAGCAGCACGAGCCATCGGATGCCGACCATCTGCCGACCGAGCTCGCGCCAGCCGAGTCCCGCGACGAGGAACCCGACGACGACTGCGGCCGCCGCCCCGCCGAGCCCCGGCCACCACGCACCGAAGAACGAGATCGCGACCGCGATCGCCGCGAGACCAGCCAGCTTGACCCACGCGGGGGAGCGGTGGAGCGGCGAGGTGCCGGCCCGGTAGAGGGCGATCACGGGCCGCCGCCGTCTCCGCCACGGTCAGGATGCTGGTGGGCGTCGATCGAATCGAGTTCCGCCTCGTAGGCGGCGATCTCGGCGGCGGGGTCGCCGACCGAGGCGAGGGTGCCGCCGCGGAAGCGCAGTGCGACGTCGCAGCGGGCCGCGAGGGCCAGGTCGTGGGTTACGAGTACGACGGGTGGCGTGGCCGGGTCGAGCAGCAGGCGCGCGATCCGTCTGGCGTTCGCGCCGTCGAGATAGGCGGTGGGCTCGTCGGCCACGAGGAAGGTCGGCTCGGCGACGAGCACCGCGGCAACGGCGAGCAGCTGCTTCTGCCCGCCCGAGAGGGTGTGCGCCGCTGCGTCTCGCAGCTCGGTGATCCCGACACGGGCGAGGGCGTCGTCGACACGCACCGGGATCTCGCGCCGGTGAACGCCGCGTCCCTTGAGCGTGAAAGCGACGTCTTCGGCCACGGTCGGCATGATGATCTGCACGTCGGGATTGCTGAACAGCAGTCCGCTCGCGCGTCGCAACGACGCTGCATCATCCACCGCGTCGAAGCCCGCCACGCGAAGCGAACCCCGCGTCGGCGCAACGAGACCTGTCGCGAGGCGCGCGAACGTCGTCTTGCCCGACCCGTTCGCGCCGATGACGGCGATACTGGCCGCCTCGACCGAGGCCGTGACATCCCGCAGGATCGTCGCCTCGCCGACCGTGAGCCCGAGCTCCCTCGCGTCGAGGCGAAGCAGGCCCGCCGTCACACCCGCGCCTCGCCGCGTGGACCCGGGTCGTGGCCACCAGGGGTCGTGCCGCTGCGCTCGCGCGCGCCCGCGCCGCGGGCGGCGCTCGGTGCGACCTCGCCGAACGCCCGCGGATAGGCGCGCCAGAGGGCCTGCACGACGACGACGGTGACGACGACCTTCACGAGGTCGCCCGGCAGGAAGACGAGCGACGACAGCGCGGTCTCGCCGAGTCCGAGTCCCGTGACGAGCGACTGCACGGGGATGCCGAACAGGTAGATGACGCCGATGCCGCCGACGACGCCCGCGATCGCCGTGCGCCACCATCGCGGCCTCGTCGACCCGGCGCGTGCGATGAGTCCGATGACGATGGCGCCGACCAGCCAGCCGATGAAGTACCCGGCGGTCGGTCCGACGAACACGCCGAGGCCGCCGCGGCCGCCGGAGAGGATCGGCAGGCCGACGGCGACGAGCACCTGCACGGTCGCGATCGACGCGGCGCCGCGCCACGGGCCGAGCACGGCTCCCGCGAGCATGACGCCGAGCGTCTGCGCGGTGATCGGCACGGCCCCGCCGAACAGCGGAATCGGACCCGGAAGCCCGAGCACGGCGATCAGGGCGGCGAAGACGGCGATGCGGGTGAGGTCGCTCGCCTCGAAGCTGCGCCGGCGTCGGGGCGAACGGGTTGGAGTCGATGGGGCGGATGCTGCAGTCACGTCGGTCGGGTCTCATTCGGTTCTGGCGGGCCGCCCACGGCGGCTGCAGGGCGGACGCACCTGAACAGTGTTCAGGTGCGTGCCAACACTCTATACACCGCCGAGCACGGACGCTCGCGAACACCTACGCTTACGAGCACGATGCCCACACGATCAGCGCGCACGCCGCACTCGGAGACCCGCCGGTCGCGCGTCGACGTGGTCACCGTCGCGGAACGCCTGCTCGATGAGGGCGGCCTTGCCGGCCTCACGATGCGCAACCTCGCGACGACCCTCGGCGTACAGCCGAGCGCGCTCTACTGGCATTTCCCCAACAAACAGGCGATCCTGGCCGCGGTCGCCGACTCGATCCTCGAACGGGCGGAACCTCCGGACCGGAGCGTTGCTGCCGCGGCGAGCGGCCAGCCGCGCCGCGAGCGTGCCGAGACGGCCGCCCTCACGCTGCGAGAGGCGCTGTTGGCCACGACCGACGGCGCGGAGGTGGTCGCGAGCACGCTCGCGCTTGACCTGGGGGACCGCCGTCCCGACGACGCGATCCGCGCCGCGCTCGTCAACGGCGGACGGGCGACGGAACGCGATGCCATCGCCGCGCGCACCATCACGACGTACCTGCTCGGCCACACGCAGCACTGGCAGCAGCGTCGCTTCGCCGAGCGGCTCGAGCTCATCGAGCGCTCGCCCGCCGACGAGCGCGCCGAGTTCCTCGAGGGCCTGCGGTTGCTCCTCGACGGTGCGCTGGCTCACGACGCCGAGCCCAACCCTCCTGCCGTAGACTAGGGAGGTTGCGCGTCGCCATTCCGAAGGCGACCGCGCAGCGCCGTTCACCGTCAGCCCGTCACCGCGCCTTCGCGCGAGACCAGTCGTCCACGAGGAGTTTCCGTGCTGGCCGTTCATGACCTCGAGATCACCGTGGGCGCGCGCACGCTCATGTCGGGCGTGAACTTCCGCGTCGCCGACGGCGACAAGATCGGGCTCGTCGGCCGCAACGGCGCCGGCAAGACGACCATGACGAAGGTGCTCGCCGGCGAGGGCGTTCCCTCGGGCGGCACGATCGACCGCGGGGGCGAGATCGGCTACCTCCCGCAGGATCCCCGCACCGGCGACCCGGAGATGACGGCGCGCACGCGCATCCTGGACGCGCGCGGCCTCGGCGAGGCGCGCGATCAGATGCTCAAGGCCGGCGAGGCCATGGCGGAGGCCGCGACCGACGCCGAGCGCGATCGTGCCATGAAGGCGTACGGGCGGGCCGACGACCGGTTCCACGCGCTCGGCGGCTATGCGGCCGAGGCGGAGGCGGCCGCAATCTCGAGCAACCTCGCGCTGCCCGACCGCATCCTCGACCAGCCGTTGAAGACGCTCTCGGGCGGCCAGCGGCGCCGCATCGAGCTCGCGCGCATCCTGTTCTCGGGCGCCGACACGATGTTGCTCGACGAGCCGACGAACCACCTCGACGCCGACTCGGTCTCGTGGTTGCGCGAGTTCCTCAAGGGCTACTCGGGCGGGCTCATCGTGATCTCGCACGATGTCGAGCTCGTGGGCGAGACGGTGAACCGCGTGTTCTACCTCGACGCGAATCGGCAGGCCATCGACATCTACAACATGGGGTGGAAGCACTACCTGCGCCAGCGCGAGGCCGACGAGGAGCGCCGCAAGAAGGAGCGCGCGAACATCGAGAAGAAGGCGACCGTGCTGCAGCAGCAGGCCGCCAAGTTCGGCGCGAAGGCCACGAAGGCGACCGCCGCGCACCAGATGCAGCGCCGCGCCGAGAAGATGCTCTCCGGCCTCGAGGACGTTCGTCAGGCCGACCGGGTCGCGAAGCTGCGCTTTCCGACCCCGGCGCCCTGCGGCCGCACCCCCCTGCGCGCGAGCAACCTCTCGAAGTCGTACGGCTCGCTCGAGATCTTCGCATCGGTCGACCTCGCCATCGACCGCGGCAGCCGCGTCGTGATCCTGGGCCTCAACGGCGCGGGCAAGACGACGCTGCTGCGGATGCTCGCCGGCGTCGATGACCCCGACACGGGGCAGATCGAGCCGGGCCACGGCCTGAAGATCGGCTACTACGCCCAGGAGCACGAGACGCTCGACGTCGGACGGAGCGTGCTGCAGAACATGGTGAGCGTCTCGTCGCACCTCACCGAGACCGAGGCGCGCAAGGTGCTCGGCTCGTTCCTCTTCACGGGCGACGACGTGCACAAGGCCGCCGGTGTGCTCTCCGGCGGCGAGAAGACGCGCCTCGCGCTCGCCATGCTCGTGGTGTCGAGCGCAAACGTGCTGCTGCTCGACGAGCCGACGAACAACCTCGATCCCGCGAGCCGCGAGCAGATCCTCGACGCGCTGAGCCACTACGAGGGATCGGTCGTGCTCGTCAGCCACGATGAGGGCGCGGTCGAGGCGCTGCATCCCGAACGCGTGCTCATCATGCCGGACGGCGTCGAGGACCACTGGAACCCGGACTACGCCGATCTCATCGCCATGAACTAGCGAGCGTGCTCGCGAGCCGCTGCAGCGCATTTCAGACGTGACGCTGCCGGTGGCGCGCGGCGCGCTCGCGGGCGCCACGCGCATCCGGTTCATGTCGGGTTCACCGGGGAACCGTCCAGCGGACATCGGCGACCGGGAAGGTGCACAGGACCCTTCCCTTCCTCCACTGCTCGGGAGATCGCCAGAATGTCCTCAACTCAACTCCGACGCGCTGGCGCGGCGCTGCTGGCCGTTCCTGTGGCCGCAGGGCTGTTCCTCGGCACGGCACTGCCCGCCGCGGCGGCCGAAACGGCCGACGACGCACAGCCCGACCACCTGGTCCTCACTCCTCCGCAGGACCCCTCGACCGGCCAGTCGTTCACGTGGCGCACGGGCGCCGACGTGATCGATGGCGCTGTCCACCTCCGCCCCGCCGGCAGCAGCGACGACTGGCAGGTGCACGAGGGCTACACGAATGAGCCGCTCGACGGTGAGGACGGCGTGCCCGTGCGGACGCATTCGGTCACCGTGCACGACCTGACGCCCGCCACCGAGTACGAGTACTACGTCGGCAACGCCGACGCTCAGAGCGAGACGTGGCGGTTCACGACCGCCTCGGCATCGGCCGACCCGTTCACGTTCCTCTACTTCGGTGACGCCCAGAACGAGCTCGATACCACCTGGCGCCCGGTCGTCGAAGCCGCCTACGAGCACTACCCCGACGCGGTCGGCACCGTCAACGCGGGCGATCTCATCAATCACTCCAACATGGGGGAGTGGACAGAGTGGTTCGACGGCATGGACGGCTACACGCAGACGACGAACGTGATCGCCGCGCCGGGCAACCACGAGTACAGCGACGACTCGTTCCTGCGCCACTGGAAGAGCAACTTCGAGTACCCGCCGAACGGCCCCACCTGGTCGGGCAATGAGGGCACGACCGCCGCTGAGCGCCAGGAGGCGGCCTACCTCGCCCACATGGCCGAGGTGATCGACGAGACGGCCTACTTCATCGACTACCAGGGTGTGCGGTTCATCACCCTCAACGCGAGCCGCAGCCAGGCTCGTGACCTGTTCACGCCGGACAATCTGCCCGCGTGCCTCATCGGTTGTCCCAACCCCACGCAGCTGTGGATCGACATGCAGGGTCAGTGGCTCGACGAGGTGCTCGCGACGAATCCCGGCAAGTGGTCGGTCGCGACCTTCCACCAGCCGGTCTTCTCGACCGCGATCGGCCGTGATGAGCGTGACCTGCGCGAGGCGTGGCTGCCCGTGTTCCAAAGCCGCAACATCGACCTCGTGCTCATGGGGCACGACCACACGTACGCCCGCGGCTACGTGAACACCGACGCCACGAGCACGCCGGGCGTAACCACCGGCCCCGTCTACGCCGTGTCGGTCGCCGGCCCGAAGTACTACGACCAGCAGCCCGAAGGCCACAACGTGTGGACCCAGAATGGCGCAACGCAGGTCGCGCGCGCGGGACAAACGTCCACCTTCCAGGGCGTCACGGTCGACGGTGACACGCTGCGCTATGAATCGGTCGTCGCCGCAAAGTGGAACGGCGAGGAAGCGTCGACGACGGATGTTCCCGTCGGCGGCGTGCTCGACGCCTTCACCATCACGAAGCGCGACGACGGCACGAAGTACGTCACGGAGGACGGTGTCGCGGTTCCCGGTGAGGACGACGCGCCCACGCCGGTCGACCCTGAGGAGCCGATCGAGGAGGAGCCAGCCCAGGAGCCCGCTGACGCCCCGCTGGGGCACAGTGTCGTCGGCTCGCTCGACGCGACCGCGCCCGCCGAGCTTGCCGCCAGCGCGTTCGACCCCGCCAACGGCGTCCTCTACGTCGCCCGCAGCACCGAGGCCGGCCGTATCGAGGCCATCGACGTCGATACCGACGAGGTCGTCCGCTCGTTCGAGGTGGGCGCCCCGGTGACCGCGATGTCGTACAGCTCGGCGGAGGGTGGGCTGCTCGTCATCGGTTTCGGCGACGAGCAGACCGGCTTCGGCGCCAACGGCTACTCGACGAACCCGTCATCGTTCGGTACCCCATACCTCGACGACCACATCCCGATGCCCTCGCGCATCGTGGGTGCCGGCGTCGACGGTGGCAGCGCCATGGCGTACTTCGCCCTGGACATCGGCGCCATCGCGGCCGTCGACGTCGACGCCGGCGCGCTGGCGGGGCAAATTCCGGTCGCCCCGGGAATCCGCAGCCTGCGCATCGACGAGGCCACGGGCAACCTCTACGTCGTGGTCGATGACGGTGAGCGGAGCGACCTTCACATCATCTCGTCCAGGGGCGCAGAACCGACCCAGATCGACGTGATCGCGCTCGAGGCCGGCGCGAGCGGCGTCGATATCGACGTGGATGCCGGGCTCGCGTACGTCAGCCACGCGGGCGAGACGTCGGGCGGCATCAGCGTCGTCGACGTGCGCACGGGTGAAGTGACGCGCGAAGACGACGCCGAGTTCGGGCAGGACCTGCGCTCGATCGCCGTCGAGCCCGCCCGCGGCCTTATCTACGGCGTCAGCGGCGCGGGCGAGCCGAGCCCGATCGTCGTCATCGGTCGCTGGCAAGCGCCCCGCGTGCTGACCTCGCCTGAGCCCTCGACGCTCGAGTACGGCGACGCCACGACGCTGGACGCGAGCGCCTGGGCGGTTCCGGCGGCCGATGTGCGCTGGGAGTCGCGAACACCCGGCGGCGAGTGGGCGCCACTCGACGATCCGGGCAAGGCCATCAACGCTGACCTCACCGCATCGGCGACCATCGAAGTCGCGCCTGCCACGACAACGCAGTACCGCGCCGTGTTCGTGAGCGTCATTGACGGCGAGGAGTACACGACGGCGAGCGGCACGGCGACCGTGACCGTGACTGGCGCGCCGACGCCGACGCCGACGGACGGAACGGACGGGCCCGGCGAGACCGATGGGCCTGGGGAAACCGACGGGCCTGGCCGACCCGGCGAGTCGGAGCAGCCCGGTGAGACGGGCGACCCCGGTGCGACTGGCGACCCCGGTGCGACGGGCGAGCCTGGCCAGACGGCAGGCCCGTCGGCCGACAGTGACGACCTCGCCGCGACCGGCGGAGATTCCGTCGCCCCGTTCGTCGCCGTGGCGGGCGCCCTGCTCGTCGCCGGCGTCGCGCTGTTCCTCGCCCGACGCCGGCGAGCGTAGTCGGCGCCGCGGTGCCGTCGCCGCCAGTCGGCGACGGCACCGTGAGCGGACACGCCCGGGCGTGTTCACGCATCGCCCCGGCTGGGCAGTTGTGCCCGGATTGGCGCGCCATTCCGGGCACAACTGTCCACTCACGGGCGCGCTCCCTACCGCGCGGGCGTGTCGCTCTGGCGGCTACCGCACCCGCTCGACCTCGTCGAGCAGCGCATCCTCTTCGTCGGCATCGGTCGGGCCGCGGCGCCTGGCCCGCTCCAGAGCGCGCTCCCTGGCCGCCCTGACCTCCGGGTCGTCGGGATTGCGGTGGCGGTATTCGTTGCGGACGCCCCACACCAGACCTATCGCGGCGATGACCGCGAAGATGATCCACTGGAACGCATACGACAGGTGGTTTCCCTCGTCGAGGGCCGGCTTCGTGGGCAGCTTTCCCGCGGGCGCCGGTGGCTCCTCGGCGGCCAGGAGGCCGTACGCGCCCGTGTAGACGCGGTCCTCGCCGAGCCGATCAGCGAAGGTCGGCAGGTGGATCGTCGCGATCTGTCCCTCGGGGGCCGTTCGGCCGGGCACCTGGGGCTCGCCCGGCTGCAGGCGTGCCACGACGGTCATCTCGGCACTCGGAGCCTGGGGAATCTCGTCCGGCAGGTCCTGCTCGTTGCCCGTCTGCAGCCAGCCGCGGTTGACGATGAAGATCGTGCCGTCGGTCGTCTCGAACGGCACCAGGATCTCGAAGCCCGGCATCCCGTCCATCGGGCGGGCCCTCGCGAGCACCTGCTCGTCGGGAAGGTATCGCCCGTGCAGGACGACGGGCTGCCAGGTCTCGCCGTCATCCCACGCGTCGAGGCGGGGGAGTGCCGTATCGAGCGACACCGGAGCCGCGTCGTAGTTCTGCTCGATGTGCTGGTTCGCGGCGACCCGCTCGTCGCGCCGATCGAACTGCCAGTGGCTCAGGAACCCGCACGCGATCGCGAACACGATGACGAAGCCGAGGTACCCGAACCATCGGCGTGTGAGCGCAAACCTCCACTTGCCAGCACCGCTCATCGAACCGGGGCCTCGTCGAGGTCGTCGCCGACGCGATGCACCCGGACGGGGAAGTCGCGGGCCCGGAGGAAGCCGCTGAGGAACTCGAGGTGGTCATCGCAGGCGAGCCAGATCTTGATGCGCCCCGCCTCGTGGATGCGCGGGTTGCGCCACTCCACCCGGTGGGTCGCCGCTTCCGTGCAGTCGGCTCTCGAGCAGACGGGCTCGTCGAAGGCCGGCTTGCCCGCGCGCAGTCGAGAGAGGAGGTCGAATTCACTCACGATGCCTGCCGCTCCGACTCGTCCCGATCGGATTCGCGCGGCGCGTGCAGCGGGGTGATGACGTTAGGTCGGTCGACTTTCGGGCGGCGGCGTGGCGTGACCGCGTTGGCC
Organism: Pseudoclavibacter endophyticus; assembly: GCF_008831085.1. Lineage (NCBI taxonomy): Bacteria > Bacillati > Actinomycetota > Actinomycetes > Micrococcales > Microbacteriaceae > Pseudoclavibacter > Pseudoclavibacter endophyticus. The sequence continues at coordinate 1,817,125 of NZ_WBJY01000001.1, forward strand.
AACACGACCGCGAAGTACGGCAGGAAGATCGCGCCGGCGCCGACCACGAGCATCCATGGCCCCCGGACCCAGATGAGCGCGATGAGACAGGCGGCGCGGATGCCCATGAGGATGAGGTATTTGACCATGCGTGAGCGGCGTTCATCTTCGATGCTTTGCGGCATCGACGTGATGTTCGTCGCGTGTGTCCTCGCCACGGTCGGGCCTCCTGGTATCTGCCCATCAGGATACTCCCACCCATGGTCGTTCGAGGCCCGCCACCCATAGGATGTTGATTTCGCGCCCAGTCGCGTGCCGTCGACCCGGGTCCATGCCGTCAGCGACCTGGCCATGCCGTCAAGGAGCCATATGACCACTCGCACCGTTCTCGTCACCGGCGGAAATCGCGGCATCGGCCGCGCCATCGCCGAACAGTTCATCGCCGACGGTCATCGAGTGGCCGTGACGTCGCGCTCGGGTGACGGCGGGCCGGACGGTGCGCTCACGGTGCAGGCCGATGTCACCGACGCGGCGACCATCGACCGCGCGTTCAGCGAGGTCGAGGCGGCGCTCGGCCCCATCGAGGTGCTCGTCGCGAATGCCGGCATCACGAAGGACGCCCTGCTGCTGCGCATGACGGAGGACGACTTCGGGCAGGTCATCGACACCAACCTCACTGGCGTCTTCCGCGTCATCAAGCGCGCGTCCAAGGGCATGCTGAAGGCGAGATTCGGCCGGGTAGTGCTCATCTCATCGGTCGTGGGGCTCTACGGTTCGCCGGGTCAGGTCAACTACGCGGCGGCGAAGTCGGGGCTCGTCGGCATCGCCCGCTCGCTGACGCGCGAGCTCGGCGGCCGAGGCATCACGGCCAACGTGGTCGCGCCCGGCTTCATCGAGACCGATATGACGGCCGCGCTGCCAGAGAAGACGCAGGCCGAGTACCTCGGGGCGATCCCGGCCGGCCGGTTCGGTCGGGTCGACGAGGTCGCCAAGGTGACCGCCTGGCTGTCCGGCGACGACGCCGGCTACATCTCCGGGGCGGTTATCCCGGTCGACGGCGGCCTCGGCATGGGGCACTGACGATGACCCGGACGCTCAGGGCACGACACCCGGTCCGCGCCTCGTCCCGGGGCGGGCGCCGGCTCACGGTCCCGGTCGCGGCCGCAGTGGGGCTCGTGCTTGCCGCCCTCACCCTCGCGGGCTGCGCCTCGGCCGATCCCGAGCCCACGATCGATCCGACGACGAGCCCGGGCCCGACCGCCGATAGCGGCATGACGCCGGTGCCCATCGACGAGGTGCCCGAGATCGCGTCGCTCACGTGGCAGCAGTCTCAGGCACTGCCCGATTTCGACCAGTCGGCGCACACGACCGATGATCCCGACGACATCGAAGAGCTGCGCGAGGTGCTCGCCGAGTACGGCATCACGGGCGACTTCAGGTTCGACCACAGTGACTGCGAGGGCGGCCTGACGACCTGGGTGACGTACGAGACCGATGCAGCCGACGAGGTGACGATCACGGCGAACTCATGCGAGGGCGAGACGGCATTCGAATCCGAACTCGCGGCGCTCGTCACGGGCTGGCGCACGGGGGTCTAGGCGCTCCCGCGGTCGATCCCTCCGATGTCGCCAGGCCGAAACGCTCCAATGAGAACGGGCTCATCCGCGCCCCATGTCGGCCTCACGCTGACGCGTCATGCTGAAGGCATGCGAAACAGCAGCACAGCCGCCTTCATCGCCCTCGCCGGCGCCGCCGCCCTCCTGACGGGCTGCGCCGAGTCGCCTGGCCCGGCAAGCGAATCACCGGGCCTCACGATCGACACCCCCGCCACGCCAGGCGCTTCGACGCCGTCGCAGACGATGCCCGCCGCGTCGATGCCAAGCTCGACCGACGGAGCGAGCACCGCCGGTGCCGGTGGGAGCGGCGGAACCGGGGAGGGCGCGCTGCCCTCACCGATCGTCTCGATCGACTACGAGATCGACGCGCCGGGGCAGCCCGATGACGACGACGATCGCACGACCACCGACCCGGCCCACATCGCCGACCTGACGGCACTGCTCGAGCGCCACGGCGTCGTCGGCGACTACGACCGCGACGACGACTGCGACGACGACTGGGAGGTCGACGTCGACGCGAGCCTCGAGAACGGCGGCGAGCTCGAAATCGAGATCGAGGTCTGCAGCCCGAACGCCTTCGAGCAGGAGCTCATCGACCTCGTCAGCCTCTGGCCCTGAGCCCTCGTATCGAGACCGACGTGACGGCCACGCTGCCGGAAAAGACGCGGGCCGAGTACCTCGGCGCGGTCCCGGCCGGCCGCTTCGGGCGCGTCGACGAGGTCGCCAAGGTCATGGCATGGCTCGCCGGCGACGACGCGCGTTACATCTCCGGCGCCGTGATCCCGGTCGACGGCCGTCTCGGCATGGGGCACTGACGATGGCTCGGATGCTCGGGGCACGGCGCCCGCTCCGCGCCTCGTCCCGGGTGGGCGTCGGTTCGCGATCCCGGTCGCGGCCGCAGTGGGGCTCGCGTTCGCCGCCGTCACGCTCGCGGGCTGTGCCTCGGCCGACCCGGCGGACATCCTGGCGCTCCGAGAGTTGCTCGCGGCATACGGTGTCGTCGGCGCCTGTTCGACCACGTCGACTGCGAGGGCGGCCTGACGACCTGGTGACGTACGAGACCGACGCGGTGTCGATCATGGCGAACTCGTGCGAGGGGGAGACGACCTTCGAGGCCGAACTCGCCGCGCTCGTAACCGGGTGGCGCACGGGGGAGGGGCACTCATCCACCGGGCGGAGCCCCGGTGACACCGACGTGCGACGCCGCCGCGCAGGACCGGCCGTATGGTCGGGACATGACGCTCCACCGCATGCTCTCCTGGTCGATCCGCGCGTTCCTCGCTGGCGTCGTCGTCGTGATGTCCGTCGCGGCCCTGGCCGCATGCGCGCAGGCCGCGGGCCAGGGAACTAACGACGACGGCCGGCCGACGGCGACGGCCTCGCCCGACGATCTGACGATCGTCGGCCTCGAGTACCGGCTCTACGAGTCGACGCCGGACTTCGACGACTCGGTGTTCTCCTCCGACGACCCGCAGCGCATTGCCGCGCTCCGCGACCTGCTGTCGCAGTACTTCATCGTCGGCGACTACGAGGTCGAGACGGACGAGGCGAGCCCGTGCCCGCCCGGGTCCGGATCCGGCTACGTCGGCTACACGCTGTCGACCGGGGAGTCGTACTCGCTGTCGCTGAACCGGTGTGGCGAGCAGCCGGACGAGGCGTTCCAGGATGCGCTGTGGCAACTCGCGAGGTCGTGGCACGAGGTCGACACGGCAGAATAAGAGCTCCGTCATGGGCGCCCAATGCGGCGCTCACCCTGGCCCGTCATGCTGGCGGCATACGAAACAGCACCGTGATCTCCTTCGTCCTTCTCGCCGACGCCGCCGCTCTACTCACGGACTGCGCCGCGTCGCCAGCACTCATCGACCTCGTCAGCCTCTGGCCCTGAGCTCCCCTAGCCCTCTGGCCGCTCAGCCGCGAAGGCCGAGCAGCGGCAGCACGCGCGAGAGGTCGCGCTCGGTGATCGACACGGAGGCCCGTTCTCGGACGATCGGCTTGGCACAGAAGGCGACCGAGAGGCCCGCGACCTCCATCATCCCGAGGTCGTTGGCGCCGTCGCCGATCGCGACCGTGGCGCGGGGGTCGATGCCGTACTCGCGCGCCCACTGGAGGAGCGTGTCGCGCTTGGCCTCGCGGCCGACGATCGGCCCCGACACGCGGCCGGTGAGCACACCGTCGACCGCCTCGAAGCGGTTGGCGCGCCAGTTGTCGAGCCCGAGGTCGGCCGCAAGCGGGTCGAGCACCTCATGGAAACCACCGGACACGGCGCACACGCGCCCGCCTGCCGCCTGTACACCGTCGATGAGCTCGCGGGCGCCGTGGCTGACCGTGATGCGCCGCCGCACCTCTCCGACCTGCTCGAGTGTCACGCCCTCGAGCAGTGCAACTCGGGCGCGCAGCGACCCTTCGAAGTCGAGCTCACCACGCATCGCCTGCTCCGTGACGCGGGCCACCTCAGCGGTGACGCCCGCGTAGTCAGCGACGAGCTCGATGACCTCGTTCTCGATCAGCGTCGAGTCGACGTCCATGACGACGAGCGCCGGCAGCGTCGTCGTGCGTGGCGGGGCACTGTTCGCGGGCCGTGTCGGCAGTGTGGTTCCCGGCAGCCCGGTTCCCGGATGCTGCGAGCCCGTCATGCCTCGACGACGCGGTTCTTCTCGACGACGGTGATGCCCGATTCGGTCACGGTGAACCCGCGGCGCAGGTCGTGCTCACGGTCAAGACCGATCGAGGCGCCCTCGCACACGATGACGTTCTTGTCGAGGATCGCGCGGCGTACGACGGCGCCCGCCTTCACGTTGACGCGGTCGAAGAGGATGGAGTCGGCGACGAGGGATCCTGAGTCGATTCGGGACCACGGGCCGAGCACCGATCGCTCGACGTGGGCGCCGGAGATGACTGCGCCGAGCGAGATGATCGAGTCGATCATGGTGCCCGTCGTGCCCCGGCCGTCGCGCACGAACTTCGCCGGCGGCGAGTTGAGCTGCTGCGAGTAGATGGGCCACCGGTCGTTGTAGAGGTTGAAGACCGGCAGCGTCGAGATCAGGTCCATGTGAGCGTCGAAGAAGGAGTCGAGGGTTCCGACGTCCCGCCAGTAGTAGCGGTCCCGCGGCGTCGAGCCCGGCACCTCGTTGCGGCTCAGGTCGTAGACGCCGCAGTCGTCTCGCGACACGAAGCCGGGGATGACGTCACCGCCCATGTCGTGCGATGAGCCTTCATTCTCGGAGTCGCGCACGACCGCCTCGACGAGGGCGTCCGCGTCGAACACGTAGTTGCCCATCGACGCGAGAATCTCGCCCGGCGAGTCTGGCAGGCCGGTCACGTTCTCCGGCTTCTCGAGGAAGTCGCGGATGTGCAGGGGATTGTCGGGGTCGATGTCGATGACGCCGAACGACGTCGACATCTCGAGCGGCTGGCGAATCGCGGCGACGGTCGCGCCGTAGCCGGACTCGATGTGCGAGTCGACCATCTGGGCGAAGTCCATGCGGTAGACGTGGTCGGCGCCGACCACGACCACGATGTCGGGCTTCTCGTCATAAATGAGATTCAGGCTCTGCCGAATCGCATCGGCCGAGCCTGAGAACCATCGCTTTCCCAGGCGCTGCTGGGCGGGCACCGAGGCCACATACGAGTTCAGCATGGCCGGGAGACGCCACGTCTCGGACACGTGGCGGTCGAGCGAGTGGGACTTGTACTGCGTGAGCACGACGATCTTCGTCAGGCCCGAGTTGACCAGGTTCGAGAGGGCGAAATCGATCAGTCGGTACTGCCCGGCGAATGGGACCGCTGGCTTCGCGCGGTCGGCGGTCAGCGGCATCAGGCGCTTGCCCTCGCCACCAGCTAGGACGATTCCGAAGATCTTCTTTTGCGCCATGCCGCCACCCTAGAGGTTGAACATGAGGCTGGACTAGCGTGGCTGCCGTGCGCATCGATGTCATCACCCGCGAGTACCCGCCCGCCGTCTATGGGGGAGCGGGGGTGCATGTCACAGAGCTTGTGAAGGCCATGCGACGCGACATCGACGTCGTCGTGCGTTGCTTCGGCGAGCCACGCGATGAGCCGAGCACCTTCGCGTACGAGACGCCGGAGCCGCTGCGCGAGTCGAACCCGGCCCTCGGGTTCCTCGGGGCCGACCTAGAGATCGCGAACGACTGCGGCGGGGCCGACCTCGTGCACTCGCACACCTGGTACGCGAACACCGCGGGGCACGTCGCAAAGCTCCTCCACGGCATGCCGCACGTCATCACGGCGCACTCGCTCGAGCCGCTGCGCCCGTGGAAGGCGGAGCAACTGGGCGGCGGCTACCGGCTCTCGAGCTGGATGGAGCAGGTCAGCTACGAGCACGCGGACCGCGTCATCGCCGTCAGCAACGGCATGCGGGCCGACATCCTGCGCGCCTACCCCAATCTCGATCCGGAGAAGGTCGTCACGGTGTACAACGGCATCGACCTCGACGTCTGGAGCCGGCGCGACAAGCCAGACGAAGCCCGCCAGCTTGGCATCGACCCCGACCGGCCGGCCGTCGTGTTCGTTGGCCGCATCACGCGCCAGAAGGGATTGCCGTACCTGCTGCGCGCGGCTCGGCAGCTGCCGCCGGAGGTACAGCTAATCCTGTGCGCGGGCGCACCCGACACGCCCGAGATCGAACGCGAGGTGACCGGCCTCGTCGAGGAGCTTCGCGGCGAGCGCGACGGCGTCGTGTGGCTGAGCCGGCACCTGTCGCGACCCGAGATCATGACCGCGCTGAGCGCCTCGACCGTGTTCGTCTGCCCGTCGGTGTACGAGCCGCTCGGCATCGTGAACCTCGAGGCCATGGCGTGCGGCGTCGCCGTCGTGGGGTCTGGCACCGGTGGCATCCCCGAGGTCGTCGATGACGGCGTCACCGGCCGCATCGTGCCGATCGAGCAGGTGCAGGACGGCACGGGCACCCCCATCGATCCCGACCGATTCGTGAACGACCTGGCGGCGACCCTCACCGAGGTCGTCAGCGATCCCGAACGCGCCCGCCGCTACGGCGAGGCGGGCCGGGCGCGCGTCGAGACGGAATTCACGTGGTCGCGAATCTCGGCCGACGTGCAGGCCGTCTATCGCGATCTCGTGGGCTGAGCACCGCGCGCCGCTCGTGTCGCACGGGTCGGCGTCGTTACCCTTTCCGTCATGGCTGATGTGCTGTCGCTCTCCGACGTTTCCGTTGTCCGCAACACGCGTCCCATCCTCGACGGGGTGACGTGGGAGGTCGACGCTTCGCAGCGCTGGGTCGTGCTGGGTCCGAACGGCGCAGGCAAGTCGACGCTGCTGGCGCTCGCGGCGGCGCAGTTGCATCCCACCCGGGGTACCGTGACGGTGCTCGGCGAGCAGCTCGGCCGCACCGATGTCTTCGAGCTGCGCCCGCGTATCGGCTTCGCGTCGACCGCCACCGACCGGCGCATTCCTGGCAGCGAAACCGTGCTCGACACCGTCATGACGGCCTCGTACGCCGTGTCGGGCCGCTGGAACGAGTCCTACGAGGACGCCGACCTGAAGCGAGCGCACGACGTGCTCTACGACTGGCACCTCGAGGAGTTCGCGGAGCGCACCTTCGGCACGCTTTCCGACGGTGAGCGCAAGCGCGTGCAGATCGCCCGCGCCATCATGACCGACCCCGAGGTACTGCTGCTCGACGAGCCGAGCGCCTCGCTCGACCTGGGCGCGCGCGAACGCCTGCTGCGCTCACTCGCGTCCTACGCATCGAGTCCCTACGCGCCGGCGGTCGTGATGGTGACGCACCACGTCGAGGAGATCCCCGTCGGCATCACGCACGGGATGCTGCTGCGCGACGGCGCGGTCGTGACGGCCGGCCCCCTCGCCGAGACACTCACCGATGTCAACCTGACCGAAACGTTCGGCGTCAACCTGCACGTCACCGCCCACGAAGACGGCCGCTACTCCGCGCGAGCGACCTAGGGCCGCCCAGCAAGCTTCGGCGAACGTCTTCCCGCGAAGCTAGGCGACGTGCCAGTCTTTGGGCAGGGTGCCGAAGCGCCTCATGATGATCCGGCCCGCGAACCCGGCGACCGCGACCCGCAACTGCGCCCCCGTGTCGAGGTCCGGATCTGGCCCGCTCGCTCGCGAGATCTTGTGCCACGAGCGAATCATCCCAGCCGCCTCGTCGGCGCTGCGTTCGGCAAGTCGCGGGCTGATGGCTTCGGTCGCGGCCTCAGCAAGGCGCTGCTGCGCTTGGGTCTGCGCGGCACGCCCGTTCCGGCCGAAGATCGCGTCGAGCTCGGTGGCAGGGAGCGCGCGCGCCTCCGCGTGGATCGCCGCGACCAGATCGTCGACGATGTCCGCGTACCCTTCGCGCTCGAGCAGCCTCTCGAATTTCGGCAGGATGACGCGCGGTGACGATTCCGCCTCCTCGAGCGACTGCGGCATCGGATCACCAAACCAGTCCGGCAGCTGCGGTCGGGTACCGGTGTCTCCGCCCGCCAGGATGCTCCGCCACCAGTCGGGGACCCGATCGGCGGAGCGCGGGTGCAGTTCGAGTTCTCGCACCCACTCGTCTCGAGTCGGGCGAACCTCCTCGGCACCGAGCGGACGGTTGTAGGCGGGCGCCCCGGTCGTGTCGAGGATCACGCGGCGGTCGAAGTTCATGTCGATCCCGGCGTCGACGCCCTCCGACGATACGAACACCGCGAGCGCGACGGGCGCGCCGCGATCGGGCGTCGCGAGGAACCGCTTGAGCGCGAGCAGACGCGACGAGAGTCCCGACGGCGTCGCGACTGACCAGGCCCGTCCGTATCCGAGCACATTGATCGGTGTGACGTACTCGGTCCCGCCGACGTGCGTCCATTCGACGCTGACGTTATCCCACTCGCTCGTCGGCGGCAGCGCCGCGAGGAGCTCCTGCCGAACCCCGACCGTCAACCGCCGGTATTCCTCGTCTCGTGCGTTGTGCCCGTCTACGCCTGCCATGGCCCTCCCGATCGATGGTTCGCCCCGTCGCGAGGCGTCGGTCGCACAGTCACGAAACGTCCGGCACCAACGCTAGTCGGCGATGTAGACCCAACCGTCGCCGTCCGGTGTGAGATGCGGGTCGGCGCCGCGGTTCGTGACATCGATCGGAGTGCCGGCGTCGTCGGTCACACGAACGTTGTAGCCGGTTGCGTGGCCGTCGGGGCCATAGACGGTATGCCGCTCCCAGGTGACCGGCTCGGTCGGGTTGTTCTGCATGTATTGCTGGGTGCGCTGCTCGATGATGTTCTGGTGCGTTTGCGGATTCTCGGAGCTGAGCCCGCGACCTGAGCCGGCGTTCGCACCGGGCGACTGCTGGGTGAGATTGACGTTGTCGTTCGTGCCCCCCATGAAGGCGGGGTTGTGGTGTCCGCGCTGGTCGCCCGGGTCGTGGTCCCAGTAGTCGCGGGATGAGGTGCCCATCCCGGAGCGATCGCTCCCGGAAAGGTCGTCACCCGTCCGCGTGATCGACGAGTACTCGACCTGGCCGTTCTCGTTCGTGACGAAGCGCTGACCATCCGTCGTCTCGTACACCGTGTTGCGGTCGAACGTCGAGCCGCGATCCGTCACGTCGCGATTCAGCGACGCGTCACCCCGCTGGATGTCCGTCCGCTGAGCAAGATCGGTGTCCCCGCGACCGAGCATGTTCCCGTCATCATCGAAGCGGTACGCCGGCGGCGTCGTCGAGGACGCGTTCGGCGTCGTCGAGGTGTCTGAATCGCCGCGGTTGCTCTGGCCGTCCGCGTCGCCACGGTTCGTGGGCGCGTCGGCGTCGCCGCCGCGGTGCGTTGATGGGGCATCGACGTGCGGGGTCGGCACATCGGCGTGCTTGAGGAACTTGAGGACCTTCGCGATGTTGTACCCGGGGATGAAGAGGGATCCCACGTTCCAGACGACCTTGCCGAGCGCGCCCCAGGGGTCGTCACCCCACATGTCGACGGCGAAGAACTCTCCGAGCATGCCGCCCCACGAGCTCGTAAAGGTGTCCCAGCTGAAGCTCCACGTGCCGGTGTCGAGCCCGATGAGGCCGGAGAGGCCGCTGAGCAGCCCGCCCCAGTTCTCCAGGAAATTGCCGAAGGTCCACGAGAAGCCGTCGTCGAAGTTCATGCCGATGAGGCCGAGGATGCCCTTGATGTCGCCCCACAGTCCATCGACCACGAAGCCGCGGAAGAAGTCGACGGCTCCGCCCCAGAGTCCGCCGAAGAAGTCGCCGGTCGCTTCGAGGCAGCCGCCGTCGCCCGCCTTCGACGCGTCCTCCTGCTCCTGCGCATGCCGTTCGAGCTGATCGGAATAGTCCCACGTCAGATCGGCGAGATCGCGAAGCTGCTGGGGCAGCGAAGCGCCCCACGACGAGCGGTAGGCGTCGGCGTCGTTGCCGATCCAATCGACGTCGGCGATCGCTCGCTCGACGTTGCCGCCCGACGACCGGGGTACCTCTGAGCGCCCATCGAAGTCGCGAGCGATGTCCATCAGCGCCTCGACATTGGCGCCGAACATACCCGTGGCCATGGGGACCCCTCTCGTCGGCGTGGTCAGCCTACGAGGGAGACTGCATGTTGTCAGTGGGGAGGACTCCCCATCGGTCGAAGGGCGTCTGCCGGGCTGGCGCTGGGAGAGCGCGGCCGTTGCTATGCGCCCGCGCCGAAGAGCCGATCGCGCAGGTTGCGCTCGACGACCTCACGCACCAGCTCGTTCAGCCGTGCCTCCGCCTGCTTCAGCGGGTAGCTGCGCACGACTTCGTCGGCGAAGCGCGCCGCGGGATCGACAGCCCCGAGGCCCTGCGGGTCGGGCTGGCCGTGGCGTTCGTTCCACTCCCGCAGCAGGCGGATCGGCGTGGCCGCGAACCACTCCTCACGCAACTCGGTGCGCACGCGGTCGTCGGCGGCGTCGATGACCGCGTCGACAGCATCCCGCCGCCGATCGTCGTCGGCGCCGAATAGCGAGCCCCGCGCCTCGTCGCCGAGGCCGCGCAAGGTTTCGACGACCGTCTCGTTGACCTGCTCGTAGACGACATCCCAGCCCCAGGCGCCGACCATGATGCGGTGGGCGGCCGGCAGCGTCACGGGAGCGCGGAGCGCGCCGTCGATGTCGTCGACCGCGAGCGGCGGGACCGGGGCGGACGCCGCGCCCGGATCGGCGGAGGAGTGCCCGGCTTGCTCCGTCTGCTCGGCCTGCCCCGCTTGCAATGGCCCGGGCACCGAGTTGTCGGCGTCGCCGAGCTCGATGAGCGATCGCCACCAGTCGGGCACTCGATCCGCCGCGCGGGGGTGGAGCTCGAGCTCGAGCCGCCACATCTCGGCGTTCGGCACCTCGGGCACGGTCGGGTCGGGGTTCGGCTGCAGCGGCGCACCCGGGTGCAGACCGAACCAGACGCGGTCGTTCCAGACGACGCGCATCTGGGCGCTGCCATGAGCATCCATGCGCATCTCGATCGCGATCGGCCAGCCGCCCTCGGGGTCGGACAGCGCCTCGCGGTACGCGGCGATGCGCTCGGACAGCGGCTCGGGAAACGCGAGGTACACCTCGCTGCCGTCGTCGCGCACGGCGATGAGGTCGCGCGACGTCGCGTTGACGACGCGGGCCCAGGTGATGTACGACATGACCCAGCCGCTGCGGGGCATCGCCTCCCACCACGCGTCGACGATGGCGCGCTGATGGACGGCGAGGTCTTCGATCGACAAAGCGACTCCCGGTGTCGAGGTGCGGCGAGCACGTCGAGACTACCGACCGCGGGTGACGGCGCGATGCTCACGGCGGGCCGCTCACGATGGGATGCTCACGTAGGGTTGCGCGCGTGAGCGACCACGCGACGGCACCGAGTGGCTACCACCTGCCCGACCGGCCCGCGCCCGTGCGGCCGAGGAGCGAGAGCCCCGCGATCGACGCGATCGGGCCGGGCTTCGTGCTCACGACGTCGACGGCCCCCATCGTGCACCTCAGCGGCGCCCGCGCCCGGCTGCTCGGCCTCTCGGCTACCGAGCAGCGACACGTCGTGCTGCTCACGCAAGGTGATGCGCGCCTGACGCCCGCCATGCACGACGCCCTCACGACGCTCGGTGGCGTCTGGGTCGTGCACACCGAGGCCGGGCTGCGCAACGCCGCGACGGGGCAGCGGCTCGCGCGCATCGAAGACGCCGTGCCCCGCGCCCGCGGCGGTGCCAGTCGCACTGGTGGCGCCGACGGCGATCGTGGCGCCGGGAGCCGGAACAGGAACGGGGAGGCCGAGCAACCGCGGCTCGCGAAGGAGCACGCGGCGATCGCCGTGGACCCCGGCGACGTACGCGAGGTGCTCGTCGTGAACGCAACCGTTCGGCACCGCAACGTCTCGGCGGCGCCTTTCGGAGCATCCCTCCGACACCTCGCGGAGGCGGTGCTCGGTGAGACGGCGCTCGACTGGGGCGTGCGCGAGCCGGTCGTCACGCCGTGGGACGGCGACGAGGTCGCCGAGTTCTTCCGGGCGCGGGCGCACCGAGGCCCGTCGGTCGTCATCGCGGGGAGCGGGGAGGACGGGCGGCTCGCCGTCGGTCAGGTGCGGATCCGCCCGCGCCGCGTCGGCGCTGAAGAGGCGTACTCGCTGCGCGTCGACCTCGGACCGGCCGGCGACGCCGCCACGACCGAACGCTGGCTCGCGGTCACGGAGGCGCTCACCGAGCTGCCCGAAATCGGGCTGCCGCTCTACACCTCCGCGACCGCCGACTACGGCGTCTCCGACCTATCGATCTGGCCGTGGCTGCGACCCCCGTCGATCCCCGTTTCGCTGCTCATCGGCGCGGCGGGCGTGGCCCGCTTCTCGATCGCTCGCCGCCGCGCAGCGCTCGAGGCGCACTTCGCCGTCGAGTTCGTCGGCAGCGGGCGGCGCCCATCGCTCGTGGCCGAGCTGGGGGAGCGACCGCACCCGGACAACGCGGACGAGCTCGCGGCGCTGCTCGGCGCCATCGGCGCGGACGCTGTGGCAGCCGGGCTCGGCGAGATGATGCCGGTCGTCATGTTCGGCACGGAATGGCGCGACGTCATCGCGGCGGCGGCGCTCAACCGGCTCGGGCCCGAGGTCATGGCCGACCTCGGGGGCGACGCTGACGAGGGCGGCGACGGTGATGGTGACAACGCCGGCGACGAGGCCGGTGACGACGCCGGTGACGAAACGGGCGTTGACACCGACGACACCGACGCATCCACCGAGCAGGCAGCAAGCGGACAGTCAGTAAGCGAGCAGGAGGCAAGCGATGCCCTATGAGGCGCTCATCGCGGCGGCCGAGCCGCTGATCCCGCGCATGGTGGAACGCGTGATCGAGCGGCGCGGCGGCGAACCGCTCATGGCGCAGCAGACCGACGGCGGCGGAGCCATGTCGATCTGCCGTCCGGACGGCGAACCCGTGGTCTCGATCTACGCGCCGTTCCGGGTCGACGTCATCGACGACCTCGTTCGCGTCTACCCGAGCGCCGCCGACGCGATCGACCTACCGGCGTTCGTGCACGAGGTGCTCATCGGCAACCGCGATCGCGGGCTCGGCGAAGAGCTCGCCACCGCGATCGCCCGCACGATCGGGGCGCGCCTCCTGCCGCTCGACGGCTCGCCCGACACCGATGTCCGCCCGCCGGCCGGTCCGGGCGCAGCGGAGCCCCTGCACGACACGCCAGGGACGACCCTCGAACGCGGGCGCGCACCGTGCTAGCATCGACTTTTGGCTTGCACGGGTTTCCGTGCGCTCGAACGGCGCGTCACGCGCAGGTGCCTAGAGCATCCTGCGCATCGCATGCTGCACCTCGCTGACACCTGCACCCGGCGCGCCGTGCCGAGTGCACTGCCCGTCTTCAGCGGTCCGTCGATTCTCGGTCGAATGCCGCCTGACGCCGCTGACCCGATCACCAGACATCCCGGAGGCCCGCCTTGAAGAGCGACATCCACCCCGAGTACCGCACCGTCGTGTTCAACGACCTCTCCTCGGGCGAGAAGTTCCTGACCCGTTCGACCGCCAAGATCACCGACAAGACCATCGAGTGGGAAGACGGCAACATGTACCCCGTCATCGACGTCGAGATCTCGAGCGCCTCGCACCCGTTCTACACGGGCAAGCAGCGCATCATGGACTCGGCCGGTCGCGTCGAGAAGTTCAAGAACCGCTACGCGAAGTTCGGCGGCAAGAAATAGTCGACCCGCGCGTCGCCGAAGCGGTGGCGCATCCCGCACCGATCCGTCTGCGATCGCCGGGATGCGCCACCGCTTTCGTCGTCCCCGGCCGTGCGCCGACGACGGCACGGCCGGCCGACGCCTGATGCGCAGCCTGCGGCCGACCGTTCAGGGGCGCCGCGGCCCGATCACCGGAGCGGCCACCCCCGCTGCGCCGTGAACGCCGGGTCGCGCTCGCGCCGCATGTAGGTTTCGAAGTCGTCGGCCTGCTCGTCGCACCACGCGATTTGTGCGCGGTGCAACTCCGCGAGCGAGCGCAACCCGACCTCGTCGGGGAACTTGGCGGCCATCGCCTGCGCGAGTCGCCCGGCGGCCACGGCATCGTCGCCGGCCGTATGGGCGTCGAGGAGCTCGACGCCGTAGGCGATGCAGGCGTCGCCGAGCGTGCGCTTCCCTCGGCGGTAGCGGTCGACGGCCTTGTCGATCACGAGCGGGTCGACGACCTGCTCGCCGAGCGAGATGGGCTCGACGCCGTGCCGCGCGCACTCGGCGGCGAAGAGGGTGAGGTCGTAGGGCGCGTTGTAGACGACGAGCGGTACCCCGTGCCGGCCGATCCAGTCGAGACCGGCGCGGATGGCGGCGATCACGAGCGGGGCGGGGGCTCCCTCCGCGCGAGCGACCTCGGTCGTGATGCCGTGCACGACGGCGGCCTGCTCCGGAATCTCGACGCCCGGATCGGCGAGCCAGTCGGTGCCGCGCTCCAGCTCTCCGTCGGCGTCGAGCAGACCGATGAAGGCCGTCACGATCCGCGACGTGGTCGGGTCGACGCCCGTGGTCTCGAGATCGAAGACGGCGACGCGCTCGGCCCAGGTCATGAGGGTTCCTCCGGTGCTCGGATCGGTCGGGACGAGCGGCCCAGCCGATCGCTCGTACACTCTTCCACGATGCGCATCCACAGTCCCACCGACGAGCGGCTCGCGCGGATGCGTGTCGCCGACGCCGCCGCGCAGGTCGCGGGCTCGAGAACACGATATTGGTCGTACGAGGCCGGTCCTGACGACGCGACGACGACGATCGTGCTCGTTCACGGATTCCGCGGCACGCACCACGGCCTTCTTCCGGTCGTGGCGCAGTTCGCGCCCGACTCTCCTCACGCGGCAGGCGATCGCAACCAGAGCATCCGCTTCATCGCCCCCGACCTGCCCGGCTTCGGCGAGAGCGATCCGCTTCCGGCTGGACACTCGCTCGACGACTACGCGGCCTGGCTCGCCGCGTTCCTCGAGCACGTCGATCCCGCGGGCAGCGCGGTGGTGCTCGGCCACTCGTTCGGCTCGCTCATCGTGGCGCGGGACGTCCGGATGCTCGCACCGAGGCGCATCCTGCTGGTCAATCCGATCGCGGCCCCGGCCCTTGAGGGCACCGCCGCGGTCGGCACTCGGCTCGCAATCCTCTACTACTGGCTCGGCGCCGCGCTCCCCGTCGGCCTCGGCAATGCACTGCTGCGCAACCGGCTCATCACGCGCGTCATGAGCGAGGTCATGGCGGTGACGCGTTCCCGCGCCCTGCGGGCCTGGATTCACCGCGAGCACGACCGCCACTTCTCAAGCTTCCACGACCGCGACACGCTGCTCGAGGCGTTCCGCGCGTCGGTGTCCGACTCGGTGCTCGCGCACGCCGCCCAACTGCCCGCCGGCACGTCGCTCATCGCCGGGGCGCGCGACGCGATCGCGCCGATCGAGGCGCAGCTTGCCCTGGCCGAGGCCGCCCCGCAGGCCAGTCTGCGCGTCATCGACGGGGTCGGCCACCTCGTGCACTACGAGACTCCCGCCGCCGCGGCGAGACTGATCCGCGCGGCGATCGACGAGTGGGGCGCTCACGCCAACAGCACCGCATCGACGGGGGAGTCGCCGCGATGAAGCTCGTCTTCGACTGCCGCTACGTGCGCACCGACCGCCACGACGGCATCTCGCGCTTCTCTGCCGAGCTCGTTCGCGCCGTCGCGAAGCGGCACCCCGTCACGATGCTCATCAGCGATCGGGCGCAGCTGGCGATGCTGCCCGACCTGCCGTGGGCGAAGGTCACGGCGCCGACGAGCATGCTCGAACCCCTCGTCGCGCTCCGCGTCAACGCCCTGCGACCCGACGTGGTGTTCTCGCCGATGCAGACGATGGGCCAGCTCGGGCGGCGCTACGGCCTGATCCTCACGATCCACGACCTCATCTACTACGAGAATCGCATGCCGCCGCGGCAGTTCTCGCCCGTGCTCCGCCTGCTGTGGCGGCTGTACCACCTGTCATTCTGGCCGCAGCGGCTGCTCCTGCGCGGCGCCGATCAGGTGGCGGCGGTCTCGGCGACGACGCGCGATCTCATGCGCCGGCACCGGTTGACGGATGCTCCCATCCCGATCGTCGGCAACGCCCCCGACGACGCCTTCCGCGCCGACGCGCCGCGCCAGGCGCCGTCGGAGCGGCCCAGCCTCGTCTACATGGGCGCGTTCCTGCCCTACAAGAACGTCGAGACGCTCGCCCGGGCGATGCACGAGCTGCGGGGCTGGACGCTGCACCTGTGCTCGCGCATCGACGACGACACGCGGGTCAGGCTGCTCGAACTGGCGCCAGCTGGGTCGATCGAGATGCACAACGGGGTCAGCGATGAGGAGTACCGCGAGTTGCTCGCGGGGGCGACGGCCCTCGCGACGGCGTCGCGAAACGAGGGCTTCGGGCTGCCGCTCATCGAGGCGATGGCGGCGGGCACGCCGGTGCTGTGCAGCGATCTGCCGATCTTCCGCGAGGTCGGGGGAGACGCGGCCGTCTACGCCGACCCGTCGTCGCCGTCGTCGTTCGCGTCGGGCGCCCTGGCGCTCGCCGAGCCGGGCGAGTGGGCCGCCCGCTCGGCGGCCTGCATCGCGCGTGCCGAAGCGTTCACCTGGGACGCCTCGGCCGAGGTGCTCCTCGCGGCGTGCCGTGAGGTCGCGGACGGCCACCCTCAGTAGTACGTGGGTGGGGGCGGCGTGCGTGCGCGCGCGCGTGCCTTTCTGAGTGCACCAACTGCGGCGAGAGCCCCTTTTCATCTCGAGCCACGTGCGACGTGTGCACTCAGAATGGCGAGGTGGGGTCAGGTCAGGCCGGGGCGGGGTCTTGCCGGGCCGGGGCGGGGTCTTGCCGGGCCGGGGCGGGGTCTTGCCGGGCCGGGGCGGGGGCTTGCCCGGGCCGGGCGAGGTCAGGCCGGGCCGGGGCGGGCACCCGGAGCCGCGCCGCGAGCGCCGCGAGCACCTCGCTCGTGCCGCCCTCGACGCGAAGCTCGGCCTCGTGATCGGCGGCCGTCGGGCCCCGGTTGATGATCGCAACGGGCTTGTCCGCCCGGCGCGCGCGGTGGATGAGACGACGGCCCGTGTTGACGACGAGGCTCGACCCGACCGACAGGAGCACGTCGGCGTCATCGACGAGCGCCTCGGCGGCCTCGCGGTTCTCTGGGCGCACGAACTCGCCGAAGAAGACCACGTCGGGCTTGAGCATCCCGCCACACACGAGGCACGCGGGAACGACCATCTCGTCGACGCGCGCGACCTCGGCGTCACCGTCTGGGTTCAATGGCACCTCGTCGAGGTCGGCCGGCAGCCACGGGTTGAGTTGCCGCAGGCGCGCGTCAAGCGACTCGCGGGTCTCGGGCGTGCCGCACCGCAGGCACGAGACCGTGCGCAGGTGCCCGTGCAGCTCGATGAGCCGCTTCGTGCCCGCCCGCTGGTGCAGCGAGTCGACGTTCTGCGTCGCCACCCCGGCGACGACCCCCGCCGCCTCAAGGCGCGCGAGCGCGACGTGCCCCGCGTTGGGCTGCACGTCGCGCATCCGCTTCCACCCCAGCGCCGAGCCGGCCCAGTACCGCTTGCGGTCGGCCTCGTCGCTCACGAATCGCTGCGCCGTCATTGGCGTGCGGCGCGGCTTCGATCCGTCGCCGCGGTAGTCGGGGATGCCGGAATCGGTCGAGAGGCCAGCACCGGTCAGCACGGCGACGCGTCGACCGTCGATGAGTCGCTCGAGGGCGTCGACGGCCCGCGCGACCGACTCGGGGGTGCGCGCAGCGCGCTCGCCGATCGACTCGGTCGGGGTGGTCACGTGGTGTCCTTTCGTGGCAGCGGCGGTGGGGCATCGTGGGTCGTGGCGGCCCGGGCCGGCCGCCGCGATGCGGCCGTTCCATGACGTTACGCGTCTCTGTCAACATTGTTCGGTGCGCGTCATTCCCATCAGCAACCTCGGAGCCGACGAGTTCGATGACGGCGAACGGCCCGCGTACCCCGGCCTCTCCGACTACGTCGGACTCACTGACGTCGCGCTGCGCCGCCGGCTCGAGCCCGAGGGCGGGCTCTATCTCGCCGAGTCGCCGAAGGTCATCGCGCGCGCGATCGCGGCCGGTCACCGGCCGCGATCCGTGCTGCTGCAGGAGCAGTGGCTCGACGGCCTCGCGCCGACGCTCGAAGCATTCCCGGACCTCCCCGTCTATGTGGGCTCGAGCGCCCTGCTCGAGCAGCTCACCGGTTTCCGCATGCATCGCGGCGCCCTCGCGAGCATGCACCGGCCCGAGCTTCCGGAGCCTGCCGACCTGCTGCGCGACGCGCGCACGGTGCTCGTGCTTGAAGACATCGTCGACCACACCAACGTGGGCGCCGCCTTTCGCGCCGCCGCCGGGCTCGGTGCCGACGCCGTGCTCGTGACCGAGCGGTGCGCCGACCCCCTCTACCGCCGCAGCGTGCGCGTGAGCATGGGGACGGTGCTCCAGGTGCCGTGGACGCGGTTGCCCCACTGGGACGCGTCGGCCGCCGTGCTGCGCGAGCACGGCTTCAGCATCGCCGCCCTCGCCCTCGACGATGGCGCCGTGAGCCTGCGCCACTACGCGGCCCACCGACCCGAGCGGGTCGCGCTTGTGCTCGGCACCGAAGGCGACGGCCTGTCGCGGCGAGCCCTGCATCACGCCGACGCGACCGTCATGATCCCCATGCGGCACGGCGTCGACTCGCTCAATGTCGCCGCCGCGAGCGCCGTCGCGCTCTACGCCCTGCAGGAGGGCGCGTGACGCCGCAGCGCCGGCCTCCCTCCGCAACCGGACCGGGACCGTCGCGCCGCATCGCACGCACGGCCGCGGCACTCGGGCTCACCACCCTGCTCGCGACCGTGCTCGCGGCGTGCTCCCCGCTCTCGAGCGAAGAGATCCCCGCCGAACCAACCGAGCCGTGGGTGTGCGACGGGGTGTCGCGGCAGACGATCGACCTCATCCTCGGCGAGGGCTACACCGTCACGCAGCTCGGCGAATGGACCGACCTGGAAGCCGACCCCTTCACGTGCGAGGTCAACGGCATCCACGGCCACGTCGTCGTCGACGTGACGCAGCGGCCGCACGCCACGGCCGCCGACGAGGGCGCGCAGCGACTCGAGGCGTGGCGCGGCGACGGCGGCGTGCAGCTCGAGAATCCGCTCGGGGTGACGGGGGAGGGCTACCTCATCGGCTCGCCCGGCGACCTCGTGACGGCGGGCTGGGTCTGCGCGCGTCGCACGGTCGAGGTGCGCCTCGACACCGTGTGGCTCGACGGCACGCGCGACCAGCAAGCCGATGCGTCCGCGCTGCTGCTGCAGCTACTGCCGTACGTGTGCGGCAATGAGATCGTTCCGGGGGTCGACTACGCGCCCGGCGATGACTGATCCGGCGACGACTGATCCAGCGGGAACTGATCCGGCGACGACAGCGGCGACGGGGATTGCGGTGCATTCGACCCGCCGCCCGTCTCGAGGGCGGAATCGCCCGGCACGGCGCCCGCGACCGTCTCGTCGAGCTCGCCCGGCCGGAATAGCGGCTCGGCGAAGGGCCGCTTCGCCGAGATGCGGTCGCCCGACGACTGGTGGCGGATGCGGCGAACGACCCACGGCACGAGGTGCTCGCGCGCCCACACGATGTCGCGCACGCGCGCATCACGCCACCGCGAGGGACGAACCGCTTCGGGAGCCATGGGCCGCAGCGAGTTGGGGACGGCGAGGGCGTCGAGCACCATGCGCGCGACCTCGTGGTGGCCGTACGGGTTCAGGTGCAGGCGGTCGTCGGTCCACATGGCCGGGCGCTGAATCGACCGCAGTGCCCATTGGTCGGCGACGATCGCATTGTGGTGGGCGGCGACGGCACGCAGGTTTTCGTTGTAGATCGCGATCCTGCCCCGCATGGATGCGAACACGGGCTGGAAGCGCGTGTCGACGCCGGTGAAAATCACCACGGTCGCGCCCGTCCGGCGCAACTGCTCGACGCCCCGCTCGAATCTGGCTGCGATCGCGTCGGGATCGGCGCCGGGCCGGATCATGTCATTCCCGCCCGCCGAGATGGTGATCAGGTCGGGCTGCAGCGCGATAGCGGGTTCCACCTGCTCGGCAAGGATCTGGTCGAGCAACCGGCCGCGGATCGCCAGATTCGCGTACGCGAAGCCTGGGGCGTCCTCCGCGAGCTCCTCGGCGACTCGATCAGCCCACCCGCGCACGCCGTTCGGCGAGGTCGGCTCCGGGTCGCCGACGCCCTCTGTGAACGAGTCGCCGAGGGCGACGAACCGGAGCCACGGATGCCGGACGTAGAGGCCTGGGGCTTCGATCCCCGGAAGCCGGTCGTCGTCGGTCTCGACGCCGTGCCGGCCCGCTGCCTCGAGGTCGCCCTCGTACCGCTCCGCGTCCGCCATGATTCTCCCGCCCTCGGGGGTACCCTCGGAGGCATGTCCGCCACGAGTCCCCGCACCATTCTGGACGACGACGTGCTCGCTGCCCTGCGCGACCGCGCAATCGCGGCCGACGACGACAACGCCTTCCCGCTCGGCGATCTCGAGGATCTGCGGGAGCTCGGGTACCTGCGGCTGCACGTTCCACGGCAATTCGGGGGTGGCGGGCTCACGCTCGAACAGCTCGTGCACGTGCAGAAGCGCCTCGCAACGGCGGCGCCCGCGACCGCCCTCGCGCTCGGCATGCATCAGGTCGTGACGGGCATCGCCCGCACGACGCACGAGCGCGGCGACGCGTCGATGGACTGGGTGCTGCGCGAGATCGTCGACGGTGAGGTCTATGCGCTCGGCATCTCAGAGGCCGGCAACGACGCGGTGCTCTTCGACTCGACCGTGCGAGCCGAGCCGGACGGCGATGGCGGCTACCGCCTGAGCGGCACCAAGATCTTCACCTCGCTCTCGCCCGTCTGGACGAGGCTGTGCGTCTTCGGGCGGGATGACAGCGACCCCGAGCATCCCCGCCTCGTGCACGGCGTCGTGCGACGCGACGACGCGGGCATCACGATCCACGACGACTGGGACACGCTCGGCATGCGCGCGACGCGCAGCTGCTCGACGACCTTCGACCACGTGCATGTCCCGGCTTCGCGC